>JAZDNG010000027.1:0-6290 GCA_043800065.1 Candidatus Omnitrophota bacterium
CGTCCTGTTTGACGGCTTCTGAAATATGAGTCCGACCGATTTACCGCTTAAGGGCCTTTCAAATTCGCCTACCCCTGCCTTAAGCCCTTCTGCGAGTTCAAATATATAAAAGGCATCTTCCTCGGTCAGATCTTTTAACGATAATAGGTCTTTTTTCATATTTCCTTTGCCGGGGACACTTTCCCTTACCGTAGCCAACACTTAAGTGTCGGCTACTGCATGTCGGAAAATGTCCCCCTCTCGGCTTTACCGCCGTAGAGTCTTTTGGGCCATTACAATCGTTTAGCCCGCCTGCATAACAGTCATACTTTCACTAATTATTTTCACTGCTCTGTCTATATCCTCTTTCGTTACGGTAAGAGGCGGCATGATCCGAAGAATGCTGCCCTGCGTGCAGTTTATTAATAGCCCCCTCTTCGCGCATTCATTAAATATCTGCTTGCCGTCAATAGAAAGCTCGACGCCTATCATAAGCGCAATGCCTTTTATCTTTTTTACAAAGTCGAACTCCTTCTTCAGGCCCTCCAGTTTTTCTCTCAAATATGCGCCCATATTCTTTGCGTTTTCGAGAAGGCCTTCTTTTTCTATAGCTTCAAATGTCGCCAAAGCCGCAGCCGAAACTATGGGGCTGCCGCCGAAAGTAGAGGCGTGCGTGCCGGCAGTCAGGGTATCGGCTATTCTGGATGAGGCGACGGTCGCGCCTATAGGCACACCGCTTCCAAGCGACTTTGCCAATGTCATAATGTCAGGCTGAACATTGTAATTTTTAAACGCAAACATTTCGCCGGTCCTACCCATGGCCGTCTGGACTTCATCAAATATCAGCAGCATATCCTTTTCGCCGCAAAACTTCTTCAATTCTTCAAGGTAAGATTTATCGGCGGCATTAATTCCGCCCTCTCCCTGAATAGGTTCGAGCATTACGGCCACAGTCTTTTCCGTAACGGCGTTTTTTACGGCTGCCAGGTCGTTAAAAGGAATCGTCTTAAAGCCCTCCAAAAGCGGCTCAAAGCCGTGCTTGACCTTGTCCTGGCCCGTAGCCGCGATCATGGCCATAGTCCTTCCGTGAAACGACTTCTCCATCGTTATAATTTCGTATCGTTTGGACTGACTGCCGTACTTTCTAGCCAGCTTAATAGCGCATTCATTCGCTTCCGCTCCGCTATTCGCAAAGAACACCTTGCCCCCAAAGGCGTGATCTATTATCTTCTTTGCAAGCTCAGCCTGAAGCTCGCTGTAATAATTATTGGATACATGGATCAATGCCCCCGCCTGCTCCCTTATGGCCGCGACTACCTTGGGATGGCAATGGCCGATGCCGCTGACAGCCCATCCGGGAAAAAAGTCAAGGTACTCTTTTCCGTCGGCATCCCAAAGAGTTATGCCTTTTCCTTTTACGAAAGCAATACCGTCCCTTGTGTAAGTCGGCATTATGTATTTATCGTATTTCTCTTTTATTAATTCTGTCTTTGTCATTTCACTATCTCCGTACCTATCCCCTTGTCCGTAAATATTTCCAGTAAAAGCGCGTGAGACAGATTCGCATCCAATATATGCGCCTTTTTAACCCCGCCCCTCACTGCATTGACGCAGGACTGGGCCTTAGGTATCATCCCGGCATCTATAACCCCTCTTTTTATTAATTTATTCACCACGCCGGCTCTCAAAGTATGATACAGGGTATCCGGATCCTTTTTATCCTTCATTACCCCCCTTACATTTGTAAGGAGTACATATTTTTCCGCTTTTAACGCCATCGCTATCTCGCTTGCCGCGTCATCCGCATTGACATTGTAAATATTTCCATCTCTGCCTATGCCCAAAGGATAAATGACGGGTATTATATTATCCTCTATAAGGCGCTTTACGATGGTAGTATCCACCAATGTCACTTCGCCCACAAATCCGAGGTCGATTTTGTTCTTCATCTTCTTCACCCGGATAAGATGGTTTTCTCCGCCGCTCAAACCAAAGGCCTCAGCTCCCATTTTCTTCAACACTCTTACAATATTTTGGTTTATTATCCTGAGAGCCTTTTCTATTATCCGTATCGACTGCGCGTCGCTATATCTTCTTCCTCCGATAAATTTCGGCTCTATCCCGTTTTTTTTCATCATCTTGGAAATAAACGGCCCGCCGCCGTGGACGATGATCGGCCTCATGCCGGCATAGTTCATGAACATCACGTCTTCGAGAATGCCCTTCTCTATTCCCTTTTCGCAAACGGCCGACCCGCCGTATTTAATTACAACGACCTTCTCGAAAAATTTCTTTATGTACGGCAGCGCTTCTATAAGGATCTTGCTCTTTTTTATCGCTTCCTGCATCGTTTTTTCCTACTATGTGCTGTATTCCGAGTTTATCGCCACATATTCCTTTGACATGTCACACGTCCAGGCAGTGGCCTTATGCCTGCCGTTTTTCAAATCTATCTTTATGTTTATATCTTTGCCCCTGAAAATCCTTTTGACCTTTTCTTCGTTATATCTTCTCAATCTCTCGCCATTGGCAAATACCTTAACGCCGCCGAGGTAGATATCCACCTTTAAAGGGTCCATCTTTGCGCTGCTTGAGCCGCACGCCGCCACCACCCTCCCCCAGTTAGGATCACTTCCGAAGACACAGCACTTTAGGAGATTGGATGTCGACACCTTCCGCGCCAGCGCCTTGGCATCCTTTTCGCTCGGGGCGTGCCTAACTTCTATTTCCACAAATTTTGTCGCGCCCTCGCCGTCTTTTACAAGCATCTTCCCAAGCTCCATCGTTAAAAGCCCAAGGGCCGCAGTAAAGTCTTTATAATCGCCGAATTTCTGGTTTATCTTTTTATTGCCGGCAAGGCCGTTAGCCAAAAGAAAACATGAGTCGTTTGTGCTCATATCGCCATCGACCGATATCATATTAAAGGAATCTCCGATCGACTCCCGAAGGGCATCCTCCAGCAATTTTCTGGATATGGCGGCATCTGTTGTTAAAAAACACAGCATTGTCGCATGCCTTGCCGCTTCCAATTCCGGGTAGAGCATCCCCACGCCCTTACAGGCGCCGCCTATCGTAACAAGGGACGCGCCCAGTTTAAACTTGACCGCCAGTTCTTTCTTCGTTCGGTCGGTCGTCATTATGGCTTTAGCAAAGATACTTCCGTTTTTCTCATCGATCCCGTCAACAAGCTCCGGAATCTTACTCTCTATCTTTTTCATCGGAAGATACTTCCCTATAACGCCTGTTGAGGCGACCAGAACTTCTTTCTTATTTATAAAAAGCTCGTCTGCCGCAAGCTCTGCCATTAGAAGCGCATCTCTGTCGCCTGAGCTTCCATTAGCGCAGTTTGCGTTGCCGCTATTTACTATGAGAGCCCGATGCGTCCTATTCCGTAAATGGGCGCTGCTTATCTTGATAGGCGATGCCTGGAACTTATTCTTCGTAAAGGCAGCCGCCGCTATGGCGGGAACTTCCGAACATAAAATGGCGAGGTCAAGCCTTCCGGATCTCTTTATGCCGGCTTTTACTGCGTTTGCCGTAAAACCTACGGGGGAAGTAACACCGCCTTTTACTATTCTCATCTCTATACCAGGCCTTCCTTTTCGTCAAACCCAAACATTATATTCATATTCTGCACTGCCTGTCCCGCTGCCCCCTTTAATAGGTTATCTATTACGGAGACTGCGACGATATTTTTATCCGTCACTCTTACGCCTATATCGCAAAAGTTCGTATATGCTACGTCTTTTATTTCGGGAAGCGTATCATTTTTGAACCTCACAAAGAATTCATTCTTATAAAAATCGGAGTAGATTTTATTGACCTCTTTCTGGCCGATCTTCTTAATGGGCTTCATATAAACGGTCGACAATATGCCCCTCTTTATCGGTATCACGTGCGGCGCGAAAAGTATATCCACCTCTCCTCCGGCAAGATTTTTAAGTATTTCCACCATCTCCGGCATATGCTGGTGCGCGCCGATTTTATAGGCCTTGAAATTATCGGCTATCTCGCCGAATAGAAGGTCTATGGACGCCTTTCTTCCGGCGCCGGTTATGCCGCTTTTTGAATCCGCTATTATATCGTTCAGCTGTACGACCCCGCTCTTAATAAGAGGCGCGGCGGCCAATATCACGCTCGTCGGATAGCAGCCGGGATTCGCTATTAAGTCCGCCTTCTTTATTTCGTTCCTGAATAATTCGGGCAGCCCGTAAACTGCCTTCGCTATGTTTTTCGTGTCGGCATGGCCTTTTCCGTACCATTTTTCGTATACGTCGGGCGGCAATCTGTAGTCGGCGCTTAAGTCTATGACCTTTTTGCCGGCATTCAAAAATTTTGGCGCAAATTCCATGGAGACCCTGTGCGGCAGCGCCAGAAAAATTACGTCGGAAAAACCGGCCACTTCATTAAAATCGAAACTCTTGCATATCATATCTACTCTGCCCTTAAGCCTCGGGAAGAGATCCGATATATTTGTCGGCTTGTCTATGATCGCGCTTAAAGAAACTATTCTAACATCTTTGTGCGAAGCCAAAACAGTAACGAGCTCCTCGCCCGTATAACCCGTAGCACCGACGACACTTACCTTGATCACCTTTATACCTCCGTCGTTATAATCATCAATTATAAATAAAAATACCTATCCTGTCAACCATTATTCGTCGAGGTTGACCAGATAGGTATTTTTTACAATTTTCCGCCCGAGGCGGATCCGCCTTTGGCGGAGAATTTTAAACGTTACCTCTTAGAATATTGGAATTTCTTGCGGGCCTTCTTCTGGCCGTACTTTTTGCGCTCTTTCATGCGGGAATCCCTCGTAAGCACGCCGGCTACTTTAAGCGATTTCTTTATGGAAGGATCCACTTTTACCGCTGCCCGCGCTAGGCCCAGGCGTAATGCGCCTGTTTGGCCGCTCTTGCCGCCGCCTTTGATGTTGGCCCTGATATCGTATTTACGCAAAAGCTCCGCCAGATCGAATATCTTCCTGATGGTTATGCGCTGCGCCTCTGTAGGAAAATATGCGTCGAGCGTAAGGCCGTTGACCTCTATATTCCCCTCGCCCGGGGTCAAAAAGATCCTTGCGACCGCCTCTTTTCTTCTGCCTAGTGCATTAATGACTTCTTTCATCTCATCCCCTTTTTCTATACGCTAAACGCTATACGCTAAAACTTGTATTTTTACTGTGACTATGCCGTTATCTCTTTTGCCCTTTTCGGAAGTTCGGGTTTTTCGGAAGCCGTATAAAGCCTGAGTTTGCGCAACATCCGTTCTCCGAGACGCGTATGCGGCAGCATCCTCTTCACCGCAAGGCGTATTATATCCTTTGGCTTCCTCGCGAGCATCGTCTCGAAGTTTCGTTCCTTTAAGCCGCCGGGATAACCGGAATAGCTCGCGTAGATCTTCTCTGTAGATTTTTTGCCCGTAACCTTTACTTTATCGGCATTTACGACTATTACGTTATCGCCCGTATCTACATGCGGGGTATATATTACCTTGTGCTTGCCGGCAAGTATGGTTGCTATGCGCGTTGCGAGCCTTCCAAGGACCTTACCCTCGGCATTAGCCACAAAATAATCTCTTTTTACGTCTTTTGCCTTAGCTGAATATGTCTTCATAAGAAATGGGATATTAACATATTGCCGCTTTTTTGTCAAGTATATTTTAAATGATGATGTTACAATTTTGTCGGAATTTTCCGGAGGGTACTAGTAGATGTGATGATTTGAGGACTTATTCTAATCTGCAGCCCTTGTCGCCGCAGTTCGGATTTTGAGGAGCATAGTTCAGGTCATCAGGCTCGTAGTATTCAGGGTCTTCCCCTATATTGCCGGCTGCATCCGGAAGAGTAAGCTGTTCCGTTTGAAGCTCATCGCACCAAACGTTATGGGTATTGCCATACACATCCGCGCCAAAACAGTTATTTGTTATATTGGCGAGCCTTTCCGTAAGAAGTGAGTCGTATGTAAGGTGTATAGCGTCTATGGCGCGCGTTATGATGTTATTTTGTATGGCAGGGTTTTCCTTATGCATTCTCATGATTATGCCGGAGTTATTGTTATTTAAGGTGTTGTCTTTTATTTCGCCGAGGATGGCGCCGCCGAAGGCCTGGGAGAAAAGGTATATGCCCGTATCGGCGTTGAGGATGAGGTTATTTTCAATAAGAGGCGCTATATCCGCACTTCCGCCAAGATTCAATATCTGAATACCCTTGCCGAACTTAGCTTCGCCAAATATCTCGGGATCTGGCCGAATGATACAGTTTTTAACGCTTATATCGGAATTGACGGCTGTAACACCGGCATCGTTTGCGA
>JAZDNG010000020.1:0-18104 GCA_043800065.1 Candidatus Omnitrophota bacterium
CCCGCCCCCAGTTGATAACTTTCCAGGGGTGCCCGAGCTTTGCTCGGGCACTTTTTGACGAAGTGAGAAGCGTTAAGAATTTCGCCTGGAGCGAGAAGAGTACCAATATTATTACAAGAAATCGACCCCGAGCGAAGAAAAATACCGGATTCCTTTTAAGAGGAACGGTCAATATTTATATAGATATTCGATCCGATAAATTTACTCTTGCCTCCTCCTTGGAATGTGCTATAATACATTCCCTATGGCAGAACATAAAAGGCTCAAAAAATGGGTAGCGGAAATGGCCGCTCTGTGCAAGCCGGATAAAATCGTCTGGATAGACGGCTCCGAGGAGGAAAAAAACCGGCTTGAACGCGAAGCCGTAAAGACGGGCGAGGTATTAAAGTTAAATCAGAAAAAGCTCCCTGGCTGCCTTTATCACAGAACCGCCCTTAACGACGTGGCGCGCACGGAACATTTGACCTATATATGCACGCGCAAAAAATCGGACGCAGGCCCCACCAACAATTGGATGTCGCCTCAGGCAGCATATCAAAAAGCCAAAAAAATATTCAAGGGATCCATGAAGGGCAGAACAATGTATGTAATACCCTTTTCTATGGGCCCCATAGGTTCTCCTTTCAGTAAAATCGGCGTTGAACTTACCGACAGCATATATGTAGTCCTTAATATGCGCATCATGACGCGCATGGGTTCCGAAGCCTTGAAACAATTAGGAACAAGCAATGAGTTTACGAAGTGCCTCCATTCCAAGGCCCAGCTTGATATATACAAAAGAATGATACTTCATTTTCCGGAAGATAACGCTATATGGAGCGTAAACTCCGGTTACGGCGGCAATGTCCTCTTGGGAAAAAAGTGCATGGCACTCAGAATCGCGAGTCATCTTGCCAAGAAAGAAGGCTGGTTAGCGGAGCACATGTTGATATTGGGAGTGGAATCGCCGAACGGCCATGTAGAATATGTGGCAGCGGCGTTCCCCAGCGCATGCGGAAAAACAAACCTCGCCATGTTGGTGCCGCCAAAAGGCCTTGAGAGAAAAGGATACCGCGTATGGACGGTCGGCGACGATATAGCGTGGATGCGCGTTGATTCTGACGGCGCTTTATGGGCTATAAATCCGGAGTCGGGATTTTTCGGCGTAGCGCCCGGGACCAATTCTAAGACAAACCCGAACGCCATCGCTACCATAAAAACTAATGCCATTTTTACCAATGTCCTGCTCAAGCCGGATAAAACCGTATGGTGGGAAGGCGGCGATGAAGCGCCTCCGGCTAAGGGGACAGATTGGAAAGGCGAGGCGTGGCATCCGGGAATGGTCGACGAAAAAGGAGCTTATATCCCCGGCGCCCACCCTAACAGCCGCTTTACTGTGCCGGCAAAACAATGCCCCGCAATATCCTACAGGATCGACCACCATCACGGCGTTCCTATCTCCGCAATTATATTCGGCGGAAGGCGCGCGCGCCTGGCGCCGCTTGTATATGAAGCTTTTAACTGGCAGCACGGTGTATTTGTGGGCGCCTCCATAGCGTCGGAGCGGACCGCCGCCCAATACGGCAAGCTCGGTGAAGTGCGCCGCGACCCTATGGCAATGCTGCCTTTCTGCGGTTACAATATGGGCGACTATTTTGCCCATTGGCTTTCCATGGGAAAAAAGATTAAAAAACCGCCCAAGATATTTCATGTAAACTGGTTTAAAATTAACGAAAAGGGCAAATTCATGTGGCCGGGCTACGGAGAGAATCTAAGGGTCATAGAGTGGATATTGGACAGGTGTAATAATAAAATCCCGGCAAAAAAGACACCTATAGGCTATATACCGAGGCCGGGCGACATAGACATGACCGGGCTCGATATATCGAAAGAGACCATGCAAAAACTTTTGGATATAAACCGCGAGGAATGGAAAGAGGAAGCGAAAGATATAGCCCGGTTTTTCAAGAAATTCGGTAAGCACCTTCCGGAAAAATTGTTTCGCGAGCACCGCGCTATCGTCAAGCGGCTCGGGCAGTAAGCGGATTATTTGGGGAGTGACTCTATAAAATTTACCAGCGCCCTGTTATCGGCGGCGTCCATACTGCTAAAACTAAGAGCGACCAGATAACTTTCCTCATCGCTCGTCCTTTCTGTCCACACAACCCTGGATATTACTATTATATCCTCATGCCTTGAAGGCAGCTCTATGTGCAAAATAATGTGGGTATTTTCAGGGATCGGAGATTTTGATTTTACAAGAACGCCGCCGCGGCTTACATTGATAGAACGGTTGACATTAAATTCTTCCCTGAACTCATATTTGACCTTCAGTTTCCGGTTAAAGCGAATATAACGCCTTCTCTCTTGGCCACGATAGTCCGGCGAATCTACATATTCTGCGGTGCCCGTTTCGACCCCATCTTTGTCTTTATCTACGACTGAAAGATTATAAGTCTTTATGTAGCGCTTAAAATCCCCTTTTGTTATCATGACGGCTTTGACTTTGAGGCCGGTCAGTTTTTCTATTCTTTTGACCAAATCTTCGGAAGGCACATCCGCGATTGCAATCGTTATTATATCTTTTATTATGTCAAGAGGTACTACTTTGTAGGCGCATATTACTTCATGGGGAATTGTAGCAGTCGCGTGGTAATTTATATTGTATCTTTCAAGGGATATAAACGGTATGCGGCGTTGCCGGGCTACATAGGGCAATATCTCATCTTCATCAAGATAACCCATATCGGCAAGGTTCTTACCAAGGCGCTCGCCCTTCTTACGCTGGCGCTGAAGGGCGCCTTCAAGTTGTTTCTTCGTAATAAGGCTCATATTTACGAGAATTTCGCCGATTTTTTTCTTATCCTTCTTCAGCCAGAACATGTGCAGCACTCCGTTGTTGAGCTTTTAAAAGTACCGAATTAAGGGGCAATTAAAAAAACCCTGTGCGTAAAGTATACCATATAATATGGTAAAATAGAAGGGTTGAATTAAGAAAATAAATATCTAATAATTTACTATTTTTACTTATTGGGATACAAGGGGTTATATATGTTAATATTGCAAAAAGCTTGATTTAGCCTTCAATTAGCTTCCATCCCTTGACCTTATTATCACTGTCTATATGAATATACAGCTTTTCGCCTTTGAAGTGGTCTGACGATGCGGGCATATAAAGCCATTTGGTGATATCGTTCTTTTTGTCGTAAGTTTCTATGATGGGCCCGCCGTATTTTTTGCGTATGATATCGGCCGTCATCCCCTCTCTTATCCGGCCTGAATTGATTGCCTTTTTAACGGCCTCGTAACTCTTTGTCTCCTGCCGCAGGACTTTCGCTATCTCCGCCTGGCTCGCTCCTACTTCCATCAGCTTCTTCATGTCCGCTGCTTTAGTCGGTGTGGTATAAAGCAGAATTAATGCGGATATTAACAATAAAGTCCTCGAATGCGTTAGCATATTACCCCTCCTTTTGCAATTCCAGACGTAGCCCTTACCCCTAAACGATACGGGCTTCGTCACCCTAACCGTAACCAAAATAATGACTCACCACCTCACCCCGCCGCCAATATACACCGCTTTCTCCTTTTCGGAAAATAACACCTTAGAATATAATTCGCCGACGCCCTTCAATATCGTCCTTGATAAAGTCAGGGAGACGCCCAAAGATTTTCCCGATTCTGTCTTAAGCTCAAATTTTATGCGCGAATCCGCCGTAAGTTTGGCCTCGGCAGTAAAAACTATGCCGCCGGTCTGGCCGTCGCCGTAATCTATCTCAAAAACGAGCCCGACACTTTTTCTGATATTCCATTTTCCGTATAAAACCAGATATCTTGCCTTGGGCCTTCTTTGCGCCCTGGCGCCTATACCGATCTCGTATCTTATGTTATTCTGCGACGCGGTACCTTTTCCTACCCTAAAGTTAAAAAAAGATCTATTCATGAAATCCAAATGATAGGTGAGCTTATCTTTTTCAGTAACATTCCAAAAACCGTCAAACAAAACCGATCTCTCGGACTTATCCCGGCCTTTGGCATATTTATAGGCTATTTTATGCTGTTTGTTTATTTCCCATCGCCCCTCAAAAACGAGCGTATCATATTTGTCGCTTTCTTTTTTCGCCTTGAACATCAGGCGGTTATATTCGTCTGCCTGCCAAATACCTTCGAGCCTCAAAATAGATGTCCTGCTAAAGCCATCTCCTGTTTTTTGAGTTACACTGAAAAGGATGGAATCGGAATTCGCGCCTATGATCTCGCCTTTTAATACGACGTCGTTCCTGAAGCCCTCTAATTGGCATTTATCGAAAATCAGTTTCAGCTCGTGATTTTTAGTCAGAGACCAGACGCCTCCCAATTTCACCTGATAAGGAAGGTCCAATTCTTCCGTGATGCCTTTGGACGGAGATTTTATATGATAGATAAGCGTGTTGGAAGGGCCTGTTTTAAATTCTCCGTCTATGACATGGCGAAATTTCGGTATCCCGGAACGCCTCCGGCTTATTTTGGCAATAAGCCTATTGTGCGGATCTATTTCATACTTTATCTTTTCCATACCCTTTTATGGCCTCCCAGACCATGATTATCAGTTTGCCCAAAAGCCATACCGCAAATATTACAAATACGAAATACAGTAATATCCGCAAAAATATACCCATTACAAGAAGAAGCGGGAACAACAACACGCCTAAACCCGCCAATACAGCCGCCAATATGAGAAACACAAGCCCTATAAGAAATGCTTTCATGCCTACCTCACTTTATATTCCATATTTTTCTCAGTTCCCTGTTTATCTCTTCCTTGGATTCTTCGCTCAAGACACGGCATTTAGCCGTATTTTTCGAGCTTCTTGTTTTGCGCAAAAACTTATCAACGGGCAGAACATCCGCCCCCATGCTCCGCGCATGATTAATGACAAAATTATCTTTTGAAAAAACGGCTGTCTTCTTAAGGCTTTTGGCGCCTTTCAGGATCCTTACTATTTCACTATCGGCACTGCTCCCCTTGGGGGCATATAAATTCTTCACTAACCCCAGGTCCTCTATGTCTCCGGTGCCCTCTTTGCTGTCATATACAACGTATATTCTTTTAATGGATCTTTCGCCGGCCTGATATCTTTTAAGCGCTTCGGTGAGAGCGCGTCTTGAGCTCATCAAGCTCTTCGCGAGCTCACTTTCCAGCTCCGGAAGGGCATGTATTATGTTATAGCCGTCTACTATCAACGTGTCGATCATATATGTTCATTATACAGAATTCCATTTTCCTTGACAACAGCTATTATAGCATGATATCGTTATTTCAAAAGGAGTCCTTTATGGCGAAAAAGATACTCATAGTCCTGGTTCTTTTAATAGCATTGCTCGGCGTTTCATTATATTTCTTCCGCGATACCCTAAAGCAATACACCCTCAACCTTATATTAAAGTCATTTCCCATCCCTAACGTTGCCCTGGCAGGTATCAACTTTGACGAAACGACCGGTAAGCTGCATCTGGAAGACATAAAAGTAAAAAATCCAAAAGGTTTTCAGGGTAAATACCTGATGGAGGCGAGTTCCGTAGATATGAAGCTTAATGTGACTACAAAGCCGTCTCTCCGGCTCGATATAAACAACATACAAATACAAAATCCTACATTTTACGTGGAGCGCTCCGCGGCGGACCGGTGGAATTTTCAGGAATTTGATAAAAAGGATGCCAAAGACAAACCCTCAGCTTCAATAAAAAATAAGGACTATTTTGGCTTTGTGAAAGACGCGTTCGCAGAGGATGCCGCGGCCCAACCGAAGGTCTCTCTTCCCGGCACAATAAATATTAAAAACGGCGTTATACATTATCTGGACAGTTTTATATCACCCGGCCAGGGACACCATATAGACATCTTTCCCCTGACGGGCGTTGTTTCGCTCACGCGTTCCGCGGATGAAAAAAATTATGAAAAGATAGTTTTTAACGGCCTTGCTAACCTGAACGGCAAATCTGAGCGCGTAATAAAAGGAAATTTTGAGATATCACCTATGCGCAAAAAGCCTACTTATTCCTGGCAGTTCACCGCCTCCGAGATACCCCTTGCGAATTTAAAACCATACCTGGATAAGTACGCCCCGTTTATTGTGACCCAGGGCGTATTTAACGTCAACTCCGACTTAAAGGCCGTGGATGGAGCTATAGACGGTAATTACACTATGGAGATCACGGACTTGGTGTTTTATCTAAATCCCGAAAAAAGCAATAGTCCGTTTCTTGAGACAAGCGTGCAGAAACTTACTATGTACCTCACCAATCAAAGCGGTAATGTCGTAATAGATTTTAAACAAAAGACGGATTCTAATGGAAATGTCCGCTGGGGGCTCGGCCCCATAGCGAAAAGAGCCGTAGGCATGATGGCTATAGATACGGTCATAGACATAATTCAGAAGACCCGGGGCAGCAATACCACCGATATAATAAGGCAGAACCTTCCTAAAGATATCCCGCCGGAAGTCATAGATATCTTCAGGGGAATAATGAGGTAGGCTATGAGAACATTGGTAAAAGTAATATCGGTATTAGTATTTGGGGCGTTTCTTTTGGCTATACCGCTATACTCGCTTTCTCAAAAAAACGCCGGAGATCTCATAAATAAGGCCAAAGGTTATATAAACCAGGGCGACAAGGAAAAGGCTGTTTTGGTTTTGGATGATGCCTTCCAGGCGGCGGATTCCGCCGGCGATTGCAGCGCGCTTATGGAAATAGGCGACCTATACATAAGTATAGACAAATCTCTTCGGGATAAAGCGATGAAGGCGTGGACTCAAGCGGGGCATTGGAGGTGTCAGTAAAAGAAAATGGCGCGGCAGAGCTGGGGTTCAAAATTAGGCATAATCATGGCCGTAGCGGGAAGCGCGGTGGGCCTTGGGAACTTCCTGCGGTTTCCCGTCCAGGCCGCCAATAACGGCGGCGGCGCTTTTCTGATACCGTATTTCGTATCGCTCCTCCTTTTAGGCATACCGCTCATGTGGATAGAGTGGGCTTTGGGACGTTACGGCGGCGGATTTGAGCATGGTACGGCTCCCGGCATCTTTCACAGCTTATGGGAAAAGAATAGATTCATAAAATATTTCGGGGTAGTAGGCATATTCGGACCCCTTGTCATCTTTATTTACTACACATACATAGCGTCGTGGACGCTGGGTTATAGCGTATTATCCATTCTGGGAAATTATAAGGGTATAGAAGACCAGCAAACGATGCAGAGTTTTCTGAGCGCCTACCAGGGTCTTGAAAAAAATAACTTTTTCGCAAGCCTCGCGCCCGCATATTTTTTCTTTCTTATTACGTTTATAATAAACATAACCGTCATATATTACGGGATACGCGGCGGAATTGAAAAATTATGCCGTATAGCTATGCCGCTTCTTTTTATTCTTGGCATAGTCGTAATGATACGCGTATTAACTCTGGGGACACCGGATGCGGCGAGACCTGGCTGGAATATTTCAAACGCTGTAGGATTTTTGTGGAATCCCGATTTTTCCGCGCTTCTTAAGCCAAAAGTCTGGCTTGCGGCCGCGGGGCAGATATTCTTTACCTTAAGCGTAGGAATAGGAGTAATCCTTACCTACGCGAGTTATCTTAAAAAAGGCGATGACGTAGTATTGTCCGGCCTGACTGCCGTCAGCACAAACGAATTTGCCGAAGTCATAATAGGCGCCAGCATAGTAATACCTGCCGCGTTCGTCTTTTTCGGACCTCTAGGCATAAAAGAAGTGGCCGCAAGCGGCGCTTTCAATCTGGGGTTTGTAACTATGCCTGTGATCTTTCAAAAGATTGCCTTCGGAGTATTCTTCGGGGCGATATGGTTTCTGCTTCTTTTTCTGGCCGGTATCACTTCTTCGGTATCGCTGGCGCAGCCGGCCATAGCGTTTCTTGAGGACGAATTCGGACTGAACCGCCGGAAAGCCGTCGTAATTTTTGGCGTAGCCGCGTTTTTATTCTGCCAGCCCGCTATATTCTTTCTCGGCAGGGGCGTACTTAATGAATTGGATTTTTGGGGCGGCACTTTCTGCCTTGCCCTTTTCGCGACGGTTGAGACCATACTTTTTACGTGGGTATTTGGCATGGATAAAGCGTGGGATGAAATACATCACGGCGCGGACCTTGCAATACCGAAAATATACCGTTTTATCATGAAATACGTAACTCCGGTATTTTTAATAATCATCCTTGCGTGGTGGTCGATAAAAGACGGCGTTCCGCTCCTTCTTATGCGCGATGTAAGCGCCGCCGATAAGCCCTATGTGTTGGGCGCGAGAATCTTTCTGGTAGGGCTGTTTATTCTTTTAGCATTTCTTGTGAAAATAGCCTGGCAAAGACGGCGGATTAGTGGGTCTGCGGGGAGCGGGCGGAATAGTACTTGACGGTATAATCTATATCTCTATTTGCTTCAAAAGATGAATCGTGCTTATCTATAAAATCGCTTATCTTCTTCTTTAGTTTCGCCGCCGCCTCGCCTTGCGTATCGGCGTTCGCGTAAAGATCCAGTTCCGGGCAGCAGGCTATATAAACATTGTCGTCACTTTTGTATATTTCTATATCTACATACATATTAATCGGGCCTTTTTATAGCGCTTCTCTCTTTAGGAGATTTTCCCAGTCTTCGTCAATATCCTTCTGGATTCTTGTCTCTACCGCGGCGTATTCTTCTTTACCAAGATGCTTAAATCGCCCCTGCCTTTTCAGCCATTCTGAAACCGGCAATTTATTCTTTGGTTTATAGGTTATCTTGAGTTTGCCGTTCACCACCTCATATAGAGGCCAGAAACATGTCTCAACGGCCAGTTTCGAAATTTCGACCGTGTCCTCCTGGGGAAATCCCCAGCCCCTGTGGCACATGGATATAACGTTAAGAAAGGCCGGGCCGTCGGCCTGAAACGCCTTTTCCGATTTGGTTATAAGGTCATTCCAATGCGACGCCGAACCCTGCGCCACATAAGGAATCCTGTGAGCAGCCACTATGGCGGTAAGGTCCTTCCGCCTCTGGGTTTTACCGTAACTTTTCTCTCCGGAAGGAGCCGTAGTGGTTGACGCCCCTATGGGTGTCGCGCCCGAACGCTGGACTCCGGTATTCATATACGCTTCGTTGTCATAACATACATAAACAAATTTATGGCCTCTTTCTAAAGCGCCGGATAAAGACTGCAATCCTATATCATACGTACCGCCGTCACCGCCGAATGCCACAAACTTAATCTCTTTGTTGATTTTCCCCTGTTTCAAGAGCGACCTGTAAGCCGTCTCTACTCCGCTTATAGTGGCAGCTACGTTTTCGAAGGCATTATGTATAAAAGGAACTTCCCAGGCAGTATAAGGATATATGGTAGTGGCTACTTCCAGGCAGCCCGTCGCCGCCGCGACGACAACCGGGTCTTTTGTGCCCATGAGGACCTGTCTTACGATGATGGAGGCGCCGCAACCGGCGCACAATCTGTGGCCGCTTGAAAGCCGTTCGGGTATTGTCTTTGAAAGTTCTCTAAGATTTGCCATTATTCGCGCACTCCGGTAAACTGGACCTCTTCTTTTACTTTACCGCTTTTCGCTACTTCAAGCACATCTCTGAATATACCTTCTATGTCCGCCTCAAATATATCCCTGCCGCCGAGCCCGTAGATGTAATTGGCGATAAGTGGTCGGTTTTTTTCGGCATAAAATGCCGCTTTCATTTCGGAAAAGAGGGGCCCGCCTTCGGCTGAAAATGATTCGCTCCTGTCCAAAACCGCAAGCGCCTTTATATTTGATAGGCTCTTTATAATCGCGTCTTTCGGAAACGGCCTGAAAAACCTCGGCTTAAGGAGCCCCACCTTATGGCCTTCTTTTCTCAGCTTATCCACAACTCCTCTTGTCGTTCCTGCTGTTGAGCTTAACGCGCATATGGCTACCTCTGCGTCTTCCAGCATATATCCGTCTACAAAATTGTGTTTTTTGCCGAAGGTCTTTTCGAACTCCCCGAAGATGCCGGGAATAATCTTAAGCGATCCTTTCATGGCGGCGGACTGCTGCCTCTTATGCTCGAAATAGAAATCCTGCAGATCCAGCGGCCCCACCGTGGAGGGGCGGTCTACATCCAAAAGTGAAAACCTCGGTTTATATTCACCGATAAAATCCTTTACGACTTTATCATCAAAAATCTGCATGCCTTCCACTGCATGGCTTGTTATAAAACCGTCCTGGCACACCATTACGGGAAGCAGTATATCGGAATGCTCGGCTATCCTCACTGCCAATATTATGCTTTCGTATACCTCCTGGGCATTCTCGCAATAGATCTGTATCCAGCCGGAATCCCTCGCCCCCATACTGTCGGAATGGTCGCAATGAATATTTATGGGGCCCGACAGCGCCCTATTGACCACCGGCATGATTATAGGAAGCCTCGTTGATGCGGCTATATACACTACCTCCCACATAAGCGCCAGGCCGTTGGCAGATGTGGCGGTCATGGTACGCGCGCCGGCAGCTGCTGCTCCGACGCACGCGCTCATAGCGCTATGCTCCGATTCAACGGGGATCATCTCTGTCTTTACTTTACCGTCGGCAACGTATTGGGAAAAACCCATCACTATTTCCGTCTGCGGAGTTATGGGATAGGCCGCAACAACGTCCGGCTCTATCTGCTTCATAGCATACGCGGCTGCCTGGTCTCCTGTAAATGGGAATAATTTTACTTTCTCCAATTTACTTCCTCTCTTCCTGCACCATCTTTATACATTTAACGGGACAAACGGAAGCGCAGATGCCGCAACCTTTGCAATAATCAAGATCGAACCCCGTCATCTTCCCGTCTTTTGTCTTTATGGCTGAATCGGGGCAATATGCCCAGCATATCATGCAATTGATGCACTTTGCTTCATCGCGGAGGGGACAAAATGTCCTCCAATCGCCGGTCTTATAGGCCTTTGCCGTACCGCCTTTATCTATAAGGCCGCCTATAGGGATATCTTTCCAACCCTTTTGGCGCCCTACCTCTGATTCCTTATTTTTCTTATTCTTCAAATCTACCGGCATATTTTTTATCCTACTTTTACTTCGTTATAAGCCCTTCTTATCGCCTCTAAATTCGCCTCCGTCTTAGCCTCTCCAAGCTTTTTGATAAATTTCTTCTTTATTTTTCCCTGTATAGCTTCAAGCGTAACGACAGGTATAATTTTTATGAGCGCGCCCAGCATCGGAGTATTGGTCATCGGCACTTTTATGGTATCGAGCGCTATTTGCGTGGCATCCACAACGGCGACCTTGCCGTGGTTATAATCTAATTTTTTCCTTATCTGGGCCACGGACTCGGTGGAATTTACTACGAGAACGCCGTCCTCGGGAAGCCCTTGCAATACTTCCGGCGTAAGCAGGGTAGAATCTATCACCACTACTGCGTCGGGATTAGTTACTCCCGAATGGATATTTATGGGTTTATCGCATATGCGCGTATATGCGCGCATGGGCGCGCCGGCCCTTTCAGGGCCGTATTCAGGAAAGGACTGGATAAATTTTCCGGAATCGAGTGCTGCTTCGGCAAGGAACTGCGCGGCGGTCTTCGCGCCTTGGCCGCCCCGTCCATGCCATCTTATTTCTGCTAACTCCTTCATCTTAACGCTGCCTTCCGACTATGACCTTTTCAGATAGAAATCCATGTACGCTATATCCGCAAGAATCGTTATGATGGCGCTTGATATAGCCATCACTATGGCTGCTACATAATTAACTAGCTGTTTCAACGCGATAGATAACAATCCGGTTAAAAAAGACGCTAAGAACATTACAACAATGCTGACGATAATCAGGACGATCAATATAATCAGCATTTTAAGAAAATTGTTGGCGGCTACCGATACGCCTTTTTTAAGAGCGTTCATAACACTTAAATCACTGCCTACTAAGGCATAGCCGGGAAGGATCAGTAAAATCATAAGTCCTATAAGGACTATAATGCCTAAGATGAGAAACACTGCTTTTAGGGCAGGTAAAAAAACCGGCAGTATCGCAAATAATAAAACCCCCCACCCCAAAATTATAAGTATTGTAAAAAGTACCACACCAAGCATGCGCACAAAATATTTGGCGCAATTCGCTATAAAAGGCGCCAAGCTTGCCGAGCCGGATTTTACCAAGTCTCTTATGTAAGCTATCACGCCACCCTGCACAAAAACCGCCAATAAAAAGAACAAGAGGCCCATGCCGATTACGGCAAGCGATTTCTGCAAGTTCATCTCGGCGTCCACCGGCGCAGGTATTATCATAAGATTAACGACGTTCATAGCAAGATTAAGCGCTATGATTACGCAAAAGATCTTTACCGCTTTCAGGCTCAACACAAAGGCTTTTCCTATAGAATCAAACATCGCCGCCCCCCTTCTTTTTTTCAAAAGTAATTTTTATTATCTTAACAAAAGGAAATCTCTAAGTCAATTCAAATCTCGAGGCGGCCTTCTATTGCTTTCATCAAAGTCGCCTGATCCGCATATTTTAAATCGCTTCCCACCGGAATACCGTGGGCAAGGCGCGTTATTTTTACCTTATAAGGTTTAAGGGCTTTGGCTATATAAAGCGCTGTCGTCTCACCTTCCGTATCGGAATTTGTCGCTACGATCACTTCTTTCACTTTATCCTTCTTAACCCGTTCTACAAGCTCGTTTATCTTAAGCGATTCCGGGCCCACGCCATCAAGGGGCGATAATCTGCCGAGAAGGACGTGGTACACGCCGTTAAATTTGCCTGCTTTCTCTATGGCCGAGACATCGTTCGGCTCCTCGACCACGCAAATTATGCCTTTATCGCGGCCCCCGTCCTGGCATATAAGGCAAATCTCCCCTTCGCTAAGATTGTTGCACGCCTTGCAAAACCGTATGGTCGACTTTACTTTTAAGATAGAGTCCGCAAGCCACTGGGCATCTTCCCTGGAGAGCTTCAGGATATAAAATGCCAGCCGTTCCGCTGTTTTCGTACCTATGCCGGGCATTTTGGAAAATTCTTTTATGAGGCTTTGTATGGACCGTGCGTAACTAATCCTGTTCATTTCGCGCGTTATTTTCCCTGATTTTTACGATTTTGCCGTTAAACATATTCAGGGCAGATTGTATGATGGACTCATCGGCGGCATCGGACTCGCCCTCGGGCCCCCCCGCTTCACTGCCCGCATCCTCTTCGCCAAATGCCTTTCTCAGTGCCTCTTCGCCCTGCCGGACGGTTATGAATTTTACCTGAATATTCGTTCCAAGCGCTTCGGAAATAATATCTTCTACAAATTTTTTATTAGTGGAGTTCTCAAGGACCTCTTTATGAAAATTAAATCTCTCGGCAAAACTCAATATTATCGAAGAGCCTTCCGTACCGGCTACATTCCCTTCTGACAAATACGATCCCATGGATATCTTTTTTGATTTTACGTTTTGGAGTATCGACGGCCATGCCCTTTTCACCGATTCGGCCGAAATGGCGGCGTCGCTTTTCGGCGAATGATTTTCAGGCGCCGGTTCGTCCGCTTTTACGTCTTTTGCGTATCTCGCCTGTCCCGAGCTAAGTCGAGGGATATCTTGTATCTCGCCCGTCCCGGGCGGAGTCGAGGGATATCTCGTGTCTTCACGCTTAGCGAGCGGCGCTTCACGGCTCACGACTCCGGATTTTACGTTCGACTCAAGGTTTGACAATTTCTCCGCCACGTCAGCCAAAGAAATCAGCTCGCTCCTCATTGAAAGTTTTATAAAAGCCGCTTCCAGAATAAAACGCGCCACGCCTGAGCGTTTTACGGCTTTGAGGGTGGCGGAAAGAGTATAAAATATATATAAAAGTTCTTCTATCTTAAATTTCTTCACCTGCTCTTTGAGGGCATCTACATAATTGTCGGGAAAATCTATTAGCGGCCTCAAGGAAGAACTTACCGCGAGCACCATCATATTTCTCATATAATTCATAAGGCCTATTATAAACTGGGAGATATCCTTGCCCTTGCTGATCATCTCGTCTATCGCCTGAAGAGAAGCCCTTGTGTCTTTTTCATAGATACTATCCACTATCCGGGCGAGTTCCTCTTCTTCTATCATCCCCAAAAGATTTATGACATCCTCTCCGCTTATTTTGCCGGATGAGAAAGACGCCAGCTGGTCAAGTATGGACTCGGCATCGCGAAGGCTGCCGTCGGACGCCCTCGCTATAGTAAAGATCGCCTCTTCGGAAATATTAAGCTTCTCCGCGGTTATTATCTTCTTCAATTTTTCCACAATTAAGTTGAAAGGTATCCTTACAAAATCAAAGCGCTGGCAGCGCGAGAGTACGGTAGAGGGCACTTTTTCCGGATTTGTGGTGGCAAATACAAACTTGGCGTGCGCGGGCGGCTCCTCAAGCGTCTTTAAAAGCGCGTTGAAGGCGCCCATGCTCAGCATGTGCACTTCGTCTATTATGTAGATCTTATAATTACCATACGAGGGGGAAAATTTTATATTTTCCCGAAGCTCGCGTATCTGGTCTACGCTGTTATTCGAAGCGCCGTCTATCTCGATCACATCCATGCTCGTACCGGAGGATATGGCTTTACATGAAACGCATTTATTGCAGGGTGTGGTTGTGGGGGCTTTTTCGCAATTGAGGGCCTTGGCAAATATCCTCGCGACGGATGTTTTCCCTATGCCTCTGGGGCCCGTAAAGATATAAGCATGGGCTACTCTTTTTGCGGAGATAGCATTTTTAAGGGTGGACGTTATGTGTTCTTCGCCTATTACTTCTTCAAAAGCCTGCGGCCGCCATTTTCTGGCAAATACAATATACGACATCAGCTATTCTTTCTCCTGAATCAATCGATCATATTTTCATTTACGCACGCCGGCCGGCTGATATCCTGGCCGGCTCTTTTCCAATCCGAAAGATCGCGCATTTCACGTATTCTTTTGATCTCGATCTTTGTCGGGCCGTATTCCATAATATCTTCATCTTTGAGGCCGCGCGCCAAGCCGCAAAGAATAATATCTAACTTGTCATAGCCCACCCCTAACGTCAATTCGTCATTCACTCCCTTCAGCATATCGGGGGATGATTCCTGTTTTTGTATCTCCTGCGGTATATCCAAATACGCCGCGGCTTGCCTGACCTGATATTTATACAATCCCATGATAGGCGAAAACGGCATGTTATCAATACCTCCGCTCGTGAACCATCCCGTCATCTCTTCCGAACGGTTTGCGGCGCCCAATATTAACAGATCCTCTTTTTTCGCTATCTCTTCCAATACTTTTCTGCGCTCGATGGCTCCTCCGTCAAACATGAATTCTATATTTTTGACCGTATGGTTGTATATCCATCTTTTAACTCGATTTCCTTCCGTCGATCTTTTGCGCAGGGTGCTGACATACGGCATCTCTCCCATTATAAGGCGGTAAAACCCCGAGATGCCCGAAACCATGAACTTAGGCAGACCGTTTATCCCCATAAAAAACGGAGCTGTAAGCTCTTTTTCATTCATTTTTGATGCGATGCTGAGTATATTCAATTTCAGGCCTAACCAGTCGGCCATAATCCGGGCTTTGCGTTCGGATTCCTTGTCATTATTCTTGTCATATACGTAGTAAACACTGACTTTGTCTTTGCCCAGCACGCGCACCACAAGCGTCGAGAGGACCGCAGAGTCTATACCGCCCGAAAGGCCGATCAAGACACCCCTTGCCTTACTATAGTCAAAAACACCCCGTATATATCCCTCTATACGACAGACAGTATTTTTTTCGTCGATTTTTAAAAGCTCTTTTGCGGATTCCATTTTTTCCTTTTAGTTACTGGCGAACGTTGTACGCTTTTCCTATTTCAGCTTACATATTATAACACCGAAAGTTGGATAAGGCAATTAAAAATGCGGCGGATGCCCGTCAGGCATTTTTCATGTCGCCGAGGCGTCTGTTTCTTCTGTGCAATTCTGTTTTACGCTCATTTTCCGTAAGATTTTGTTTTCTTAAGCGTATATTCTTAGGGGTGACCTCGACAAGCTCGTCGTCTTCTATGAATTCCAGGGCAAATTCCAGGGTCATCTCCCGCGGAGTAATAAGTTGGATGGCCTCATCAGAACCGGAGGAGCGCATATTGGTCTGTTTCTTTTCGCGCGCGGCGTTGACAACGAGGTCCCTCCCCTTGTTATTTGCTCCTATTATCATGCCTTCGTAAAGCGCGTCGCCCGGTGAGATAAAGATCTCGCCCCTGTCCTGAAGCCCCCAAAGAGCGTGCGCCACGGCATTGCCGCCGGTTTGCGAGACCATCACGCCTTTTGCGCGGCAGGGAAGTTCGCCCTTAAACTTCTGATACTCAAAAAAGTTCTGGTACATAAGGCCGTTGCCCCGTGTCATCTGCAGAAATTCGCTCCTGAACCCGAACAGCGCCCGGGTAGTTATAAGGAATTCCATTCTCACGGTACCGACATTTGTCGTCTGCATATGTTTCATCTCGGCCTGACGATTGCCGAGAGATTCCATGACAACTCCCTGATACGCGGGATCTATCTCCACAGCAAGCTCTTCTACGGGCTCCAGCGTCTCGCCCTCTATCTCTTTCAGTATGACGTGAGGCCGCGATGCTTCAAGCTCATACCCTTCGCGCCGCATCGTTTCAATAAGGATGGATAAATGAAGTTCGCCGCGGCCCGAGACCTTGAAGCGCTCGCCTTCTTCGGTCTCCTCGACTTTTATGCCTACATTCATCATGACTTCGTGCTCCAACCTCTCGCGTATATGGCGGGACGTCAGAAATCTGCCGCCGTCCCTTCCGGAGAGAGGGCTCGTGTTGTGGCAGAAATTCATGGATATCGTCGGCTCATCTATTTTGATCGTCGGAAGCGGCTTCGGGTCTTCGTTTGCGGCAAGCGTTTCGCCCACCTTCACGTTTTCTATGCCTGATATTGAAATGATCTCGCCTGCCTCGGCGCTCTCGGCCTCCACTCTCTTTAAGCCCCGATATTTTAAAATTTTCGTGACCCTGCCCCTTTCGATGCTGCCATCTCTTTTGATAAGCGACATCATATCTCCCACTTTTATTTTACCGTGAAAGATCCTGCCCGTAGCGATGCGGCCGACATAGTTATCATAATCAAGCATCGTTATGAGCATCTGGAAAGGCTGGTCGGGGTCTGCCACCGGCGGAAGCACGCGATGGAGTATCGTCTCGAGAAGGGGTTTCATATCATGGCCCTCCACGTCCATATCGAGCGTGGCGTGGCAGTCTTTGCCGGAGGCGTAGACAATGGGAAAATCGAGCTGTTCGTCGGTCGCGTTCAGTTCGCAGAACATGTCAAAGGTAACATCCGCCACTTCATGCGGCCGGGAGTTCGGCCTGTCTATTTTATTGACTACGAGTATCGGCTTCAGGTGAAGTTCCAGCGATTTTTTCAGGACGAATTTTGTCTGCGGCATCGGCCCTTCAAAGGCATCCACAAGTAAAAGCACACCTTCCACCATCTTTAATATCCGCTCTACTTCGCTGCCGAAATCGGCGTGGCCGGGCGTATCGACTATATTGATCTGAACGTCCTTATACTGCAAAGACGCGTTTTTCGAAAAGATCGTTATGCCCCGCTCCCTCTCTATCGGATTGGAATCCATAATAGTGGATTCCCCGTCCTTAAAAGTATAGGCCATGGTCTCCCTGAGAAGCGCGTCAACCAGCGTAGTCTTTCCGTGGTCTACGTGGGCGATAATGGCAATGTTGCGTATGTCTTTTCTTCGTTTTTGAGTTGTCATATGAGATTTGTGAAAAATTAGAGCCCCCGCGTCTTTAATAACGAGCGCAAGGGCTCGAGTTGGTAAGTATGGCGGTAAAGAAAAGTGGCGGAGAGGGGGAAAATGTAAAATACCGTCGAGCTAACCACTCGCCCTTCAAATACTTACGTGAATTTTCTCTCCGCGGTATACAGAAATTGTACAGTTTTTGACTCTCACTACTCGGATTATAACACTTATTTCTTACCATGTCCACAATTAAAATCGGGGAGTAGTGTCAAGATAATTGTACGCTTTCGTATTTAGGTTCATTGAAAATCGTAACTAAATGTTTCGGCATAACCTCTGGTTGTTGCTCCTGCCTGAACTGGCTTATGATTCCGTAAACCCAAAGATCGGCGCTTCTGTCTG
>JAZDNG010000008.1:0-56857 GCA_043800065.1 Candidatus Omnitrophota bacterium
TCGTTAAAAGATCTGACCGAGGAAGATGCCTTTTATATATTTGAACTCGCAGAAGGGCTTAAGGCAGGGGTAGGCGAATTTGAAAGGCCCTTAAGCGGTAAATCGGTCGGACTCATATTTCAGAAGCCGTCAAACAGGACGCGGCTCTCTTTTGAAGTCGGAATATTCCAGCTCGGCGGTAATGCCGTTTATATGACGGGCGAAGATATAAAACTGGGCGTTAGGGAGTCTATTAAAGACGTGGCCAAGGTGCAGTCGAGATACCTTGGTGGTATCATAACGAGGACCTTTACGCATAAGGATGCGGTCACACTTGCGAAGTTTGCCGAAATACCCGTAATAAACGGGTTGAGCGATCTTTATCATCCGTGTCAGGCGCTTAGCGACATATTTACCCTTAAAGAGAAACTTGGCAAACTTACGAATGTGACGCTTGCCTATGTGGGCGACGGTAATAACGTGCTCAATTCTCTTATGTACGCCGCTGCCCTGACAGGAGTAAATATCAGGTTCTCGACACCTCCGGGATACGAGCCGAAGAAGGATTTAGTCGAAGATGCCGTCGAGGCAGCCGGTAAAAATAAAAGCGACGTGCTCTATTTTAAAGACCCCGGAGATGCCGTAAAAGGCGCCGATTGCGTGTATACCGACGTTTGGGCAAGTATGGGCCAGGAGACGGAGCACGATAAGAGGATCAAAGATTTTGAGGAATATCAGATAAATGACAAGTTGTTCGGAAAGGCGAAGAAGGACGCCATTTTCATGCATTGCCTGCCGGCGCACAGAGGTGAAGAGGTGGCGGATTCGGTCCTGGACGGCCCTAATTCCGTCGTCATAGACCAGGCGGAGAACAGGCTTCACGTGCAGAAAGCTATTCTTACAGTTTATATAGGAGGAAAGAAAAAAAGATGACTCCAAAAGTCGTTCTCGCATATTCGGGCGGTTTGGACACTTCGGTGGCGATAAAATGGTTTACCAAAAAAGGTTACGACGTTATCGCTTATATGGCTGACGTCGGGCAGGAATCCGATTTCAACGCGTATCGCCAGAGGGCGCTTAAAACAGGCGCCATAAAGGTGATAGTGGAAGACCTGAAAGATGAGTTTGTGAAGGACTTTGTCTTTAAAGCGTTGAAAGCCGACGCTGTTTATGAGCACGGCTATCTTTTGGCGACGGCACTTTCAAGGCCGATCATAGCTAAAGGCCTTGTCGAAGCAGCCCATAGAGAAAAGGCTCGATTTGTGGCGCACGGATGCACGGGAAAAGGTAATGACCAGGTCAGATTTGAAGTCACCATAGGTGCGTTGGATCCAAAATTGAAGATACTCGCACCGGTTAGAGAGTGGGAACTCAAGACGCGGCAGGAAGAAATAGAGTATGCTAAGAAGAATAAGATACCCATTGATACAACGAAAAAAAAGCCCTACTCACTTGATATTAATCTTTGGGGAGTATCGATTGAAAGTGGGAAGCTGGAAGATCCTTATTTTGAGCCTGACGAAGATATCTATCAGATTACAAAAGGAGTGAATAGGGCCAAGGCGGAGCCTTGCTATGTCACAATAGAATTCAAAAACGGCATCCCTGTTAAGCTGAACGGAAGAGCGATGAAGGGCGCTGATCTTATATTGAAGCTCGCTAAAATGGCGGGATCGGCCGGTGTCGGGAGAAGCGATATGATAGAGAACAGGCTCGTTGGTATAAAGTCGCGAGAGATCTACGAAGCTCCTGCCGGTTGGCCGCTCTATACGGCGCATAACGCGCTCGAGAGCCTTGTGTTAGACAGGGAGCTTATCCATTTCAAGGATATGGTAGCGTCCAAGTACGCGGAACTCGTCTATTACGGTCTTTGGTATTCGCCGTTAAGGGAAGCCCTTGATAAATTCATTGACGAGACTCAAAAATATGTGAATGGGACGGTCAAGCTGAAGCTTCACAGGGGAAATTGCGTAGCGGTAGGCAGAAAATCGCCCAATTCCTTATATAAGAAAGAGCTCGCCACTTATGAAGAAGGCGATATATTTGACCAGTCGCTGGCGAAGGGATTTATAGAGATATGGGGCCTGCCGTATAAAGGCTCGAAAAGCAAATGATCTTTAATATTGATACTCTCCTCGCTCCTGCAAAATTTTTAACGCCTTTCGCGGCGGTAAAAAGCGCCCCTCGGCTTCGCTCGGGATGATTTGCATATATGTAAGTAACGGCAAATCGGGGGCGGACAGCGACCGAGGACGAAATGTCCGAGGGAGTGCCGAGCCCTCCGTGGCGAGGCCAATCGCCCTTTTAGAAACCGCTTTTTGGCTGGCGACCGAGGCCGAAATGGCCGAGGGAGTGCCGAGACCATCCGGGCGAGGCCTCTAAGGCTAAATTTTGCAATGTCGCTCGGAGAAGTATCAATATTATGAAAGTGTTATACATAGGAGCTTAACATGGCTAAAAAGTTATGGGGTGGGAGATTTACGAAGGAAATAGACAGGGACTTTTTTGAGTTCCAGAAGTCTATTCACTACGATTACAAGCTGGCAAAGTACGATATAGTTCATTCCCTGATACATACCGTCACTTTGGCCGACGCCAAGCTTTTATCCCTGAAAGAAAAGGGAAAACTGATCAAGGCGCTGGAGGAAATCAGCAAAAATGTTAAGGAAGGCAAGTTTACATATGATACGGCTGCCGAAGACATACATACGGACATTCAGAATAAAGTCGCTAAAAAAATAGGCAAGCTTGCTTTGAAGCTCCATACTCTAAGATCAAGAAATGACCAGATTGCCTTTGACGAAAAGGGCTATTGCTACGATGAAAGTTTCGCGATTACAAAGTTTTTAGATGACCTTTTAAAATCTTTGTATTTTTTGGGGAAAAAATACGGGAAAGTTTATATTGTCGGCTATACGCATACCCAAAGAGCGCAGAAGGTTCTTTTTGGAAGTTATATAAATGCGTTCTACGCCATGTTCGCGAGAGATAAAGAAAGGTTAAAGTATTTTTATTCGAATATACCTCTATACATAGGCGCGGGCGCCTTAGCAGGAAGTTCTATAGCAGAATCTTATAATAATGCGCTCACGAAGACAAAAAAGAAACTTCTCACGGATAATTTTTTCGCAAAGGAGATAAAACTTTTCGAGAATTCGCTCGATGCCGTAAGCGACAGGGATTTTCTTATTGAGTTTTTGAGCATTTTGGCTATTGTTCAGATGCACCTCTCGAGATTGGCCGAAGACCTGATTCTCTATTCGACCAAGGAATTTAACTTTATTAATCTGCCAGAGGAATTTTGCACAGGATCGAGCCTGATGCCGCATAAGAAGAACCCGGATTTTCTGGAGTTGGTAAGAGGCTATACCGGCAGAATATACGGGAATCTGATGTCCGTATTGACTATTATGAAAGGCCTCCCGCTTACTTATAACAGGGATATGCAGCTGGATAAAGAACCGCTATTTTCATCAGTCGATACCGTGAAAGATGAATTAGGGATTATGGCGCACTTTCTCCTGGGCGTAGAGTTAAAGATGGAGACGATCAAAGCCGCTTTGAGAGACATAGATCTGACGGCAGTCGACATGGCTGAAAAGCTGGTTCGAGACAATAAAATGGCGTTCAAAAAGGCTCATGATATGGTTGGCAAGCATATAAGATCCATGGAAGAAAAAACAGCAAAAAGGCAGTGATGTAGACCCCCGGGGTCTATAAGGAAAAGGCGAAACGAAATGCACGAATTTAAATACAGGGACAACATATTATACTGCGAAGATGTGCGGGTGGCTGATATCGCCAAAAAAGTCGGCACGCCTTTTTATCTATACAGCTACCAGACGATCGTGGATCATTTTCGCAAACTAAAGGACGCCTTCAGGGAAGTAGACCCCCTCATATGCTTTTCCATGAAGTCAAACGCAAATCTTGCGGTATGTAGGGCGCTTATCAATGAAGGGGCGGGGCTTGACATTGTCTCGGGGGGAGAGCTTTACAAGGCGATGAAAGCAGGCGTCGACCCAAAAATGATAGTCTATGCCAGCGTCGGGAAGAAGAAAGAAGAAATAAGAGAGGCGATAAAACGCGGCATACTTATGTTTAATGTGGAATCTGTTCCGGAGTTGGCGCTTATAAACAGGATTGCCGGCAACATGTCTAAAAAAATAGACGTGGCCATAAGGGTCAACCCTGATGTGAAACCCAGGACACACAAACATATAACTACCGGCACAAAGGAGACGAAGTTCGGCATTGCCTTTGCCGCCGTGGAAAATATATTTGACAATTCGAATAGATACCGCCATCTCAATATAATAGGGCTGCACATTCACATAGGTTCCCAGATAACCGAAGCGGCGCCGTATATAAAAGCGATAAAGAAGGTCATGTCTTTTATAAAAGATGCGAGGATAGACGTAAGGTCGCTTAATATAGGCGGAGGCCTCGGGATCATATACTCAAAAGAGAAACCACAGACGGCAAAGGAATTTGCGGACGTCGTACTGCCGCTTCTCAGGGGTTCGGGGCTTAAGATAATACTTGAGCCCGGAAGATTCATTATGGGCAATAGCGGGATCCTCGTGACGTCGGTCCTGTACGTAAAGAAGACGCAGTCTAAGAAATTTGTCATAGTGGATGCCGGCATGAACGACCTTATAAGGCCCAGTTTTTACGAGGCGTATCATGAAATAGCGCCCGCTGCCAGGCGGCCGGGAGCGGCGATGGACAACGTAGATGTGGTCGGGCCGATATGCGAGAGCGGAGATTTTCTTGCCAAAGACAGGCGCTTTCAGGAAGTGCGGCCGGGCGATATTTTGGCTGTAATGAGCGCGGGGGCGTATGGTTTTTCAATGGCGTCTAATTATAACGCGAGGCCCCGGCCATGCGAGGTGATGGTGATCAACGGAAGATTCTACACAGTAAGGCGCAGGGAAAGATGCGAGGACCTCATAAGAGGGGAATCCATACCAAAGGCGCTTAAATGAATACGATAGAGTTTACCAAGTTAGTCGCTGCGGGTAATGATTTTATCCTTATAGACAATGCCCGTAAAAAAGTGGAGAGTAAAGTAGGAAGCCTTTCAAAGCTTGCAAAGCTTGTTTGCGCGAGGAGACGCTCTATAGGCGCCGACGGACTTTTGGTGCTGGAAGGTTCACGAAGAGCCGATGTAGCCATGCGCATATTTAATCCGGACGGCAGCGAGCCGGAGATGTGCGGCAACGGCTCGAGGTGCCTGGCGTATTATGTTGCCCATAGAGGCATAACGGGAAATAATCTTTCAATAGAGACCGAAGCCGGTATCCTTAAGGCAGTTGTCCGTAAAGATATGGTCAAAGTAGGGATAACCGAGCCGAAGGATCTGCGGCTTGATATCGTGCTTCACTCGGCCAGCGAAGAGATGAACCTGGCTTTCGTAAATACCGGCGTTCCGCATGCTGTCCATATTGTGAAAAATCTCGGCGCAGTCGATGTAAAAAAGATAGGCCGGCAGGTCCGCTACCACAAGATATTTGCTCCGGAGGGGGCAAACGTCGATTTTATAAAGATACACGGCGCTCGCGCGATCTCAATGAGAACTTATGAGCGGGGTGTAGAAGGCGAGACATTTGCCTGCGGTACGGGAGCGGTAGCAAGCGCGATTATAGCGTCTGAATTGAAAAATGTCAGGCCGCCCGTCAAAGTAAGGACTTTTGGCGGAGAGGTCCTTAGGATATATTTTAAAAAGAAAGACAAGAGATATAGAGACGTATATTTAGAAGGCGCTGTAAAATTGGTATTTGACGGTACGTTGAAGGTATAAGATCCTTCCCCCGCCAAGGCGGGGCCAGGATCAAATTTGCTTCGCAAATTTGAGGAGATCGATATGTTTAAAGGTTCGATGGTAGCTCTGGTGACGCCGTTTTCCGCCAAAGGCGGATCCGCCTCAGGCGGAAGTAACGGAAAACTGGACGAAAAGACATTAAAAGAACTTGTGGAGTTTCAGATAAGTAACGGCACCTCAGCCCTTGTGCCCTGCGGCACAACGGGCGAATCGCCCACACTGTCGTATGAGGAGCACGACAGGGTAATCGAGCTTACTGTCGAGTTTGCGAAAGGGAGAGTCCCGGTTATAGCCGGGACCGGCTCAAATTCTACTGACGAAGCCATAGCCCTTACGAAACATGCCGAGCGAGCCGGCGCGGCCGCATCGCTTCAGGTAAGTCCTTATTATAACCGCCCGACGCAAAAAGGGCTCTACCTTCATTTTAAGGCGATAGCGGAATCCGTAAAGATACCGCTTATACTTTATAATATCGCATCAAGGACAGGCGTCAATATCGAGCCAGAGACATTTGTGAAGCTCGCCGAGATAAAGAACATAATCGGCGTAAAAGAGGCGAGCGGCTCACTCGACCAGATGTCGCGCATAAGGCAGGCCTCGCCCAAGGATTTTCTTCTTATATCCGGGGACGATTCGCTGACTTTGCCGCTTATGTCGATAGGGGGCGTGGGTGTCATATCGGTAGTGGCTAATATCATACCGAAAGACGTTTCGGATATGTGCGCAGCATTTCTTAAGGGGGATATAGCGAAGGCCGAAGAGCTGCATTATAAAATGCTTCCCTTGATAAAGGCAATGTTTATAGAGACTAATCCCATACCCGTAAAGACGGCAATGGGTATTATGAAGATGATAGACCCCGAGATAAGGCTGCCATTATGCGATATGTCACCGGAGAATAAAGAGAAACTGGTCAAAGCTCTTAAGGATTATAGACTTATATGACAAAGATAGCGATAGCGGGTTCGCGCGGAAAAATGGGTAAAAGGATCATAGGCCTGGCAGAGAAAGATAAAGAACTTACACTCGTTGCCAAGTTTGATGTCGGAGTCCCCGCAGAGTGCGAGATAGCGAAATGCGACATCCTGATAGACTTTACAGCGCCCCAGGCGACAATGGAACATGTCAAAATAGCCGAGCGGTTAAAAAAAGGCGTAGTCATAGGCACTACGGGATTGTCCAAAGAAGAGAACGAAGCGATTCAAAGGGCGTCCAAGGATATTCCTATCGTGATGTCGCCCAATATGTCAGTAGGGGTAAACCTTCTTTTTAAGCTCTGCCAGGATGCTGCCCGTACATTATCGAAGGACTATAAAGTCTCCATGCGCGAAGTTCACCACATCCATAAGAAAGATTCCCCGAGCGGGACAGCCAAAAGGCTGGCGGAGGTCGTGGCTTTGGAGCGCAAAATGCTTGCTCGGGAAATCCCTATAGAATCCATAAGAGAAGGCGAAGTGGTAGGCGACCACAAAGTAATTTTCGAGTCAGGCGATGAAACAATAGAACTTTTTCATAGCGCGAAGAGCCGCGACACATTTGCCGCCGGAGCGCTTGAAGCCGCAAAGTTTTTGGCGGGCAAAAAGAGCGGGCTCTACAGCATGCGCGACGTATTGGGGATTTAGGCATTATGTCAATATTCCACTCGCTCCAAGCGAAATTCTTAACGCCTCTCGCTGGCGCCAAAAATCGCCCCTCGGCTTCGCTCGGGATGATTTGCATATACGTAAGTAACGGCAAATCTGGGGCGGACAGCGACCGAGGACGAAATGTCCGAGGAAGTGCCGAGCCCTCCGTGGCGAGGCCAAGCGCCCTTTTAGAAACCGATTTTTGGCTGGCTCGAGGCTAAATTTCGCAGTCGCTCGTGAAATATTGACATAATGCTATATAATTAAGAGGAAGGTACATGAAGATAGAATTAAGCGAAAGATTAAAGAAGCTGCCGCCGTATCTATTTGTAGAGATAGACAAGGCGAAGAAGAAAGCGAAAGACGAGGGGCGCGATATTATCGACCTTGGCGTAGGCGACCCTGATATTCCGACGTCCAATTTTATAATAGGGGCGATGAATAAGGCGCTGAGAGACCCCGAAACGCACCGTTATGCCCTTGACCAGGGCATGCCGGAGTTTAGAAAAGCAGCCGCCAGCTGGTTTAAAAAACGGTTCGGCGTGGAGCTTGATTACGAAAACGAAATTCATCCTCTAATAGGCTCGAAAGAAGGCATTGCCCATATGCCTTTGGCGTTTATAAATCCGGGCGACATCGTTCTGGTGCCGGATCCGTGTTATCCGCCATACATGTCGGGAACTATCTTTGCCGGCGGAGAGATTTTATCTATGCCGCTCGTAGAAAAGAACCATTTTCTGCCTGACTTAAAAGCCATAAATCATCATCTTCTGCACAAGGCAAAGATGATGTTCCTTAATTATCCCAACAATCCTACAGGAGCGGTGTGTGACAAAAAGTTCCTGAAGGGCATAGTCGAATTTGCAAAAAAGCACGATATCATCGTCTGCCAGGATGCCGCCTACTCTGAAATAGCATTTGGTGGCCTCAGGCCGTCGAGCATACTGGAAGTAGAGGGCGGAAAGACTGTAGCGGTGGAATTTCACTCGCTTTCAAAGACATTTAACATGACGGGCTGGCGCATAGGTTTTGTCTGCGGTAATGCCCAGCTCGTTAAGGCCCTGGCAAAGGTCAAAGCCAATATAGACTCCGGAGTTTTCTCCGCAATACAGCGTGCGGGCATAGCCGCGCTCGAAAATTACGAAAAGCACATAGGCTCCGTTATTAAAGTTTACGAGGAGAGGCGCAACATATTGGTAGAAGGACTTAACCGTATAGGCTGGAATATCGAGAAGCCGAAAGCGACTTTTTATGTATGGGCCAAGGTGCCTCCAAGGCATACTTCGGCAACATTTGCCCAGATGCTTCTGGATAAGGCGGATATCGTAGTCACGCCCGGTAATGGGTTTGGGGAATCGGGCGAGGGATATATCCGCATGGTGATCACGGTGGATAAGGCACGGCTTAATGAAGCCGTAAAGAGAATAAAGGACAGGCTTTAGTATTGCGTATTGAGTCGTGAGTATTGCGTTAAATATTATACTCAATACTCAATACTCAATACTCAATACTCAATACGAAAATGATTACCTGTTACATAGGCATAGGTTCCAATATAGGTGACCGGCGTAAATATGTAGACAGCGCGATCCGCGAGCTGAAGAAAAATAAAAGTATACGGTTTAAAAAAGCGTCGTCAATATATGAAACAGAACCGGTGGGCGAAGTAGCGCAGGGCAAATTTTTAAACGGCGTACTGGAGGTAGAAACATCTCTTACGCCGATCGAACTTTTAATGGTCCTGAATAACATAGAAAAAGCGCTTGGCCGCGCGAGATCCGTTAAAAACGGGCCGCGGACAATGGACCTCGACATACTCTATTACGGCAACAAAAAGATAAATAAAAAAGACCTTATTATTCCCCACCCGCGCATAAGTGAAAGGGAGTTTGTGCTTAAAGGGTTGAGAGAACTGGGTAAAGCCCCGTTAGACCTCTTAAAGCGCGATGGTTAGCGGCAAAGACAATGGTATTTTATGGGACATAGGCATGTAAAGCAAGAGTTTGAAAAAAGCTTCAAGTTTGTTGGAGGTCTAAACGGGGTAAAGTGTAAATGAAGATCATAACGGACCCGGCGAAGATGAGAAAGTTTATCGCAAACGAAAAGGCCCGCGGCAGGAAAATAGGTTTTGTACCGACCATGGGTTGTCTTCACCAAGGCCATCTTGCGCTTATCCGGCGCGCAAAGCGGGAAAATGATATTGTCGTCATGAGTATATTTGTAAACCCCGCGCAATTTGCACCCGGCGAAGACTACGCGAGATACCCCCGCGATTTTAAAAAAGATGCGCGCATGGCAAAAAAAGAAGGCATCAACGCGATATTTCATCCAGCAGTAAAGAGCATGTACCTTCCGGGCTACTCCACGTATATTAACGTTGAAAAGCTATCGGACCATTTGTGCGGCCGCCGAAGGCCGGGTCATTTTAGGGGCGTGGCCACAATCGTTGCGAAATTGTTTAATATAATTCCCGCCGATAATGCTTATTTCGGCCAAAAAGACGCTCAGCAGGCAGTCATTATAAAGAAGATGGCAGAAGACCTCAATATTCCCGTAGAAATAAAGACTATTCCCACAGTAAGAGAGAAAGACGGCCTTGCCATGAGTTCCAGGAACACCTACCTTAATAAAAAAGAGAGGTATGAGGCGACAGCGCTTTTTAAATCGCTCGCGCTGGCAAAAAAGATGATGGGGCACGGCGAACGAAGGAGCCGCAAGATAATGAAGGCGATAAGGTATTTTGTAAATAAAAACAGTTCTGCCAGGATAGATTATGTCTCAGCAGTAGATCTTGGCAGCCTAAAAGAGATTAAAGCGCTGAAAGGGCAGGTTTTAATAGCAATAGCCGCTTATTTCGGCAAGACACGGCTAATCGATAATATTATCGTGAAGATTTAGTAGCCGACGTTTAAACGTCGGCTACTCTGTAGATAACTTTTAAGGAGTATAAACATGCTTCAAACGCCGGAACAAAAAGACAAAAAGTATCTGGATAAATTAAGGAAGCGCATCGCAGAGCTTAAGAAAGAGCGGAACGCCGTCATAATAGTGCATAATTACCAGCGGGACGAGATACAAGAGATTGCCGACATAAGCGGAGATTCGCTCGCGCTGAGCCAGGCCGCCGTCCGGACAGACGCGAAAGTCATCGTCTTTTGCGGAGTCCATTTTATGGCGGAGAGTGCGTCTATTTTAAATCCGGGCAAGATGGTCCTTTTACCTGTCAAAGAAGCCGGATGCCCCATGGCGGATATGGTCAATGCGGAAAAACTTCGCTTAACAAAGGAAAAATATCCGGATGCGGCGATTGTCAGTTATGTCAATTCATCGGCTACGGTCAAAGCCGAAAGCGACATCTGCTGTACATCAAGTAATGCGATAGTCGTTGTAAAAGCGCTACCGAACAAAAGGATCATATTCGTTCCCGACAAAAACCTAGGGAGATATGTCCAGGCGAATCTTCCGGATAAAGAAATAATACTTTGGGAAGGGTTCTGCCCCACGCATATAAGAGTGCAGGAAGAAGAGGTCCTTGCGGCAAAGAGCGAGCATCCAGGCGCGGAGTTTGTGGCTCATCCCGAATGTAACCCCGGCGTTCTAAAACTTGCCGATCATATATGCTCAACAGGCGGCATGTTTAAGTTTGTAAAATCCTCTACGGCAAAAGAATTTATAATAGGGACTGAAAGCGGCATGCTTTATAAACTGCGGAAAGACAATCCGAATAAAAGATTCTATCTTCCGACAGACCATCTTCTTTGTCCAAGCATGAAGCTTACGACGCTTGGCTGGGTAGCGCACTCGCTGGAGATGCTTGTATACGAGATCAAAGTACCCGGAGAGATAGCCGAAAAGGCGCGAAAAGCGCTGGATAAGATGCTTAAGGTTACAGGCGAGGCTACGGGCAGCGCGATGTCGGGGTATTAGTTAGTCGACGGTCGGCAGTCCATAGTCGACAGTTTGACCGTGGACCGTGGACCGTGGACCGTGGACAAATCTATGCTTAAAAATAGTAAAATAAAGACGGGTATAGTAGGGTGCGGGGCGATTGGCGGCGTTATAGCCGATGCCATCATCAATAAGTTTAAAGGCTCTATTACACTTATCGGTGTTGCGGACATTGACGAAGCCAAGGCACACGCGCTCCTTAGTCGGCTTAACATGGAGGAGAGGTTTAAACCTCTCCTACTCAGAAGAGATGAACTTATAAGGCAATGCGATCTTATCGTAGAATCCGCATCCGGAAGCGTTTCTTATGAAATCGCGAAGGAAGCGCTTCAAGCCGGTAAGAGCATAATCGCAATGAGCACAGGCGGATTATTAAATAAACCCGATATTTTTGAAATTGCGGAAAAATCGGCCGGTAAATTGTATATCCCTAGCGGCGCTATATGCGGGCTTGACGGACTTAAGGCCGCAATGATGGCAAGTGTCAGATCTGTTACGCTGACGACTAAAAAGCCGCCAAAGGGACTCGCAGGCGCGCCTTATATAGCAGAGAACAGAATAGATTTAAATTCCATAAAAAATGAGACAGTCATTTTCGAAGGGACGGCCGCTGAAGCGGTGAAAGGCTTTCCAAAAAATGTCAATGTGGCCGCTACATTGAGCCTTTGCGGACTAGGGGCAAATAAGACAAGAGTTCGCATAGTGACTTCGCCCGGCTACACTTCAAATACGCATGAGGTGGAGATCACAGGCGATTTCGGCAGGCTTAGAACGGTAACGGACAACGTACCAATGCCGACAAACCCCAAAACGAGTTATCTGGCGGCATTATCGGCTATAGCGGTGTTGGATGGAATCATAAGCAGTGCAAAAATAGGAAATTAACTAAGGAGGGGGGGTGAAGTTAAATGGCAACTAAGGTCGCAAAAGTCGGTGTCAAGAGGCAGAAAGGATATCTCTATTTCATAGACAAGAAGGGTGATGTTTCTTGCGCTAAGATGGCACGGGGCAAGAAAAAGGGAGGTAGCCCGAAGAAGGTCGCGAAAGTCGGCGTAAAGAAGCAGAAAGGTTATCTTTATTTCGTCGATAAGCGCGGCGATGTTTCCTGCGCCAAGATGGTAAGAGGCGGAAGGAAGAGAAAGAACAGATAAATATATTTACCAGCGTCATTGCGAGGAGCGGAGCGACGAAGCAATCCCTTTACAGAGATTGCTTCCCGCTTCGCTTTGCTCGCGGTCGCAATGACAATGTGTGCAGACATGAACCTACCCAATAAGCTGACAATATTACGGATGGTGCTGGCGGTTGTTTTTTTGTTTTTTCTCTTTGCCCACGGCGCCATTTATAAAATACTTGCCTTTTTAACATTCTTGATAGCCGCTCTTTCGGATTTCTTCGACGGGTATATCGCAAAGAAATATAACATGATAAGCGATTTCGGCCGGCTTATGGACCCCATAGCCGATAAGGTCCTTGTAATCGCCGCATTTCTCGCGTTTGTAGAGATGGATATCGTGCCGGCGTGGATGGTGGTGATAATCATTTTTCGGGAATTCGTCGTCACCGGCATGCGGCTTCTGGCGCTCCAGAAGCGCGAAGTCATTGAGGCGACCATGGGAGGCAAACACAAGACCGTCTCGCAGATGGCGTCCATATTTATTATATTGCTTTTCATCATCTTCAGGGAATTCGGGCGGCCTTTTCCGGAAGGCATCATATTGGTCTTGATGGCTATTACCGTGATATTGACTATTATAAGCGGAACCTCATTTTTTTTAAGAAACCGCGGAATAATCTGGCCTAATGAAAGATAGATTCGTAAAGACAATAGCCACGTTTTTCGGTGTCGGCTACCTTCCTTTTATGCCCGGCACATGGGGAAGCCTCGCGGGCGTTTTTATCTATTTTATTGTGCGTCACAATGACTATCTTTTTTTAGGCGCTTTAATTACGCTATTTTTACTTGGCGCATATAGTTCGGGCAGGGCAGAAAAAGTATTCGGCAAAAAAGACGATGAACGAATAGTCATTGACGAAGTATTCGGGATCCCCCTTCTATTTTGCTTCCTACCGCCTTATTACCCCTATCTGATAGCCGGTTTTATCCTCTTCAGAGTATTCGACATCCTTAAACCCTATCCAATAAAGAAGATACAGGCGCTTTCCGGCTCTTTGGGCGTTATGCTGGATGATATACTTGCAGCTTTTTATTCATACATTGTTATATTTGCATACACAATACTATTTTGTTCATCTTGCGGCACATCTTTGCATGCGGCATAAACGCAAATGGAGATAAAAATGACCGAGAAAAATAAAGGCAAAAAAGTCGTTATCGCCGATGATGATTATTATATACGCCGCATATTTCAGATGGCGCTTACGCAGAAGAATTTTGAGGTAGATACGGTCAAAGACGGTTATGAACTTTTGGATTATCTTAAAAAAAAGTGCCTCACGTCATAATCCTGGACCTGATGATGCCGGAAAAGAGCGGGTTACAGGTATTGTCAGCTGTCAGGTCGCTTTCTCCGTCTGCGCGGATTATAATATTTACCGGTTTCGCGCAATATAAAGATTCGCCGTATTTGAGCGTAGTAGACCGGATTATATTAAAAGGGGAGCATACCGGAGAACTGGTAGGGGCCGTTGAGGAATTGGCGTGATAAATTATATCAGATCTGTTTCATGGAGTATTTCGTAGAGCGCCCCTTGGCGCGTAAGCGTGCTTTTAAATAGAGTTAACTTTGAGATTGCCGCCTCAAGAGGCGGAATATTCAAAGACGAAAAGGCGTTCTTAAGCGCCGTTTTATCTTTTAAAAAATCTACCCGGCCGAGCGTAAGATGCGGATGAAAAGCCCGGCCTTCTTTTTCTATCCCCAGATGCGATACCCCCTCTTCAATAGCGCCGGCCAGCGCGACAGATTCCTCGGCGCCCCTATCGATACCCACCCATACCACTCGCGGCCGTTCTAGCGCTGGAAAAGCGCCGGGCGAGGATAAGCGTATAGTGAAAGGTTTTGTGTTGTTTGCGATTTCCGTTAAAATGCTTTTTGTCGATTCTATCGCGTCGGTACTTATATGGCCAAGAAATTTAAGGGTAAGGTGTATGTTGTCGGGCTTTACCCACTTCACTTCGGGTATTTTGGGTTTGAGCTCGTCCTCGATTTTTTGGAGAGCTTCTTTTATCTCCGGCGAAAGTTCTATTGCTATGAAACTTCGTATCGTTTCGCTCATACAAACATTACCTTCGCAGCATTCAGTAGCGGAGGTTTAAACCTCCGCTACCAGTACACGGCGCAGCATATCCAGCGCTGTCGTAGATGCCTGCGATTTTATATCGATCCGGCTTCCCAAAAAGCGTCTATTTACGCAAACAATTTTTTTGTAGCTTGCCAAAGCTATATAAACGAGCCCGACAGGTTTCTTATTAGTACCGCCGGTAGGGCCGGCTATGCCGGTGAGTGCAATGGCGTAGTCAGTACCGGCTTTTTTAAGAAGCCCTTTTGCCATACTGACGGCTACCTCGCGGCTGACAGCCCCGTATCTTTTTATCAATTCCGCCGGAACGCCGAGCTCCCTTACTTTAGAATCGTTACTGTATGTTATGAGGCCCATCTTGAAATAACGCGAACTTCCCGGTACATTGGTGATGCGGTTTGCGATTAGCCCGCCGGTACAGGATTCAGCAGTCGCTAAGGTAAGGTGTCTTTTGGTAAGGATTTTACCTATTACTGATTCCAAAGTATCCTTGTCAAAGCCATATGCTATATTGCCTAATACGCTGACTATGCGCGCTTCAACCTTCCTTATTTTCTCAAGCGCTGTACTCTCATTCTTTGCCTTTGTGGTAATCTTTATATCGACCTCGCCCAAGGAAGCGTATATGCCGACTGTGACATCGCCTTTCATCTCAAGAAAGCGCCTCACTTTTTTGTTTACCGCGGATTCCGGCGCGCCCGTAGTTCGTATAGTCCTTGTAAATATTACCGCGCGAGCTTTATATCTCTTCCTTAAATACGGGATTACCGAGTTTTCAAAAATGGGAACCAGCTCGCGAGGCGGTCCGGGAAGGGCGATTATGCTCTTTTTACCGTATTCGATTATTGAAGCCGGAGCCGTTCCGACGGGATTCAGTATGGCTATAGCGCCTTTAGGGATATAAGCCTGCCGTTTATTGTTCGGAGGCATCTTTATGCGTCTTTTTTTAAAATGGTCTTCTATGCTGCGGAGCGCCTTTTCATCAAATACAAGAGGTACCGAAAGCGCGGAGGCTATCGCGCTGATTGTTACGTCGTCAATAGTTGGCCCCAGGCCACCGGTCGTTATGATTATATCGGATCGTCGTAACGCCGTATGCACGGCCTCAGAAAGACGGCCGGGGTTGTCGCCAACGACCGATTGGTAAAATATATCTATACCTTCAGCTGCGAGCTTGCGCGCCAGATAGGAGGCGTTAGTATTTACAATATGACCCAGCAGCAGTTCGCTTCCCACACCTATTATTTCGGCGGAAATTGCCATTTTTACTCTTTCGGTTTTATTGATATAATTATATACTAACCTCGTGTGTTGCACAAGAATTTAATATCGTAGCCGACGTTTCCCCTCGACTTTGCTCGGGATGGTTCGAGGGGTGGTGAGCGCAGTCGAACCAAAACGTCGGCTACTTAAAATTTCGCTATTTTTGAAGATTTTTGAAAGAAAAGCTGCGTCCCATTCGTATATATAGGTGGGAGGTGTAAAAATGGCCTGTTCGGGTGTCAGCCCTGAGCGCAGCCGAAGGGTTGACAAAACAGGCCGCGAAAGGTATAATGAAACTCTAACTATGCAGTCCCTCGCGCTGCTTTCCGGGACTTCTGTTGGTCACGGGACGCGTTGCAGGTAAGCGATAGAGGGAAAATTCGGAGGAAACATGACGAAGGCAATTAAGGAAGAAGAGACGAAAAAGACGGAAAAGAGTGAAAAGGGCGATAAGGCTAAGGCGCTCGATTTAGCTATAGATCAAATCGAAAAACACTTCGGAAAGGGTTCCATCATGAAACTCGGCGCGAATTATCACGTAAATATCCCCGCCATTCCTACGGGCTCCATTGGAATAGATGCCGCGTTAGGGGTAGGCGGCGTGCCGAGAGGCAGAGTCATAGAAATATTCGGGCCGGAAGCAAGCGGTAAGACGACTTTGACGCTTTCCATAATCGCGCAGTCGCAGAAGCAGGGCGGCCAGGCAGCTTTTATAGATGCCGAACACGCGTTTGATTCCACTTACGCAAAGAAGATAGGCGTCAATCTGGACGACCTTCTGATCTCTCAACCGGATACGGGAGAACAGGCGCTGGACATAACAGAGACGCTGGTGCGTAGTAATGCCGTTGATGTAGTAGTGATAGATTCCGTTGCGGCACTTACGCCGCGCGCCGAAATAGAAGGCGAAATGGGCCAATCTCATATGGGGCTTCAGGCGCGCCTTATGAGCCAGGCACTCAGAAAGCTTACGGCTGCCATAAGCAAATCTAAGACATGCGTGATTTTCATAAACCAGATAAGAGAAAAGATAGGCGTCATGTTCGGTAATCCAGAGACGACGACCGGCGGCCGGGCCCTTAAGTTTTATGCGTCGATAAGAATAGATTTAAGGAGGATAGCATCGCTCAAAAAGGGCGAAGAGGTAGTTGGAAACCGCGTCCGGGCCAGCATAGTTAAGAACAAAGTCGCCCCGCCTTTCAGAAAAGCAGAATTCGACATTATGTACGACGAGGGCATATCGCGCGCGGGCGGAGTACTTGACGTGGCGGAGGCGATGGAGATTATAAAAAAGACCGGCACGTGGCTATCCTATGGCGACGACAAGATAGGCCAGGGGAAAGAGAATGCGCGTATATATCTGAAGGAGAATCCCAAGATATTAGAGAAGATTGAGAGGGAGATCAGGGAAAAGATTAAATAAGCCATAGAAGCCGCAACCAAAAGCGATAAGTCTGGTTGTAACGCCGTACGGCGGGACACCCTGCGTCAAGTGGTGCGGGCATATTTCAAGCAGAGTGTCCCGCGTCAAGGCCATAATCGAGAAAGGGTTATTAACATGTTTTACTGGATAAAAAGACATAAGATTAGTTCGCTGGCGGCGGCGCTAGTCTTTGGCATTACAATAGGCCTGGTTATTGCCGCTAAATTCAATTTACCTTCAAAGTCCGACGCAGCCTCGCCTGAAAAGGCAACACCTAAGGCCGTTACTGTGACGGGCGAGATCGACATACAGAACGCGTTCATAAATGTCGCGGAAACCGTGGGGCCGGCGGTGGTGAGCATTGTAACAGAAACAACGCAGAAAGTCCCGGCCGAGCGCTTTCAATTTGGTCCGCCGAAACAATTTGCGGGCCCTCACGCAGAAGAGTTTAATAAGTTTTTCAAGGATTTTTTCGGCGACATACCGGAGCGCGAATTTAAACAGCAGGGGCTCGGTTCCGGAGTGATAATAGACGAAGAGGGTTATATAATCACCAATGACCACGTGGTAAGCGGCGCAGGTAAAATAACCGCTATTTTGCCCGACGGAAGGCGCTTTGATGCCGAGCTGAAAGGAACCGACCCCAGGAGCGACTTAGCCATTATAAAGATAAAAGCGAAAGACCTGCCTGTGGCTTTATTTGGAGATTCCGATTCGCTTAAAACGGGCCAGTGGGTAGTTGCAATAGGAAATCCATTCGGTATTGCGGTAAATAATCCGAAACCGACCGTTACAGTAGGTGTTATCAGCGCTCTTCATAGGTCTCTTCCGCTGGGCGGCGTTCAACAGGGCAGGAATTATATAGACCTTATTCAGACGGATGCCGCCATAAACCCCGGCAATAGCGGCGGGCCGCTTTGCGGCCTGGATGGCCGCGTAATAGGGCTGAATGTAGCCATATATTCTACAACAGGCGGATATCAGGGCATCGGTTTTGCCGTGCCGGTCAACGCGCTTAAAAATATTTTGGATGATCTTATTGAGGGTAGAAAGGTATTATACGGCTGGCTCGGAGTTACCGTCCAGGAGATGTCTCAGGAGATGTCCGAATATTTTAAGATCGGAGATAAAAAAGGCGTGATAGTGGCAGATGTCATAAAAGACGGCCCTGCCGATAAAGGCGGCGTAAAATCGGGCGATATAATAATAAAATTCAACGGAAAAGTCATAGACAGCGTTCAGATGCTTTTGAAATTTGTCGGCGAGGCAAAAGTGGATCAAAAGGCCCAGCTCGTTATTATGCGGGATGGTAAAGAGCTGGCCGTAGATATAGTATTGGGAGAAAGGCCGGCAGAAGAAGTTCTAGCAAAAGGCGGGGGCGCCGGAGAAGAGGCGGGTGAAGCTCCTACAAGCACAGAATGGCGCGGCATACAGGCAACTGACATCACCGACGAAATCGCCGTGCAGCTTAGTGTCGCAAAGGGAGACGGCGTTGTGATAATAAAAGTGGATGATGATAGTCCGGCATATGAGGCGGGCCTCAGAAACGGGCTCGTGATAAAAGAGATAAATAAGGCCGTTGTAAAAAATGTGGCCGATTATGATAAAGCTGTCCAAAACGCAAAGGGCAATGTCCTTGTAAGGACTAACAAAGGCTTTGTCATAGTAAAAGAGAAACCGCAAGAATAGAGTATTACTACCATTGGCGATCGCAATGGCCCAAAAGACTTGAAACGTAGCAAGCCAAGAGGGGGACATTCTCCGAAGGAGAGTGTCCCCGGCATAGAAGGAGGTGTCGAACGTGACAAAGGCAAAAGAGAGACGCAGGCAGTATCTGGTAAAGAAGAAACTGCAGCTTGAATTTGTCAGATTACTTATTATACAGGCGGCCGTACCGATAATAGTGCTCGGTGCATCGCTATACATAATAAATAATATGTATCTTTTGCGTATGCAGGCTATAGTAGGTAGTTCGATCATATCGGATGCCGAGATACGGGGTATATTGAACTTTTCTATATTTGCTATGCTTGCGCTTTTGGCGGTAACAGCCATTTTGCTGTGGTATCTAGGGATAAGGTTCTCTCATCAAGTAGCCGGCCCTATCTATAAACTTGAAAAGAGCATGGATAGGTTGGCGAGCGGTGAAAAGGTAGAGCTGATACATTTCCGAAAGACCGATATTGTAAACGGCCTCGGCGATAAATTTAATGCCATTGCCAAAAGGTACAATTTGATCAAGCAATGAAAACGGATGCCGGCGAGCTCGCAAGAGCCAGAAAATCCGCATACGGGCTGTTAAAATATAGAGAGAGAAGCCTAAAAGAGATCGCCGACAGGCTGAAAGAGAAAGGGTTTTCTCCCGATATTTGCGCTAATGTGATAGCCGAGCTTCAAAGGCTCGGCTATCTAGATGATACGCGCTTTGCGAACGCGCTGGCGCAGGATATCCTGAAGTTTAAGCCGGCGGGTATAAGTTTTATACGTTGGAAGCTTTATTCGAAGGGTGTCCCGGCCGGGATAGCCGATGCGGTGATTTCCGCCGTTAAAGAAGATTATAATGAAAACGAAGCCGCAAGCAGATTGGCGGCCATGAAAGCTGAAAGGCTGCGAGCGATAGAGCCGCGTAAGGCGAAGCAGAGGATTTACGGCTTCCTTGCCCGGCGCAGGTTCAGTCAAGATGTGATTATGGAAGCATTGAGCAAGCTTTTCTAACCTGGTTAGAGATAACAAGTGACATTTATGACAGGCAATGAGATAAGAAATAAATACTTAAAGTTTTTTGAATTCAAAAAGCACAGGATAGTCCAGAGCGATTCGCTTGTCCCCGCAAATGACCCTTCGGTTCTGTTTACCTCCGCAGGCATGAGCCAATTCAAAGAACAGTTTATGGGGCTGAACATAACTTTCAAAAGAGCCGCGAGCTCACAGAAGTGCCTTCGGACGGGAGACCTCGAAAAGGTCGGCAAGACAGCAGGGCATCATACTTTTTTTGAGATGCTGGGCAATTTTTCTTTCGGAGATTATTTTAAGAAAGAAGCTATTGCATGGGCGTGGGAATTTATGACGACCGAGCTAAAAATTCCGGCCGAGAAACTTTGGGTGTCGGTATATAAAGACGACGATGATGCTTACAACATATGGAAGAACGACATAAAGATCCCGGCAAGGAGGATTAAAAGATACGGCGCGGACGATAACTTCTGGCCGCAAAATGCTATTAGTAACGGCCCTGACGGGCCTTGCGGCCCTTCGAGCGAAATATTTTATGACAGGGGCGAGGATGCGGGGTGTAAGACAAAGCATTGCGAGCCATCCTGCAGCTGCGGCAGGTTTGTAGAGGTGTGGAATCTTGTCTTTACGCAGTTTAATCGGGCCGGAAAGAATAATATCATCCCCCTTAAAAATAAAAATATAGATACAGGAATGGGGCTTGAGAGGATAGCAAGCGTTACGCAGGGTGTTCGGACCAACTTTGAAACGGACCTCTTTATTCCCATAACAGATGCCATATACGGATTATCGGAAAGCGGGGATAAGGGAAAAGTTAATGCGATTGCCGACCATATGAGGGCGGCAGTCTTTATGATATCGGACGGCGTACTGCCGTCCAATGAGGAAAGAGGCTACGTTTGCCGGATGCTGATAAGAAGGGCGTTTACTTTTGGAAAAGAACTGGGCATAGAAGCACCTTTTCTTTATAAATTGGCGCAGCCCGTAGCAAGGGTCATGAAAGAACCTTATCCTGAAATAGAAACCATGAGAGAGAATATCGCCGATGTCATTTTAAATGAAGAGAAGAGGTTCGAAAAGACGCTGGCGGAAGGCGAAAGGATTATTCGGGGGAAAAAGATCATCACGGCCGAGGACCTTTTCAATTTGTATGATACTTGCGGCGTACCTTTCGGGACAGCCAGGCGAAGCGCGGAAAAAAAAGGAATCCCCGTAGAAAAAGGCGCGCTGGAGGGGGCGGAAGAGTTTATGGAGCGACAGAGAGAGCTTGCCAGGTCTAAAAGCAAGATGAGCAAATCAATATTTGATGATTCCAAAAGTGAGGATACAATTAAGAAACTTTCGGAGTCATTGAAAAAGACCGTTTTTCTGGGATATTCCGGCCTTGAGACTGGCGCAAAGGTCCTGGCGATCGTTAAGGGGGGAAGTAAGGTCAAATCCGCGAAAAGCGGCGATAAGGCGGAGATCATACTGGATGAAACGCCATTTTACGGCGAATCGGGCGGACAGATCGGCGATTCCGGAGAGATCACTGGTCGTTACGGCAAGGCGCGGGTTCTGGGTACTAAAAAAGTCGGGAACGTGATTGTTCACATCGCTGAAATTACAAAAGGTGAAATAAAAGAAGGCAGCAGTATTAAGGCGCTTGTCGATAAGGACGCGCGGCTGGATATTGCGCGAAACCACACCGCGACGCACCTGCTTCATTACGCCCTCAGGGAAGTTTTGGGAAAACATGTCAAGCAGTCGGGATCGCTCGTGGCTAAAGAGAGGCTGCGGTTCGACTTTACACATTTTAAAGCGGTGGATAAAAGAGAGCTTGACCGTATTGAAGAGATAGTCAATGAGTTGATAAGGGAGAATATTAAAGTTAAATCAGAGAATCTTTCGCAAAGAGCAGCAAAGAAGAGGGGCGCCATAGCGCTCTTTGGAGAAAAATACGGAAAGAAAGTCAGGATGATTTCCGTCGGAGAATGTTCGAGAGAGCTTTGCGGCGGGACGCACCTTGACTATACGGGCCAGATAGGACTCTTCAGGATAGTAAGCGAGGGCTCGGTAGCAAGCGGTATGCGGCGCATAGAAGCAATTACAGGAAGGCGCGCGCAAAAGAGCGTTCGGGACGATGAAGAACTTATATCGGATACCGCTTCCCTTTTAAAGACGACAAAGGCAGATCTTAAAAAGGCGGCGGAAGAGGCAATGCTTAAAGCCAGGAGTCTTACAAGAGAAGGGGTCAAAAAAAATAAGGCAGCTGCTCTTGACATTGAAGGTTTAATCGCAAAATCAGAAGATATGGACGGCATAAAAGTCGTATCGGCCGATATTGCGAATGCCGACATAGCGGCGCTTAGGGATATAGCCGATGATATAAAGAGAAAGGCCGGTTTATCCCTAGTGGTACTGGGTTCGTCAGTCGAGGGAAAGGTATCGCTCGTTTGCTCTGTCAGTGACAAAGCGGTAGCCAAAGGCCTTGACGCGGGAAATATAATCAAAAAGGTCGCCCTCATAGTAGGCGGTTCAGGCGGAGGCAGGCCGACATTTGCCCAGGCGGGCGGCAGGGACGTCAACAAGCTGAAAGAGGCGCTTAGAGAGGCCTTAAATATAGTTCGAGGGGAGATCAAAAAGTGAAAGTACTCAAGCTTACCGGAAAGCAGTTTGAGAAATTAAGTCGGAGAAGCCTCGCGAGGAATAAAAGGGTAATCAGTAGTGTCGAAAAGATACTGGAGGACGTGAGGCAGGCAGGCGACGAGGCGGTCCTTAAGTATACGCGAAAATTCGATAAGGTCAAGCTTTTGGCAAAGGAGCTGAAGGTATCGGAACGCGAAACAAACGGCGCGTATCAAGATATAAGCCCTGATTTTGTGAATAATCTTAAACTCATAATCGACAACATAAGCAAATTCTACAAGAGACAGTTTAAGAAATCGTGGAAGATTTTAGATGAGGACGGCGTGGTGCTCGGAGAGAAGCATGAGCCGCTTGATACGGTGGGTGTATATGTCCCGAGCGGGACAGTGCCTTTGATATCAAGCGTATATATGACGGTACTTCCGGCGCGGCTTGCGGGAGTAAAGCGCATAATACTCGCAACCCCGCCCAATAAATATAAAAGCGTTGACCCTCATATTTTAGTCGTAGCAAATTTACTTAAAGTAGATGAAGTCTATAAAGTCGGCGGCGCTCAGGCCATAGCGGCACTTGCGTTTGGGACGAAGACGATACCCAGGGTTGACAAGATAATAGGCCCGGGCAATCAGTATGTAACAGAAGCAAAGCGCCTGGTATTCGGATATTGCGATATAGATATGATAGCGGGTCCGAGTGAGGTAGTAGTTTTGGCAAACCAGAACTCAAACCCGGAATATGTAAAAGCGGATCTTCTCGCGCAGGGTGAACACCACATGGGCCTGGCTATTTTAGTTACGAACTCAAAGAAGCTTGCGCGCATGATGCGTCGCGAAGTCGAAAAAGGATATATAATTCTCGTAAGGAATATGGAAGAGGCGGTTTCGGTAATAAACGATATCGCGCCCGAACATCTGGAGATACAAATAAAAAATGCCCAGAAGGTCATAAAAAAGATAAAGAATGCCGGCGCTATATTTATAGGGCCTTATTCGCCCACGGCCGTCGGAGATTATGTGGCGGGGCCTTCGCACGTCCTGCCGACCGGCGGGACCGCCCGTTTCTTTTCGGGGCTGGGGCTTTCGGATTTCGTAAAGAGCATACACGTGATAAGCTATACGAAAAAAGGGCTTGAAAAAGCGCGCGCCAGCTTGGAAAAATTAGCGGAAATGGAAGGCCTACCCAAACATTTAGAATCGGTAAAGGCTAGGTTTAAGTAAAATTACACGTTCTAGCGTATAGCGTATAGGAAAGAGAATAAAATAAAAGGAAAAAAATGAAAAAGCGAGAGGCGCCCATAGACAGGAAGACCAAAGAAACAGCGATAACCGGTAAATTGATCATAGACGGCGGGGGAAAGACAGATATAAAAATCAAGATAGGATTCTTAAAACATATGCTCGATTTATTTGCATTTTGGGGACATTTCGATCTAAATCTAAATGTAGAAGGTGATTTAGAAGTCGATCAGCATCACACAAATGAAGATGTGGGGATATGCTTAGGTAAAGCGTTTAAAGAAGCATTGGGGGACTGCAGGGGTATTAACCGCATTGGTTCGGCCGAAGTGCCAATGGATGAAGCACGAGCTAAAGTCGTAGTAGATATTAGCGGGCGCTACGCTTTTAAAAGAAATATTGGGGAGATGTCGCCGCTTGACGCGGAAAAAGGCTACACATTTGATGATGGGATAGATTTTCTTGACAGTTTTGCAAAAAATGCCAATATTAATCTTCATATAGAAACATCAGGTTCTGATTTACACCATGTTCTTGAAGCAGTTTTTAAAGCATTCGGAAAAGCAATGGACGAGGCAACGCGGATCGATTCAAGAAGGAAGGAAATTCCATCAACGAAAGGTGTAATATAAATGATAGCATACGCAATACTCAATACTCACGACCACTAAAATGATAGCAGTAATCGACTACGGAATGGGAAACCTGGGCAGCGTATCCAAGGCCCTTAAAAGTTTAGGCGCTGAAGTCAAAGTAACTGAGGCATGCGCCGACCTCAAAAAAGCGGATAAAATAGTTTTGCCGGGCGTAGGCGCTTTTAAGGACACTATGGACGCCCTTGCAAGGCTTGGGCTTACGGAGGCGCTTAAAGACGCGATTCTCTCAAAAAAACCATATCTTGGGATATGCCTCGGACTCGAGATTCTTTTTGAAGAAAGCATAGAAGGCGGGAAAAACGACGGGCTTGGTATTTTAAAGGGCGATGTGGCCAGGTTCGAAGATATCGCCCTTAAGGTGCCGCATATAGGATGGAATCAGATAAGCGAGAAGAAGGCCGCTTGCCCCTTATTGAAAGGGATATCGAACGACGCCTTTTTTTATTTCGTTCACTCCTATTACGTAAGGCCTAAGGATAAAGACGTGGTAGCTTCTGTGACTGATTACGGCGGCGAATTTGCGTCTTTTGTGTGGCGGGACAATATATACGCGGTTCAATTCCATCCCGAAAAAAGCCAGGACGACGGCATAAGATTTTTGGAGAACTTTATAAGGTTGTAACATGAACCCCGTTACATCTCTTAACATGCGTTTTGCTGCGATGTAGACGATGGCATTTAATGGGGCGATAGATTAAATAAAAAGACATAGTCAATAGGAGATGTAACGGGGTGAAAGTCATACCAGCCATAGACATTAAAGACGGCAATGTCGTACGCCTTGTGAGAGGCGACTACGAGCAGATAACAGTGTATTCTACTGATCCGTCGGACATTGCAAGACGATGGCATTCGCAGGGCGCAAGTTTATTACATATCGTCGATCTTGACGGCGCCCTTTTGGGCGAGCCGAAGAATATGGATTTTGTATCCATGATAGTCAGATCCGTAAGCATACCGGTTGAGCTGGGGGGAGGTATCCGGAGCCTGGAGTCCATAAAGTGGGCATTCAATATAGGCGTCGCAAAGGTCGTTTTAGGTACAAAAGTAGTTGAAGATGTGGAGTTTATATCGACTGCCATTAAGAAGTATGGCGAAAAAGTGGTGGTTTCCATAGACGCCAAAAGTGGTTTTGTTATGATGCAGGGATGGACCAAGACATCCACTATAAATGCCATAGATATGGCAAGGCGCATGGAGCACCTAGGTGCGTCTTCTATTATTTATACCGACGTCACCGCAGACGGAACTCTGGCGGGGCCCAACCTTACCAGGGTAGATAATTTTATGAATAACGTCAATATTCCGGTCATTGTAGCCGGCGGCATATCCTCGGTGGATGACTTAAGAAAATTGTGCGCGCTTAACAGGAAAAACCTCGTGGGCGCTATAGTGGGTAAAGCGCTTTATGAGGGCGAGGTAAACCTCGGGGAGGCGATCTCCACATGCTTGCGAAGAGAATAATACCGTGTCTGGACGTTAAAGAAGGAAGAGTCGTCAAGGGCGTAAATTTTGTAAAATTGCGAGATGCGGGCGATCCGGTCGAGCACGCAAAGCTATATGATAAAGAAGGCGCGGATGAACTTGTATTTTTAGATATAACGGCATCCCACGAGAAGCGAAAGACGATGGTGGATGTAGTAAACCGTATAGCGGAATGCGTTTTTATGCCTTTCACCGTCGGAGGCGGGATAAGCGAGCTTGAGGATATCAGAAAATTATTAAACGCGGGCTGCGACAAGGTTTCAATGAATACCGCGGCGGTAGAGAACCCGAATTTTATAAAAGAATCGTCCGCTAAATTCGGCAGCCAGTGCATAGTTTTGGCGATAGATGCGAAGCTGAAGCCCGGAAGCAAGGCAAAGTGGGAAGTCTATATAAACGGCGGCAGGGATAATACAAATATCGACGCTATTGAATGGGCGAAGAAGGGTACTCAAGCGGGCGCCGGCGAGATACTTTTGACAAGCATGGATTATGACGGTACCAAAAACGGTTATGACATAAGTCTGACGCGCGCCATATGCGAAGCGGTCAGTGTGCCGGTCATAGCAAGCGGTGGCTGCGGCAATCTGGAGCATATGTACGAGGTCCTGACAAATGGATTGGCGGATGCGGCGCTTGCGGCTTCCATATTTCATTTTAGGGAATATTCGATAAAGCAGGCGAAGGAATATTTAAGTAACCGCGGAGTATCGATCAGGTTGTAATAAATACACCTACGCGGTGTAATCGTTACACCGCGTAGGTGTAAAAGGGGAACGCATTATGAAATTCATAGACGGACTAAAATTTAGCGATAAAGGATTGATCCCCGCTATAATACAGGACTATAAATCGGGCAAAGTGCTAACGTTGTGCTACATGAACCGCGAGGCGCTAGAGAAGACGCTTTTAGAGGGGAAGGTCTACCTTTTTCGAAGGTCAAAGAACACGCTCATGATGAAGGGCGAGACATCCGGCCATATTCAGATAGTGAAAGAGTTGTTTATTGACTGCGAGGGTAATTCCATCCTTCTTAAGATAGAGCAAAAAGTGGCTGCCTGCCATGCGGGATATTTTACATGCTACTACAGAAAAGCTTCCTCCGATGGCGCGCTTTTGGTTACGGAAAAGAAGATATTCGATCCCGAGAAAATATATTAGTAGCAGGGGAGGTTTAAACCTCCCCTGCTTTAGATGTTAGGTTAATATGTGCTATCCAGATAAACAAGAATTCATAAAGTTGTCCAAAAAGGGCAATCTTATACCTGTCTATAAAGAGATAGAAGCCGACCTTGAAACTCCTGTTTCGTCTTTTCTAAAAATAGACGAAGGGGATTATTCCTATCTTCTCGAGTCAATAGAAGGCGAGGAGAACATAGCGCGGTTCTCGTTTCTCGGGGCCAACCCTTCGCTTGTATTCAAAAGCAAGGGCCGGCGCATAGAGATTACGGAAAATAAGCGTACGCGGCGTTTTGTCACATCCCGGGACCCCCTTTCGGAAATAAAGAAAATAATGAAACAGTTTAAATTCGTGAAGGTAGACGGCCTCCCGCGTTTTTTCGGGGGATTGGTGGGCTATCTCGGGTACGATATGATACGGTTCTTCGAAGACATACCGGATGAGAATCCCGACGATCTTAAGGTCCCGGATTCCGTATTTATGCTCACGGATACGCTTCTCATCTTTGACCACCTGATGCATAAGATAAAGATAGTTTCAAACGCCCATATTTCCGGCAATGCCCGGCTTGCATATGATACGGCAGTCCGGAAGATAGAGAAAATATCAGAAATGCTTTCCGGGAAGCCGCTAAAAGCCGAAAAAAGAACGAAGGCCAAAAAGAACGCGAAGATAAGATCCAATTTTACAAAAAAGGGATTTGGACGCATAGTAGAAAAAGCAAAAAAATACATAAAAAACGGCGATATCATACAGGTGGTACTTTCGCAGAGGCTTTCCACTGAGCTTGGAGGAAAAGATCCATTCAATATATACAGGAGCCTGCGCTCAATAAATCCATCGCCCTATATGTATTATCTTAAGTTTAAAAATATGCGGCTTATCGGCTCTTCTCCGGAGATAATGGTGCGGTGCGAAGATAAGAGGATAGAGCTAAGACCCATAGCAGGCACAAGGCCCAGGGGGAAAGATGAAGCGGAAGATATTAAACTTCAAAAAGAACTTCTGGCCGACCCTAAGGAGAGGGCAGAACATATAATGCTTGTGGATTTGGGCAGGAACGATGTAGGCCGGGTAGCCGATTTTACGAGCGTAAACGTACTGGAGCTTATGAGGATAGAAAAGTATTCGCACGTCATGCACATAGTGAGCGACATCATAGGCAAGTTATCAAAATCAAAAGACGAGTTCGATCTTATAAGGGCATCTTTTCCGGCGGGGACTGTTACAGGCGCGCCCAAGATACGCGCGATGGAGATCATAGACGAGCTGGAGCCGGTAAGGCGCAGCACTTACGCGGGCTGCGTGGGCTACTTCAGTTTTTCCGGAAATATCGATACGTGTATTACGATACGGACGATCCTCGTCAAAGATAATAAGGCCTATGTGCAAGCGGGCGCCGGCATAGTAGCTGATTCAAAGCCCGACAAGGAATACCAGGAGACATTAAACAAAGCCAGGGCTCTTATCAAAGCCATTGAAGAGGCATGAAATGATACTCGTTATAGACAATTACGATTCCTTCACTTATAATCTCGTTCAATACCTCGGCGAACTGGGCGCGGAACTCAAAGTCTTCCGCAATGACAAAATAACATTGCAAGAGATAGAAGACCTTAGGCCGGAAAGGATAATCATCTCTCCGGGGCCGGGATATCCTTTGGATGCGGGTATTTCAGAAGGATTGATAGAGAATTTTGCCGGCCGCCTGCCGATTTTAGGCGTCTGTCTTGGCCATCAGGCAATAGGAGAGGTCTTTGGGGGCAGGATAGTAAAAGCGCTCAGGCTTATGCACGGCAAGACATCACTCGTTTATCATAATGGCGAGGGCATATTTAAAGGCCTTAAAGAGCCGTTTGAGGCGACGCGCTACCATTCACTTTTAGTAGATAGAAAATCGCTGCCGGATTGCCTGGCAATTACAGCCGAGACAAAGGAGAAAGAGATCATGGCCCTTAAGCATAAGAAATATGATGTCTACGGCGTCCAATTTCATCCGGAATCGATCCTTACAAAAGAGGGCATGAAGCTTCTCAACAATTTTCTAAAGATATGATAAAAGAGGCGACAGAAAAGATCTTAAAAAAACATGACCTATCACCGCCGGAGATGGAAGGCGTCTTTGAAGAGATAATGAATGGTGACGCGGCGAAGGATGACGTTAAGGGTTTTTTGGTATCCCTTGCCGCGAAAGGCGAGAGCCCCGAAGAAATAGCAAGCGCGGCAGCGGTTATGCGCAGAAAGGCAGTAAGGGTCGCTGTCTCTCCGGAGAAACTGATCGACACATGCGGCACAGGCGGCGCTCGGGTAAGCGATGTAAATGTGTCGACTATTTCAGCTGTTGTCCTGGCCGGCTGCGGCCTGCGGGTAGCAAAGCACGGCAATCGTTCCTTTACGGGTAAATGCGGCAGCGCAGATCTTCTGGAAGCACTCGGCGTTAATATAGATCAAAAACCGGAAAGAGTAGCCGAATTTATCGAGAAAATAGGCATAGGGTTTATGTTCGCGCCCAATTTTCATCCGGCCATGAAAAATGTCATGGAGGCAAGGAGGGAATTGAAGGCGAGAACTATATTTAATATACTTGGCCCTTTGTCTAATCCCGCCGGAGTCAAGATGCAGATAATAGGCGTTTATAAGCCGGAACTCACAGAGATTATGGCGGAGGCATTAAACAGGCTAGGTTCGGAGAAAGCATATGTTGTGCACGGCCTGGCAGGCCTTGACGAGATATCGATCAAGGGCGAGACAAAAATTTCCGAGCTTAAGGATGGTAAAATAACGACATATCGCCTTACGCCGGGTGATTTTGGAATAGAAGAAGGCCCCCTTGAGGAAATAATTGGGGGCCTGCCCGCGCATAATGCGGATATCGCATTAGCCGTTTTAAACGGCCAAAAGAACGCAGTTCGCAACATGGTTCTCCTAAATGCCGCCGCCGCCCTGAAAATGGCCGGCAAAGTTTCCGACTTTCAAAACGGAGTCAAGGCAGCTCGCGAATCCATTGATTCAGGTCGCGCGCTTGGGAAATTGAACGCACTAAAGGATATGAGCAGCAAATGATTTTGAATAGTATATTAGAAGAGAAGAAAAAAGCGATAGATTTAGCCAAGAAGAATGTCCCGCAGAATAATCTGCTTGAGGAGATCGATAAGAAGGTAAGCCATTCCAAGCCCCATTTTTTCAGACATTCCATCGACAAGCATAATCACATGCACCTTATAGCGGAAGTTAAAAAGGCCTCGCCATCGGCCGGAGTCATACGGGAAGACTTTGATCCTTCAAAAATAGCCCTCACCTATGAAGCGTCGGGCGCCGCCGCTATTTCCGTCGTGACAGACGAAAAATTTTTTAAAGGAAACATGTCTTATCTTGTGAAGGTTAAAAAGAACGTGCGCATACCGGTACTCCGGAAAGATTTTATAATAGACGAATACCAGGTATACGAGTCAATAGCAAATGGCGCGGACGCGGCACTTCTCATAGCCGATCTCTTATCCGAAAAAGAATTGAAGAATTTTCTCGCAATAGGCAGGGAGCATAATTTGGATTTTCTGGTGGAGGTTCACTCCGAAGAGGACGTCCAAAAGGCCATAGCGGCAGATTGCGATATAATAGGCATAAACAATAGGGATCTCCACACTTTTAAAGTTGATATCCATACCACTACACGCCTCATCAAACTAATACCCCGCGATAAGCTGATAGTCTCCGAAAGCGGGATAAGAACGCGGGAAAATATATTATATTTTAAATCGTTAGGCGTGAATGCTGTTCTGATAGGCGAGTTTTTTATGCGAAGTGATGATATAGGAAAGACTATCAGGGAACTGATGGGGAACAACGGCCATTGATGCCGTAGCGTGCACATGTTTATAAAGATATGCGGTATTACGAATTTGGAAGATGCTAAAAATGCCGCCTTATTTGGCGCAGATGCGATAGGTTTTGTGTTTGCCAAGAGCCCAAGGCAGATTAGCCCTGAAAAAGCGAAAGAGATAATAGGGCGGGTAGAAAAGAATGTCATGAAAGTCGGTGTCTTTGTTGATGAAGGGCTTAAAAAATTGGAAGAGACCTCACTCTTCTCGGGCCTGAATGCAATTCAACTGCATGGCAATGAAAACCCCGATTATTGCTCAAAGATTAAAAGAGGCAAAGTCATAAAAGCGTTTCGGGTTAAAGATAGGGCGGTCCTGCCTTCCATGAACGGCTATGATACCGTTTTTGCTTATCTTCTTGACACGTTTTCCGGTGAGGGATATGGCGGAACCGGCAAATCTTTTGATTGGCGGATCGCAGTGAAGGCGAAGGCTCTGGGTAAGCCTGTAATACTCTCAGGAGGCATAGGTTTGGGCAATGTCGTGGATGCCATAAGAGCTGTAAGGCCTTATGGCGTAGATATATCCAGCTCTATAGAGGTAAAGCCGGGCAAAAAAGACCCTGTTCTTATGAGGCGCCTGATCGAGTCTATAAAAGCCCTTGACTAATAAGCAAGGATATGTTATGCTATGTTTTCGCTGTAGTTGTACCAATATGATACTATTATATGAGTCATAAGAGGGTAAAAGGAACTAAATCTGGAAAAAGAGGGGCAAAAATGAAAAATTTTTATGCCAACAAAAAGTCAGTAGCATTTTTTATGTCAACTCTTTTTATATCCCTTTTTATTACTTTTCTCGCCACCGGCTGTTGTCCCGGAGAGACAAGGCCCACTTTAAAAATAGCCATATGGGGAGGACCCAACGAAATAGATATTATAAATAAGCTTGTCAAGGAATGGCAGAAGGATCACCCTGAGGTTATTGCCAAAGTAGAACATACGCCGGCGGGCTCGTATACGAATAAACTTCTTATAAGGATTGCCGGAGGGACGGCACCCGATGTAATGTTTGCGGAGGGCAATATCTTCGTAAACTTCTTCACTATAGACGCCTTTATGGATCTGACGCCGTTTATAGAGAAGGATGACGGATTCGAGCTGTCGGACTTTTTCCCCGAAGGGCTCGAGCGCTTTACGCGTAACGGAAAAGTGTATTGCATACCGAGAGACGTTGCTCCCTTTGCCTGCGTATATTACAATAAGCGGCTTTTTGATGAAGCGGGCCTCGCTTATCCTGATGATGATTGGGATTGGAAAGACATGCTTGAGAAAGCTCAAAAACTCACAAAAAGATCGCCGGAGGGGAAGGTAAGCCGCTACGGCTTTTACGGCTGGACGTGGCAGAATTTTATATATTCAAACGGCGGTAGCATAGTTGACAACGTAGAAAATCCCAAAAAGTTTACGATGACGGGTGATAAAGCGGCGGACGGATTGCAGTTTTACGCCGACCTTATAAATAAATATGAAGTCTCGCCGAGCCCGGTGACTTTAGGCGACCTCGGGATGGGCGCTCAGCAGCTCTTCATGTCCCAGAAACTTGCTATGTACCAGTCCGGTTATTGGGAAAGCAATGTCTTTAGAGATATAAAGGATTTTGAATGGGATGTAGCTATGTTTCCGAAGGGGCCGTCCGGCATAAGGAGATTCGGTACGGGCGGTTCGGGCTATTGTATATTAAAGACTACAAAACATCCGGAACTGGCGTGGGAAATAGTCAAGCTTTTGACTGGAGAAAAGTCTCAGATAGCTCTTGCCGGGATAGGGCTGACGCAACCGGCCATCGAGCCTATAGCGGAAGGCCCTTATTTTGCCGAATCGCCGGCGCTGCCCAAAAATAAAGCGATGTTGAACGAAGCGATACAATATGTAGTGTATGAGCCGTTTCATCCGAAGTGGCGCGAAATAAACGAACTTTACCTTGTGCCCGAGCTCGACCTTGTATTCAACGGTACGGAAACGGCCAAGGATGCTGTAATGAAAATAGCGCCCGAAGCTGACAGGTTACTGAAAGAATAATCGACAGCCATTGCAGATGAACCGGTAGCGTAAAGAATGCACCAAAAGCCACACGGCGGGACATGTTCCGCCGTACTAATATGGCAATTCTAACCTGGTTAAATTTGCCAGATTAGGAGGAACGTGTCCCGCGACAAGGAGAAGCATGAAGTACGGTAATTTCTCAAAAGACGGATTGGAATATATTATAACTGATCCCAATACTCCCCGACCGTGGATAAACTATCTGACGAACGAAAACTATTGCTCTGTAATATCTCAATGCGGCGCGGGCTACAGTTTTTACAAAGACTGCCGCACCGATAGGATAACCAGGTGGAACCCCGAAAGTTATCATTATAACAGGCCCGGTAAGTTTATCTATATCAAAGACAATAAGACAAAAAAGTACTGGGGCGCAACTTACCAGCCGGTAATGGCCACGCCTTCTAAATTTGAAGCAAGGCATGGCCTGGGTTATACAACGGTGAAGACGAAGTATTACGGCATTGAATCCGAAGTCACATATTTTGTACCGATGGAGGATGCGTGCGAAATATGGCTGGTAAAGGTCAAAAACGGAACCTCTAAAGCAAGAGACCTGACGCTCGTGCCTTATATAGAATGGCTCATAGGCGATTACCATATGGAGCTCAGGTATCGGAATATAATGAATCTTTACGACAGGTTCTGGTTTGACAAAGAGAGCGAGATTATATTCGGCAAAAAGACGGCGATATGGGAATCTTTCAATATACAGCCGTTCCGCTCTCTGGCATTTCTAGCCTCGAGCCTTCCTGTGCGCGGCGCTGCCACCCAGAAGGATACTTTTCTCGGAAGGCATAAGAACGAAACGGCCCCGGAATCCATATCGGGTGACTTCGTTGATTCCAAAACCTGCTCGGGGGAAGACGGTATAGCCGCCCTTCGCCATATACTGAGATTAAATCCGGGCGCGTCAAAAGAATTTGTAGTAATATTGGGGCAGACGGAAAACAGGAATAAGGCCATGCAAATAGTCGCCCGGTACCGCGACCTCACGAATGCCAAGGCGGAGTTTGAACGGGTAAAAAATAGCTGGCGGGACAAGATAATAAATAACATCATGATCAAGACCCCGGACAGAGATTTTGACCTCATGATCAATATATGGGTGAAGTACCAGATATACATATGCAATATGTGGTCGCGTTCGCCGTCTTTTTATCATGAAGGCTCAGGCGGCCGCGGATACCGCGATTCGTGCCAGGACGCGGAAGGCATTATGGCGTTCAACGCGGAACACGCCCTTTCAAAAATAAAGACTATAGCCGGCCTAATACGGCGAGACGGCTCTTCGGCGCCCGGTTGGTCATCGACACGCGGGCCGGCGAACCACGTGCCCAATAAAGACCATCCGGTCTGGCTGGTCTATACGGTTTCCGCTTATGTAAAGGAAACGGGCGATACGAATATTCTTTTTGAAAAACTGCCTTACATAAAAGACGGATGGATAGAAAAGGCGACAAAAGAGGATATCCATTGGCGTAAGGGCGTGATAAAAGACGGCGAAGGGACGCTCTTTGAGCACCTGGAGAGGAACCTTAATTTTACATTTACTGATACCGGTAAAAGAGGCCTCCCGTTAATAGGGCACGCGGATTGGAATGATGCCATAGACGCTGCGGGAAAACGCCTGAAAGGCGAAAGTGTCTGGCTGGCTATGGCGCTTGTCCGCTCCTACAAATCTTTATCCGAGCTGGCAGATATAGCCGGTTATGCGGCAAAGGCGAAGGAATTCAGAAAACGGGCAAGGGTCATGACCGAACGCATCAATAACTCGTCATGGGACGGCGATTGGTACCTGAGGGGATTTACCGACTTTGATACTGTATATGGTTCTCGCAGAAACAGGGAAGGAAGGATATTTGCCAACACGCAAAGCTGGGCCGTTCTTAGCGGCATAATAGAGGGCGAAAAGCGCGATAGAATGTTTAAAGCGGTTGACAAATATTTGGATAAGAAACATGGTATCGCCCTTTTTTATCCGGCATATTCCAATTATGACCCTAAGCTCGGCAGAATAACGATGTTTTCGGAAGGCACCAAGGAAAATGCGGCTGTCTTCTGCCATGCGGCTACTTTCATGGTAGCGGCTGATTGCATTGCCGGCCGCGGGAATAAGGCGTACGAAAGCATGAAAAAGATCATGCCGAACAGCCAGAAAGATATGGACTTATATAAAACCGAGCCGTATGTCTACGCGGAATACCTGATAGGGCCGGAACATCCTTACCGCTACGGCGAAGGGGCATTTACATGGATAACCGGAACCGCCGCCTGGACTTTCCTGGCAGCTACGGAATATCTCCTCGGAGTCCATCGCGAATTTACGGGCCTGAGGATAGATCCCGTCATACCCTCATCTTGGAAGAAATGTTACATTAGAAGGCACTTTAGGAAAGATATATATGAGATAACGGTTAAAAACCCGAAAGGTGTTCAACGAGGGGTCAAGAGCATAAAAGTAGACGGCATTGAACAGAAACATAATCTAGTGAGAGTAAGAAGCGATAACAAAACTCATAAAGTAGAAGTTTTGATGGGTTGATAAAATGAAAAATAGAAAAACATTTTTGCTGTTATTTATTTTAGGCTTTTTGCTCTTGGTTTTCAGCGCAAGCTTTGTTTATTGCCAGGACGCTTCTAATTCGGCATCTTCTCCAAAGGTTACCTGCGACGAAAGAAATATTTATGTGGACGGAAAAATATTTTATGTAAAAGGTGTCTGCTACAGCCTGAACTACGGGCCGAAACAGTCCTTTCAAGATATTCCGTCAGATATTTGGGAGAAGGATTTTAAGATGATGAAGGAAGCGGGGATAAATACTATACGTACTTATGCGCCGCTCCCTCCGCCGATATTGGATCTGGCGCATAAATACGGCCTAAAAGTTATAGAGAATATATGTTACCCCTCAGAGAAAACGGACTATTCCTCAAAAGCCGACCTGGAAAGATTAAAGCGGATAGCCCTGGCCTATGTAGAGAGAGATAAAAAGCATCCCGCAATTCTGATGTGGTCAATATGGAATGACATGCCTTTCAGGTGGAGTAAAGAAGGGTCCATTCTTAATAAATACGATATGGCTACCATCCGCTCGTTCCTTAAAGAGTTGTACGATGCTATTAAGGATGCGGACAAAGATCATCCCATAACAGGTTCAAATATATTAGGGAAGGGCGGCGAAGAGATAGGGTTTGATTTTCTGGATGTATTGAGTTATAACGCCTTTCTGGGGATCTCGGATTGGTTTTCCGGTAAGTTTGACCTGAAATTGGCAAAGAGCCAGATAGATAAAATAGAGCGCATAACCTCATTGAAGTACAAAAAGCCCGGTCTTATTATGGAAACGGGATATAGCACCTATTGCAAAATAAATGATCAAGGCAAAGTAATAGATGCGCAGATTAAGGTTGCCGATTCCAAAGTGGCGGGGGTAATAATATTCCAGTGGTCGGACGGCTGGGAAAAAGCCGGTAACGCGCTGATTCAAGACGACCACATAGAGGAGCACTGGGGTATTGTGGATGCTTATCGGAACAAAAAGAGCGGTTATAGTGCCGTTTCGCAGATTTTTGGTATGATTTCCACTAACTCCAGAGGTTACAGGGGAAGCATTGTACGGTTTTAAAACGAAATAAAATAATCCCTCGACTTTGCTCGGGACTATTTACGTACGGGCAAGTGAGGGCAAATCGGGAGGGGAGTATGAAAAGATGGATGCTTTTAGTTTTATTTTTGGCCGTTGCCTGCTACGGAAGAGTATCGGCCGAGGAGGCCCAAGAAGCAATGCCACAGGATATAACGCAGGAAGTCATAATAGCCGATTTTGAGGGCTGGCCCAATAATCTGGGCGGAGAAGTCGGTGTTTACGGGGCACTGGAGCCGAATTGGGATGATATCACTTCAGTTCCTTATTCTTGGGTTTATGAAGCCATAACGCCCGGTTATAATCCCAAAAACGTGTATAGCGGCAAGCAGGCTTTCAGGCTGGTAAACGGCCTTGGTTCAAATCCGGAGGTTGCGTGGGGAAGCTTTGCTATGGATCTTGGCCCTACAACTGACCTTACCGTTATACCTAAGAAAGTTGAGTCGTTCGATGCTTCCGGTTTTAAATGTATTACTTTCTGGGTAAAAGGGGATAAGGGCGGAGAGAAGATGGAATTTTTGGTAAGGGATGCGCACGCCTTAAATTATATGCCGCAGGTAAAATTAAAGCTTTCTGATGTCACAACAGAATGGCAGAAAGTAGTAATACCGCTTTCGGACATATCGGGCAAGATAGACCTTACGGCCCTTGACAATATAGGGCTTGCTTTCGGAAGGGATGTAGGGAACTTAAAAGGCGAAGTCATCTACATAGATGACTTTATGTTCACGAATACGCAGTAACACAGATAATTTAAATAGGTAGTCCCTCGACTTCGCTCGGGACGATTTGCCAGCGAGCGGAGTCCAAGGGGCAAATCGGAGGCTAAAATGCACTTCAAAAAGTACATTAGCGCGCTTCTTATCGTCCTTATTGCTGCACTTTCAGGGTGTGCCCAAAATAAGACAGAAGAAAAGGCCGTTGTAAAAGAAGAACTTATCGATAAGGGAATGGTACCTGTAGAACCGGCCGAGAAGGGCATTGAGCCGATCGAGGTTGTAAAAAATGCCGGGTATTCCCCTGCCGCTCCGCCTATCCCGGCGGAACCCGCCGTGGGGAGACCCGTATCCGAAGTCGCCGCTGCCGAATCGGCGGAGGGAGAGCTTATAATAGCTGATTTTGAGGGCTGGCCCAACAATCTGGGCGGAGAAGTCGGTGTTTACGGCTCGCTTGAACCCGACTGGGAACAGGTGAATCAAGGGCCCGTGTCGTGGGTATACGAAGCCACATCACTGAATTATAATACTGAAAATGTCCATTCCGGAACGAACTCCTTCAGGCTGGTAAACGGCACAGGCCTGAAGCCGGAATATGCCTGGGGCAGTTTTTCAATGGACCTGGGCCCTACGCGGGATATTACATCAGTTCCTAAAAAAGTAGAATCTCTTGACGCGTCGGAATATAAGTATCTGGTGTTCTGGGTAAAAGGAGAGAAAGGCGGAGAAAAAATGGAACTTTTGGTAAGAGATGCCCATGCCCTCAATTATTCGCCGCAGATTAAGTATAAACTTCCCGATGCCTCCCGGGAATGGAAGAAGATAGTAATTCCTTTAAGCGATATCAGCGGAAAAGCAGATATTACAAAACTGGATAATATAGGCATAGCCTTCGGTAAGGATGTGGGAAACTTAACAAATGACACGATTTATATTGATGATTTCGTATTTACCCCGTTAGAAAACCCCTTGCCTTAGCACATTGGGAAAAGTTTTCTAACGGGGTTTACCAATAACCCGTAAGAGGAGAATATGCGTAAGCCGAATAACGACGAAAGAAAAAAAAGAAAAAAATTGTTTATTAATTTTATTAAAGGATTCCTGGCCGCGCTTTTGGCCACTGTATTTATAATCCTTTTATTTCTTCTTTTATTGCCAAAAAAGCCCGACGTCATAAAAGGCGTGACATACGACCTCAAGTACCCCCGCATCAGCCATTATTCGCAGATATCGGCCGATGTATTTGAAAAAGATTTCAAGATGATGAAGCAGGCCGGTGTAAATACAATAAGATTGTACGGAGTGCCGCCCGAATTCGTCCTTGACCTGGCAGATAAATACAAGATAAGAGTCATTGAGACGATAGTCTTCCCCGGAGATTGGACCGATTTTAATTCTCCGTATCAACTTCAGGCGCTTAAAAGAGAAGCCGTGCGCAATATAGCCCGAGACATAAACAGGGAGTGTATCTACGCCTGGAGTATCTGGAATGATGCGCCTTGGACATATGGTTCCGGAAGGGGCGACGTTATGAGAGCTTACGGAAAAGAACGTGTAGAAAAATTTCTCAAAGAGTTATATGAATGCGTGAAGAAGCATGATCCTCTCAGGCCGGTTACCGCTGCCACATTAACGCTTAATGATGAGGCAAAAAGATTGGGCACAGATTTTCTTGATATCCTGGGTTACAATATTTATCTCGGGGTAACCGACTGGAAGGATGGAGGTTATAGCGCCGAGGTATCAAAAGAAATGGTCGATGGCCTCGTAGCGCTTTCGCGTGAATACAAAAAGCCCGCGCTTATAACGGAAACCGGATACAGCACGTACTGGAAGGCCGATGAGCAGCGGCATGTAGTAAGCGATCAGATAGAGAAAGTAGATAAAAAATTGGCCGGTCTTATAATATTTCAATGGGCGGACGATTGGTCCAAAACGGGCGACGTAAAAAAGCAGGCCGATGACGTAGAAGAGCATTGGGGCATAGTGGACGGCGAAAGGAAGCCGAAGGGCGGTTATTATGCCGTGGAAAAGTCGTTTAATAACAGCGCCTACGATACGGTAATGTACCGAATAGCGGATTATTTCAGGGGAGGCTATTTTGCGGCAAAAAAGCGCGCTTTGAAGAAAAGATGGAAAGAAAATATAATAGTAGACAGGGAGATAGACGACTTGGAAAACCAGATGAATACGAGAGCGTCTACGGAAGAAATACCATTGATCCTTGACAAACTTTCGGCAAGGTTCTTTGAAAAGAAAGGATTTGACCAATTCGTCTCGTTTCTTAGGGAATACAGTGCCTCTCACAAAGAATCGAAATACAAGGCCCTCTTGGATTACTATATCGCTCTTTCAAATTGGAATAAGCTGGAGTATCTGGCAAAAAACAATATGTGGGATATCTATTACGCCGAAAAGACGAGATCCGTGAAGAATATAATAAAGCGGCTTGAATCCGCCGAGAAAGATGCGGAAGGGAAAGACGGCTATCTTGATATTCTATATCTAGAGTGGGTTGTACAGGATGATCTTCTTGAAGGAAGAGAAAATATGGCACTTAAGCGCCTGGAAGATGAGATAACGCGGCATGTCGCACGGTATAAGGATGTAACACCTCTCATGGCTTATTCCAAGCTTTTGCTTGATAAAGGCCAGCGCCAGGTTTCCGAGAGATTATTGCGGGAATACGCCGCTAATGTCGGCGCTTTTATGCCTAAAGAGGAAGCGGTATTGTTGTTGAAAGATAGGGCTGAAAACGCCCTTAATGGCGGTGATGCAGGCAGGGCAAAGATATTGTATGACGCCTACATCACTATTCTTTCGAAAAATGCCACGGAAGAAGATGCCGGCTTCGCGATGCTGGACGTGGCGTCGCTTTACAGGCGTAAGGGCATGTTTGACGAATCCGTCGCCGTATGTAATAGGTTATTATCGGAGTTTCCTAATAGCGAGCTCGCCGATGACGCCAGTTATGCTATAGGTGCGGTTTACAAGGAGCAAAAATCCTACAGTAAGGCCGTAAAGGCATTTCGCGATTTTATAGCGGCGTATCCCAAAAGCGCGCTTACCAAGAGCGCCATAAAAGAAGTCATAAGTATTTTTACGGTATATGGCAAAGGCACGAGGGCCGAAAAGACAGTGACATTCATGAAAGAAATTGTAGCATTATATCCCGAGAGAGATTTTACGGTAATGGCGCATTTTGAACTTGCCTCTTCACTTGAGTCATTGGGAAGGAAGGACGAGGCCATCGCAGAATATGAATTTATCGTTAAAAATTTCGCCGATTCCGAATACGCCGGCTATGCAAAAAATAGTATGGAGGCATTGGAGAGGAGATAGGTTCCGGATGTCCGGATATCCGGGTTCAGCCAAGGGCTGATCCGCCTCAGGCGGAAACCGATTATCCGGAGCAAAGTAAAGGAAATCATGAAATTCATAAAAATAATTTTAATAATATTCTTAATCATCTCCGGCGTGATCATGCTGATACCCGTTTCGCAAGATTTTTTATCCAGCGTTGGGCACAAAGAGTGGTCCGATACGGAAAAGGCATACCAGTGGCTTCGGGCTGGCCAAAGGACTAACAGGGTATTCTTTCTTTTTCACACCGGGCTCATACCCAGTCTGGAAAAGCGGGAAGAGTGCTTTGTGTATGATGAGGCATTGGCTGCCATGGCCTTCACGCATAAGGGAGATTACGAAAGGGCAAGAGCGCTATTCGATTTTTTTGGCAGCGTGCGAAAGCGTCACATAGAAAAAAACGGTGGATTTTTGGGTTTTACAGATGTTTATAAGCGAAACGGCAAAGAGACCGAGACGCGCGCGGCAGGCCCCAACGCCTGGGTTCTTATGGCGCTCAACTATTATTACGCGAAAACAGGCGACGAAACCTACCTCCCGCTTGCAAAAGATATAGCGGAATGGCTAGTATCCCTTCAGTCGATAGAAGGCGGCATAATAGGCGGCTATTACGGTAACGGAAGACCGATGACATGGATTTCGGTCGAGCACAATCTTGACTGCTATTCCGCTTTCAGGGATCTGGGGATATTAACGGATGACGAAAGGTATCTTAAGTTAGCGAAAGAAGTGAAAAAATGGCTTATTGATGATACCTGGGATGCGAAAGCCGTCAGATTCTTCCTGGGGCGCCGTAACAAGAATTTTGCAACTGATCTTTCAAGCTGGGCGGTACTCAGTTTGGGCAAAGATTGGGACCAAAGTCTCGCATTTGCGGAAGAAAAAAGCAGAAATACTCAGCTTTATAAGATAAAGAATGTAGAAGTGGACGGTTTTGATTTTGGCTCCACCTATCAGACATCGCCATATCCTGACAAAGATGCGGTGTGGTTTGAGGGTACCGCGCACATGGTGCTTGCATATGAGGTAGCGGGCATGAAAGAAAAGAGGGATTATTTCATGGCCGAGCTTGACAAGTGCCTTACCGCGAGCCCCGTATTTCCGTATACGGCAGGCCTTCCTTATGCCAGCAATGAGGGAACACCTGTTTACGACAGCTGGCTCATGCAGGATAAGCCGCTATGTATTTCAAGTACGGCATGGTACCTGTTTGCAAAAAATAGCTACAATCCCTTCTCGGCGTTCAGCGATATGGTTGCGTCGAATAAAAAGGTCAATAGCGTAAAGTATGAACCGTCTTATCAATTTGTACCTATTATTGATAATTTTGAATATACCGATATAAAATTTCACACCGCTTATCCGGATGACCTTATGCAACTAAACAAGTCCGAGATAACGCTTGATTGGACCGATGAGCTTGCTTTTGATGGCAACCATTCTATGAAGATAGTATTTACGCCGAACAAAGACGCTAAGACTGCAAGCGCTACTGTTAGGCGCCCTTTTCTATACCCGCAGGACTGGAGCTCGTATGACAAAATAAGCGTGGAAGTCTATTCCAACGGCACAAGAGGCCGCGGCAATAATATAGCGAGTATCGGCGTGAGGGATGGCGAGGGCGAGACCTATGATTCCGGCCCCATAGTCCTAAATAGGAGCGGGTGGACAAAGTATACCTTCAATTTACCGAAAGATTTTTCCAGAAACCCTTTTGACGGTGTTACGTACGGCAATAACATATTCGACCTTTCAAAAATAATAGAGATATCTTTTAATGTAAAGTCCAAACATCCTGTGGAAGGCTGTACGATTTACGTAGACAGGATAGAGCTGGAAGGGGCACTGATATATGAAAAAAAATAAAATAGAGATAAAAGATACAAAATTTGTGCTTAACGGAGAACCGTTCTTCGTGTATTCAGGGGAGATCCATTACTTTAGGATCCCGAAGGATAAATGGATGGACAGGCTCAGGAAGGCGAAAGAAGCGGGGCTTAACACAATAAGTACTTATATCCCATGGAGTTGGCATGAAACAAAAGAGGGTGAATTCGATTTTACCGGAAAGACAAACCCGCAAAAGGACGTAGCCTCTTTTATAAAAATGGTTAACAGTGCCGGTCTATTCCTTACGGTCAGGATAGGCCCGGTATCTAATTCTGAGATAAAAGGCGAAGGCATACCTGTATGGCTTCTCGAGAATTATCAGGATGTGCGGGCAAAGAATCAGAAAGGCGGCAACGCGCTTCACGAAGCGATGGTCTCCTATATGAATCCGGTCTTTCAGAGCTATTTATCCAAATGGTATGCCAAGATATGTCCTGTGGTAGTCAAGAATATGGTGCAAAAGGGCGGACCTATCATAATGGTGCAGCTTGATAACGAAATAGGCATGATGAACTGGGTCATGAATTCACCCGATTACAATGAGGCAACGACCCGCATGTACCAAAAATATCTCGAGGAATGTTACAAGGGTAATATAGGGGCGGTTAATGAAAAGTACTATACAAACCATATTAAGTTTGATGAAATCCCGCAGCCCAAAGGCGATGTTGACGAAGAGGGCGTGATAAGATGCTGGGACTGGGTCCATTTTTATACGCACTTTTATGCCAAGTATTACCAATCGCTCGTGGAAAGGGTTAAAGACCATAAGATCGATCTTCCTTTTGTAGCTAATATCCCGATGTTTTGGGATTACAACATCTGCGCCAGAGGAAATTTCGGGTTGATGACGATACTTCAATACAGAGATTTTATAAAATTTACGCCCAACGTAATATTCGGCGGCGCTTATCAGATGCGAAACCTTAATTTTGATAATTACCACGACGCTATACTTATGACAGAGGGCATCAACATGATAAGTGATAATGTCGCGCCAAAAATATGCGCGGAAGTGCAGGTGGGAGGAATGAACGATAAGCCCCGGATATACCCCCCGGATATAAATCTGCTTTTGAGATACGCCATGGGGCATGGCCTTAACGGTTTGAATTTCTACATGTTCTGCGGCGGTACTAATGATATAGATTTCGGTTTCAGAGGGACATATCACGAATGGCAGTCACCCATAGACAGCCACGGCAAGAAGACGCCGCGAATAAAGCCGCTGGAAGACGTGGGGGAGACCGTAAAGACATTCGGTTCTCAGATAGCCGATACGAAAAAAGAGTATGATTTTGCCATAGGCCTTTACGCGCCGTATTATGAAACAAGCTATCTAAAGGGCTCTGTCCCGGATAACATGTTATTTGTGAGGGATAAATTTTTCTTTGATGGCATCGCAAGGCTCCTTACGGTCAACGGCTATAACTATAAACTCGTGGATATAGAAAGAGCGAAAGAAAGGGATTTGAACGAAATCCCCGCCATGTGGGTTTTCGCGCTGGATTATATGGACCATAAGACGCAGTCAAAACTGGCGGAATATGTGAAAAAGGGCGGCACTGTTATAATGAATCCTACTGTTCCAACAAAGGATATGGGCCTCTTGAGGGACGAGACGTTTCTGCGCGAGATCGGGGTCAATATAAGCGAAACAGTCAAGGATAACCTCGTATTTGTGGGCGGCAAGGATTATTACGTGGACAGCGAAATCAAGATATTTGATTCCAAAAAAAGAAGGATAGTGGCGAGGACGCGCGATAAAAAGCCGTGTGGCATACTAAAAAAAGTAAAGAAGGGCAAAGTCCTATTGCTGGGTTTCGGTGTTACGCACCTCTTGGATTACTATATGGACCTTGTGTCGCATTTTATGGAGATCCTTAACGTTGAACCGCGCATAAAATTGACACCGAAAGATGTGCACGCTGTGGTAAGGTCTAATAAAAAGCATGCCTTTCTTTTTCTTTGCAACTTTAACGATGATCCCCGAGAAGTGACGGTAAACCTTAGAATTCCGGGATTAAATAAAGCCGTTACGATTCCTCAGGAGGCAAAGATACTTCTTCCCAATAGAAGCGCCTACATATTACCGCTTAATGTCCCGGTTTCAAGCAGGGCAAGAATACGGTATTCAACAGCGGAAGTACTCCGCGTTTTTGTTACAGACAAAGACTTAAAACTGGCGTTTCACGGAGGGGCGGGTTCTTTATGCGAGATGCTTCTTGAAATAAGAAGGCCTCACAGCGTGAGCCTGGACGGGAAAGAGATACCCTTTAAACACAAAGACGGACTTTTGAAGTTATCCTTTGAGCTAACCGGAAAAGTGCAGAACTTAACGATCATCTAGAGGTAATGATGTTACCGGACAAGAAGGGGCATTTTAAAGATTTTGGCGGTAAATTCGTTCCTGAGACGCTTATGGCAGCTCTCGAAGAGCTGGAGTCTGCTTATTTGAAGGCCAAAAAGAGCCCGGCATTCAAAAAGGAACTCAGTTACTATCTTACGAATTACGCCGGCAGGCCCACCCCTCTTTATTTCGCGGGTAATCTTACAAAAAAAATAGGCGGCGCCAGGATATATCTGAAGAGAGAAGACCTTTTACATACTGGCGCCCATAAAATAAACAATACATTAGGCCAGATAATACTCGCTAAAAAAATGGGCAAGCGCCGGATAATAGCCGAAACGGGAGCCGGCCAGCACGGCGTCGCGACCGCTACCGTAAGCGCTCTGTTCGGGCTTGAATGCTCTGTTTATATGGGCGAAGAGGATATAGAGCGCCAGGCGCTCAATGTATTCAGGATGAAGTTAATGGGCGCAGAAGTTATACCGGTCAGGAGCGGTTCAAAGACACTTAAAGACGCGATAAACGAAGCGCTCAGGGATTGGGTAACCAATGTAAGGACCACGCATTATATAATCGGTTCCGTAGTAGGGCCGCACCCTTATCCGATGATAGTGAGAGATTTTCAGGCGGTAATAGGAAAAGAAGCGCGGAAACAGATACTTAAGGCTGAGGGAAAGCTGCCGCGCGTACTTCTTGCCTGCGTAGGCGGCGGAAGCAATTCCATAGGCCTCTTCCACCCTTTTTATAAAGACAGGGTGGAATTTGTAGGGGTAGAAGCAGGAGGGCTCGGCCTTTCGTCCGGCAAGCACGCCGCATCCCTTCTATTAGGCAAAACCGGAATATTGCATGGCAGTAAAAGCCTTGTACTTCAGGATGAGGATGGCCAGATCCTTACAACGCACTCGGTAAGCGCGGGGCTGGATTATTCAGGGGTCGGGCCGGAACACTCGTTTTATAAAATAACAGGCCGCGCCAGGTATGCGGCGGTTTCGGACAAAGAGGCGCTACTGGGATTTAAGATGCTTTCCGAAATAGAAGGTATAATCCCGGCGCTGGAACCGGCTCACGCCGTATATTACGCCTCAAAAGTCGCGCGCAAACTAAGAAAAAGCGATATCATAATCATCTGCCTTTCGGGGCGGGGCGATAAGGATATTGATATAGTGAGGCAATATATTTAAGTATAGCGTATTGCGTATGGCGTATCGCGTGTACGCAATACTCAATACGCAATACTCAATACGTGAAAAATGAACCGCATAGATAAATTATTCAAAAATCTGAAAAAGCAGGGCAAAAAGGCCTTCATAGCCTACATAACGGGCGGTTATCCCGGGATGGCTGCGACCGAGGCGCTTGTATTGTGCCTTGAGAAATCCGGAGTGGACCTGGTAGAGATAGGTGTGCCATTTTCGGATCCGATGGCAGACGGCCCTATAATCCAATACGCCTCAGAAGTAGCGCTCGCGCATGGCGCGACACTGAAGGGGCTTTTGAGAAGCGTAGAAAATATCAGGAAAAAAAGCGCCGTCCCAATAGTATTCATGAGCTATTATAATCCCATATACAGATACGGCGTAGAAAGATTTGTCAAAGATGCATCAAGGTGCGGCGTTGACGGCGTGATAATTCCGGATCTTCCGCTTGAGGAGGCCGCCATATTGACAAACGCCGCGCGCGGCAAAAAGTTTTCGGTCATATTCCTAGCCGCGCCCACCAGCACCCGGGAAAGATTAAAAAAGATAGCGAAAAAATCCCGCGGCTTCATATATTATGTATCTTTGACCGGAGTCACGGGCACAAGAAGGCGCCTTGCGCCGGACATAACTAAAAATATAAAGAGTATTAAGGCACTTACCGATAAACCGGTCTGCGTAGGGTTCGGGGTTTCTAATGCGAGCCAGGCAAAGCTTGCGGCTCATGTCGCGGACGGGGTTATAGTAGGAAGCGCTATCATAAAGATTATAGAAAGATTACCTGCGGGTCAAGCCTTCGAGGGCAGAGTCGGCAGATTTGCCGCAGGACTCGCGAAAGCTATACATGGAGCATAATGTTATGCGTATACTTTCTCTAGACGTCGGAGAAAAGAGGATAGGCATGGCGCTTAGTGACGCGCTCGGCATTATAGCCCAACAGCTGGATACCCTCACGCGCAAAAATGAAGAAAGCGATTTCAGGCTGATAAAAGATATATTAAAAGAAAAAGAGGTTGCGGAAATAGTAGTCGGGTTTCCTCTGAACATGGACGGCACGGCCGGCCCCAAAGCCGAAGAGATTAATAGGTTTGTAGAAAAGTTGAGAAGCGAATGCGATATACCCGTAAAGCTATGGGATGAAAGGCTTACTACAAGGCAGGCAGACAGGCTATTGCGGGAAGCGGATGTGAGCAGGAGAAAGCGTAAGAAACTGGATGATAAATTGGCCGCGCAACTTATTTTGCAGAGCTATATGGATTCCATAACGGCCAGTAAGGATAGAGATAATGTATAAATACGATTTAACGACATTAGATAACGGGCTGAAAGTCGCCTCCTATACGATGCCGCAGGCAAATTCCGTAGCATTGGGCGTATGGGTAGCCACGGGCGGCAGATACGAAAATATGAAGAATAGGGGCATAAGCCATTTTGTCGAGCATGTATTGTTTAAGGGCACAAAGACAAGAACAGCAGCCGATATAAAAAATTCCATAGAAGGAATAGGCGGCGTATTAAACGGTTTTACTTCGGAGGAACTCACTTGTTACCTTGCGAAAGTACTGGGGAGGCACATTGATTTGGGAATTGACGTCTTAAGCGATATGGTGCTGAATGCGCGCTTTGACGTGCGCGATATCGAAAGGGAAAGATTTGTCATCCTCGAAGAGGTAAAGATGTACAAGGATCATCCCGACCAGTATGTTTACGAGCTTCTCGGCGGCCTGTTATGGCCGGGCGAGACACTCGGGATGCCGCTTATAGGTACATTTGAAACTATAAAGTCGTTAAAGAGAGAAGATCTGATAAGGTATAAGGAAAAGTCATATAATCCCTCAAACGTGACAGTAGTGGCATGCGGTAATGTAAAACACAGTGATTTTGTAAAAACATGCGACAGGATATTCAAAAAAAAGAGGCCGCGGACATTCGGCGCCTACAAGAAAATGAGGTTTTCGCAGAAAGATTTCAAGGCACACATCTTCAAAAAAGCGACAGAGCAATCGCATATCGCCATCGGTTTTCACTCTATAGCGAGAAATAGCCCTGCCAGATATGCGGTGGAGCTCTTGAACATAGCGCTTGGCGCAAATATGTCATCAAGGCTCTTCCACGAACTCAGGGAAAAGCGGGGCCTTGCGTATGCCATAAGTTCGCACGTAAGATATTATTCGGACGGCGGCGTCGTAACTATAGAAGCCGGCGTAGACAATAAGAAGATAACAAAAGCTATGGAACTTATACTGAAGGAACTTTCCAAGATCAGGAAAGAGCCGATAACGAAGAAGGAATTCAATAGAGCCGTAGAGTACTATCAGGGCCATCTCGCATTTTTAGTGGAAGATACTACCGATCATATGCTTTGGCTCGGAGAAAAAATAGTGACAAAAGACGACCTCATAGACATAAATCTTATATCCGATAATATACGAAAGGTCAAACTGGACGATACGCTCGCGATCGCATCCGAGATATTTAAGAGGGCGAACCTTAATATAGCCATCGTAGGCCCGATGGAAGAAAAAGAGAAAAAAGCTATTAACGCACTAGCCGAAGGATTTTAATAGATGAGAGGGTCCATCAAATTATTTGAGGTCTTTGGCATATCCGTTAATATACATATAACGTTCTTATTGCTTCCGGTGCTTTTTTTCTTTATGTCGGGGATTAACGGCGTCATCCTCGTAATAATAGTCTTTGCATGCGTTACATTTCATGAATTGGCGCATAGCGTCGTAGCCAAAAGATTCGGTATAGAAGTGCGGAACATAACGCTACTGCCTATCGGCGGCGTCGCTTCTATGTCCAAGATGCCGGAAAACCCCAAAGAAGAATTTCTTATTTCCGTCAGCGGGCCTTTATCCAACATTTTTTTGGCAGCCGTTCTATTTTTAATTTTCTATTACACGCCGTGGATACCAAAGGAAGTTTTATTTAATCCGCTTCGCGGCGAAAGTCTCATATATACCGTGGCCTGGCTGCCATGGGCGAATGTTATGTTGGCTCTTTTTAATCTTTTGCCTGCATTCCCGATGGACGGCGGCAGGATCTTGAGGGCGATACTGGCGCTCCGGATGGACTATGTAAAGGCCACAAAAATAGCTGTAGGTATAGGCCATATGTTCGCCATATTTTTCGGATTTTGGGGGTTGATGAACGGGAATATCATTCTTATATTGATAGCCATGTTTATTTACATAGCGGCCTCATCAGAGGAGACGCAGGCCAGCCTGACAGCGACGTTGAAGAGTTTTAAGGTAAAGGATATACTGAGCGACCATTTTATTACCATAGAAAAGAATACGCCGATATCAAAGGTTCTTGAGCTTATATTTCACAGCCGCCAGGAAGATTTTCCTGTCATGGAAGAAGACCGTCTTTTGGGGTTTGTGACAAGAAGCGATGTAATAGCCGCGACTCATAAATTCGGTCCCGATAAAAAAGCCGGCGATATAATGCGCACCGATTTACCTGCGGTGAAACCGGAAGAGAAGCTGCTTAAAGCCCAGAAAATAATGGAAGAGAACGAAGTCAGGGCCTTACCGGTAATGTCGGACGGACGGCTTAAAGGCATAATTACACTGGAAGACATATTCAGAGCTTATTCGGTGTTATCACGCTAATTCGGAGTAAGACATGAAAAGGAAAATTTTAATAGCGCCGTCAATATTGGCAGCCGACTTTAGCTCTCTAAGAACAGAGATTGAAAAGATAGAGAAGGCCGGCGCGGATATGATCCACATAGATGTCATGGACGGCCATTTTGTCCCCAATATAACCATAGGCCCCCTCATAGTGCGCGATACGCGAAAGCTGACGAAACTGCCGCTCGATGTGCATCTTATGATACAAGAGCCCGCGAAGTATATAGATGAGTTTAAAAAAGCGGGAAGCGATATAATCACTATACACGCCGAGTCAAAGGGCGATATTAAAGCGCTTTTGGAGCGCATAAGGAGTTTCGGTTTAAAGGCGGGCGTCTCTCTTCGGCCAAAGAATAAGCTTGATTTAATAAAAGATTACCTCAATGATGCCGACATGGTTCTAATGATGACAGTCGAGCCGGGTTTTGGCGGGCAGAAGTTCATGAAAGAGGTGCTGCCGAAGATAAAGGAACTAAGAACGCTTTACAGCAAAGACATTGAAGTGGACGGCGGGATAAATAAAGAGACCGCAAAGGACGCTATAGATGCCGGGGCGAATGTATTGGTGGCCGGCACATTTGTATTTGAAAGCAAAGACGTGAAACAGGCAATACGGGATCTACGAGGCAACACCAAAAGCGATTGCAGTGGACCAAAGGGCAAAAGAATTCGGTAAAGACGGGAGGGGGCACCCTCCGAAGGAGAGTGTCCCCGCCAAAGGTACGGAGGTTAAAGTGAGCGGTATTAAATTCGGTACAGACGGCTGGAGGGCTATAATAAGCGATGATTTTACCTTTGATAATGTAAAAATAGTGGCGCAGGCCGTGAGCGATTTTTTAAACGAAGAATATCAAAACGAAAAGGCGATAAAGACAGTGGTCGGTTACGACCCGCGCTTTATGTCCGAAAAATATGCCGAGATCGTGACGAGGGTATTTATAGCAAACGGCATAAATGTTGTGCTGACCGATAGGCCAAGCCCCACGCCTGCCGTTGCGTATGCTATAAGAAATAAAAAATTAAACGGTGGCATCATGATAACCGCCAGCCACAATCCGCCTTATTACAACGGCATAAAATATAAGGCCTTTTACGCCGGCTCAGGCGACCCCCAGATAATAGGAAAGATAGAGGCAAAACTCCAAAAGAATCCTGTGAAGATAGTATCTCCGGACGAGATGAAGGCGTCCGAGCTTTTCAAGTACGAAGACGTGTGCCCGGCCCACCTTAAATTTTTATCGGCATATCTCGACTGGAAGGTCTTGAAGAAGGGAAAGTTTAAGGTCCTCGTGGATGTCATGCACGGGGCTGCGGATCACTTTGTGGAAGAACTTCTCGCGAAGACCAAAAACAAGGTCGTTACAATAAGAAGTGAGCGTGATGCCTATTTCGGCGGCGTAAATCCGGAACCGGTCCGCCAAAACCTTGCCGTAAGCATGAGTAAAGTCAAAAAAGAGAAATTTGATGTCGGCATCGTGACAGACGGCGATGTGGACAGGATTGCCATAATAGGGCCGGACGGGAAATTACTTACGGGGCATAAGGTCATAGCGCTTTTACTATTGCATCTTCTTGAAGACAGGAAAATGAAAGGCGAGGTAGTGCAGACAATATGCGGCACAGGGCTTATCGACAATATTTGTAAAAAGCACGGCCTTAAGATGCATGAAACTCCCGTCGGTTTTAAGTATATATGCGACCTTATGAGGACGCGCGATATACTTATAGGGGGCGAAGAGGCCGGCGGCATAGGATACAAAAATTATATACCGGAAAGAGACGGCATCCTTTCGGGCCTTCTAATACTGGAAATGATGATTTATAGGAATAAGTCGCTTCTCACCATATTGAAGATAATCGAAAAAGAATACGGCTCGTTTCACTACCGGCGCATAGATGTAAAATACCCGGACGAGCTTAAGCCTAAGCTTATGTCGATGCTTAAAACAAACCCGCCGAAAGAGATAATGGGTAAACGCGTTGTAGATAGTAAGACCTACGACGGCGTGAAACTTATTCTCGAAGACAAGAGCTGGCTTTTACTGCGGCTTTCAGGCACAGAGCCGATTTTAAGGATTTATGCCGAATCATCTACCGATCGAAAGGCGCTAGAAATGCTCGAGATAGGTAAGAAAATAGCATTCGGTATAAAATAGACTCCAGTATGAGTAAAGATAATATAAGAAATTTTTGCATAATAGCCCATATAGACCATGGCAAGTCCACACTGGCGGATAGAATTTTGCAGATAACCCGGGCCATAACGGAGAGGGAATTTCACGCGCAGATGCTGGATGATATGGACCTGGAGCGCGAGCGCGGTATCACTATAAAATCCAGCGCGGTCAGGCTTAATTACAAATCCAAAGACGGTAGAGAATACCTTCTTAACTTGATAGACACGCCGGGACATGTCGATTTTACCTACGAGGTCTCCAAGTCCATTGCCGCCTGCGAAGGCGCGCTTTTAGTGGTGGATGCCGCCCAGGGCGTCGAGGCGCAGACGGTCGCAAATCTATATATGGCGCTGGAGCATAAGCTTGTCATCATACCGATAGTTAATAAGATAGACCTCGCCAGCGCCGAACCGGAGTCGACCGCCCGCCAGATCCTCGGCATATTGAAAAATATAAAGGAAGAAGACATATTATTTGCCAGCGCCAAAGAAAATATAGGGATATATGAGATAATCGAAAGCATTATAACGAGAATCCCTCCTCCGCGTGACAGTGGATCCGATCCCCTCGCAGGACTGATATTTGACTCAAGTTACGACACCTATAAAGGGGCGATAATATACATAAGGATAATGAGCGGCAGTGTCCAAAAAGGCGACAATATACTTATGATGCGTACCGGAAAGCGTTATGAAGTGCAGGAAGTCGGAGTATTTACTCCTAAGGAAAAGAGTATAGGCCGCCTCAATTGCGGCGAAGTAGGTTATATGTCCTGCAATATAAGAGATGCTGCCGAAATACAGATAGGGGACACCGTTACTTTAACGGCAAACCCCGCTAAGGAGGCCCTTCCCGGCTACAGAGAATTGCGGCCGATGGTATTTAGCGGTATATATCCCGTAAACAGCAAAGATTTCGTCAACCTTAAAGACGCGATAACGAAACTACGGCTTAGTGACGCTTCGTTTCAGTATGAGCCGGAAAGCTCAGCCTCGCTCGGTTTCGGATTCAGATGCGGTTTTCTGGGCCTTCTGCATATGGAGATAATACAGGAGCGCCTGGAAAGAGAATACAATTTAAACCTTGTAGTAAGCACGCCGAGCGTGATTTATAAAGTACGAAAAACAGACGGCGGAGTCGTCCTTGTGGATAACCCTTCCAAAATGCCGCCGGTAAATATAATACAGGAGATAGACGAGCCCTATGTAATGGCTTATCTAATTACCCCCAATGATGCCATAGGCACTATAATGCAGCTTGCCGAGTCGAGAAGGGGCAAGTATGTAAGCACGGAGTACATCGGAGACGATAGGGCGAAGCTTATATATCAGATGCCCCTGTCGGAGATCATAGTGGATTTTTATGATAAGATCAAATCGATTACGCGCGGCTACGGTTCGCTCGATTACGAGTTTCTGGATTACAGGGAAGGCGATGTCATTAAGCTGGACATACTATTGAACGGTGAACCGTTAGATGCCATGTCGTCAATAGTGTATCGCGATAAGGCGCAGGCAAAGGGCAGGGCGATCGTGGAGAAATTGAAGGAACTGATACCAAGGCAGTTATTCGAGGTGGCGATACAGGCGGCTATAGGCGGCAATATCATATCTCGCTCCACCGTAAAGCCATTAAAAAAACATGTCACGGCCAAGTGCTACGGCGGCGACATTACGCGCAAAAGAAAGCTCTGGGAAAAGCAGAAAGAGGGTAAAAAGAAGATGAAACAGTTCGGAAAAGTCGAAATACCACAGGAAGCATTTATTGCCGCCTTAAAGGTGCAGTCATGAAGCCGCATACGAAGATAATCATAAGAGAGTGGGTAGAGTCTATTTTAATAGCGGTAATTCTCGCGTTATTTATAAGGACTTTTTTCATACAAGCATTTAAAATACCTTCGGGCTCAATGCGGCCTACCTTACTGGAAGGCGATAAGATAATGGTAAATAAGCTCTTATACGGCCCTAAGATACCTTTTATTAGTTACAAGCTGCCCGGGCTAAGAGAGCCCATGAGGGGCGATATAGTAGTATTTAAATACCCCGAGGACAGAAAGAAAGATTTTATAAAACGCCTTATAGCGGTCGGCGGCGAGACAGTAGAGATATCAAACGGCAATATCATTATAAACGGCGAGCCCGTTATCGGGTCTCCGGAGATCCTTAAGACATATTATTATGACAGGGGCCATTACGGAGTGGAGGGCAACGCCGTAGTTGTGCCGGAGGACTCTTATTTTGTCTTAGGCGATAATAGCGCCAGCTCAAGAGATTCACGCTATTGGGGGTTTGTTTCCAGGGATGATATTGTAGGACGGGCCATGTTCATATGGTGGCCGCCATGGCGAATACAGAAGTTGAAATGAGACTTTCAATATGGCTACTTTCAAAATAAATGCTATAATATTTTTAGCAGTGTCGGCCTTCGTAAGTTGCGCCTTTTTGACTTGTTTTGCCGAAGAGGCGCCGGATGCTTCGAAAGTAATCATTAAAGTAGATTCGGACGGCCTTCGGGCAGAGATCATAGTTACGGGAAGAGCGGTACTGCCGGAAGGGCTGGGCGTTGATAGTCCCGAGACGCGCCCATTTACTAAGAAAGCGGCGGTGGCCCTCGCTTATGATAACCTTGTCAAGATTGCGGAAGCTATAGCGCCCGATTATTTTCCCAAGGAGAGGTACTTTTCGGAAGACGGCTCCCTTAAAGGGGCGCGATTGGCCGAAGTGAGATATTTTGGCGATGGAAGCGCGGAAGCGGATCTGGAACTGGATATAGCGCTGAACGGTCCGCTTACCAATAAATTCGAAAAAGCGATGCAGCTTGCAGGTTACAGGGTTTGTGAATACGACCGGCCGAACATAGAAATAACGAACGAGACAATGCTGAAATAGGAGGTACTATGAAGCCTTTACGTGCATTTTTAATATTGTTTCTTATGCTGTCTTTTATTCCTTTTGCCTATCCGGGCTTTGAGTATCCGGTAATTGAAGACCCTGCCACCCCGCCCCCGGGCGATAATCCACCCGTTAACGAATATTTTGATGAGAACCTGCCCTCAAATATCGCGCCGCCTCCTGAGGCACAACCCAAAACGCAGAAGAAGCCCAATCCCCGCATAATGGTAATAACCGTAGAATACGTAGATGGGATCGAGCAGCCTGCCAGCATGGTTCAGGCTAAAATTGAGAAAGAGTTTTTGGCGAATAATTTTCCGCTTGTAGATAAATCGCAGATGGAGATGATAAAAGAGCGCGATGCAGTGCTCAGCTTTTCCGATCCTGACAGGGCCGCGGCGCTCGGCCGAAATTACGGCGCAGAGATAGTCGTTCTGGTAGAGGCAAAATCCAATATGACGGATACGTCTCAACCTTACGGGGTGACTGTTTATGCCTATGAGTGCGACGCTACCGCAAAAGCGGTGAAGACAGATACTGCCGAGGTCATAACGTCAGATTCGGCCAGCGCGACAGAAAGGGGCTCGGGCCGCATTCCGACTGCTAATAAAGCCTGTGAGAAAGCCGTTGACGAGATAGCCGCCTCGATCGTAGAAGAGATTAAGGAAGAAATGGGCGGCGACGCATATGATGAAAGGACCATTCAGCTTATCTGTTCCAACGCAGACTATGCGAAAGTAAAAGAGTTTACCGAAGCACTGGACGAGCAGAGGAGCATAAAGGCTGTTCACGAAAGAAGCGTCGAGCGAAACGTCGCAATCATCGATGTATCCCTCTTGGGCAACGCCGATTTTTTAGCCGACCTTTTAGAGGAGATGCAGAACGGCCCGCTGGTCAGGATAACGGCGAAATCCGCGAATAGAATAGATCTGGAATTTGTAGAATGAAAATGGGGGTGGCCATGTTTAAGAATAAAATTTTTGTTGTCTTATTGGTAATACTTGTAGCATGCGGCGTTACGACGGATACCTTTGCCGCAAAAAAGAAAAAAGAGAAGATGCCGAAATCATTTGAGGACCTGCCTCCGTCGGAAGGTCCAAAGAAGACGATAGCGGTCATGGAATTTGAAAATAAAGCGGGTATCTCAGCCCAGATAAACCTCGGGGAAGGCATGGCAGAGATGCTTACCACTGCCCTTTTGGATAGCGGCAGATTTATTGTGGTAGAGAGACAGGCAATAACCGATGTCCTCGCTGAGCAGGACTTTGGCGCCAGCGGCAGGACCACATCGCAGGGCGCTCCGCAGTTTGGAAGGGTTTTACCCGCGCAGATCATGATTAGAGGCGCTGTGACTCAATTTGGATTGAGAGAATCAGGCGGCGGCGGGGCCCTGAGTATTAAAGGTATTGACGTAGGTCTTGCCACATCTCAAGCGCAGGTAGGCGTAGATATAAGGATTTACGATACAACGACAGGCCAGGTGCTTGATTCTGTAAGGTGCGAAGGTAAGGTAAGCGCCACAGGGCTTGATTTTGGATATTCCGAAAGTGACTGGGGTTTTGGTACAGGCGTCTTTCAAAATACGCCGTTAGGCAAGGCGACTGCAAAGGCGATCGATAAGGCCGTTATAGCTATTATTACAAGGACGAAAAATGTGCCGTGGGAGGGCAGGGTAATAAAGGCGACAAGCAACGAAGCCTATATCAACGCCGGTGCCAATAGCGGTATCGAAGTCGGCGATACATTTAGTGTATACCGCCTCGAAGAAGAATTAATAGATCCGCAGACGGGGATGTCGCTCGGCAGCGAATCGGAGAGAG
>JAZDNG010000017.1:0-24264 GCA_043800065.1 Candidatus Omnitrophota bacterium
ATACAATCCGTACCCGGAATGGTAGATCTTAAGCGCTCAATAGAACCGGGCCGTCCGGAATTCAGGATAATAATCGATAAAGAAAAGGCAGGTTATTACGGCATGACTACGCAGGAAATAGCCGATATTCTCCACGCTGAGACAAGAGGACTTAGGGCAACGCTATTCCATACCGAGGGAAGCGAGGTGGAAATAATAGGCCGCCTTGAAGAGGGTTATAGAAAGACTTTCGAGGATATAAGGAATCTTTTATTGACTACTCCCAAAGGGGATATTATACGCCTGAAACAGGTTGCACGCTTTGAGCCGGCTATAGGCCCGAGTGAAATACACCGAAAGAACAAAAACAGGTTTATAGAGCTGAGCGGCACATCTACCTCATTGTCGCAGTCCAAGGCTATACAGATGATTAAAAAAGCGCTCAAGGGTTTTAAGATGCCGCAGGATTATTACTGGGAATTCGGGGGTGATTACGAAAAGCAGGTACAGAATCAGAGGCAGTTGACGCTTGTATTGTTATTGACGGTAATCCTTGTTTATATGGTCATGGCATCGCTCTTTGAGTCATATTATCAGCCCCTCATAATAATGATAACCATACCTCTTGCTTATGTAGGAGCTGTATTTATCCTGTGGCTATTCAAAATAGCCGTAGGAATAGGAGTCCTGATAGGGGCTATAATGCTAGGCGGAATAGTGGTAAATAACGCAATAGTCCTTGTTGACAGGATCAATGCTATAAGGTCCGAAAATAGATCGGTAGCAAGAGCCGTTATATCGGGCGGGAATGACAGGTTAAGGCCCATTCTTCTCACAACGGGAACGACAGTCCTCGGACTTATGCCCATGATATTTGACCGTTCCGAAGCCTCTAATCTTTGGGCGCCTCTCGCCGTAACCGTTACTGCCGGTTTGATCTGCTCAACGATTTTAACCTTGATTTTGATACCCAGTATATATATAATTTTTGAAGACATACGAGGATCGTTCCAAAGAAGGACGTTCTTTGCCGATATAAAACTATTGGTCAAACTGTTGCGTAGTGAAGCGGCTGTAGTAAAAGTCGCCATTAAAAGGCTTATTAAAAGACAGGAGTAGTATGAAGAGACTTTTCGAAACAAAATACGGTTATTTCAAAGACAACGGAAAAGAATATGTTATTAAACGCCCGGATACCCCGAGACCATGGGTTAATGCCATATCAAACGGCGATTATGGCTTGGTTATTTCGCAGACGGGTTCCGGTTATAGTTTTAGGGGGAATTCCAACCTCTGCCGCATCAATACCTGGATACAGGATGTCATAAAAGACGATTACGGAAAGTATATCTATATACGGGACAACGATTCCAAGGCGATGTGGTCCTTAAGCTGGAAGCCTACTTGCCCGAAATTTATTAAATATGAAGTCAGGCATGGCATTGGTTACACTGTTATAACCAGCGTAATTAACGGCATAGAGGCAGAGATGCTTATATTTGTACCGCTTAATGAGCCGGTTGAGATATGGAAGGTTACGCTTAAGAATAAAACAGGCAAAAAGAAATCCTTAAGCCTCTTCACCTATTTTGAACTTTGCCTCGGCAATCCCAACGGCGTTCACAGGGAATACCATAAGACGTTTATCGGGACCGAATATGATAAATCTTTAGGCGCCATGTTCGCCGACAAACGGCGCGAGGTAAACAGAAAGATAAGCGACAAGGATCTGAGCGAGTGGCCGTGCAGCATATTTCATTCATCATCTATTAAGCCAAAGAACTACGAGGGCGATAAAGAGAACTTTTTGGGCAATTATGGAACGCTTGAGCGGCCGAAAGCGGTATCGGAAAACCGCCTTACCGGCACTACGGGGCGCTGGTCTGATCCGATCTCGTCTCTGCAAGTAGAAATAGACATTCCCGCGAATTCCGAAAAGACAGTCATATTTACTCTGGGCGAGACAAAGGATAAAAAAGAGGCCGCGCGCATCATAAAGAAATATAAAAGCGAGGCGCATGCTGATAAAGCGCTTGCCGGGGTCAAAAAGATGTGGGATTCGCTTCTTTCCGGCCTTACGATAGAGACGCCGGATCCTGCGATGGATCTTATGGTCAATACGTGGCTTAAGTATCAGGCGATATCATGCAGGTTATGGGCAAGATGCGCTTATTACCAGTCAAGCGGGGCGTTCGGTTTCAGGGACCAGCTGCAGGACTCGCAAATTTTCCTGCCGCTTAAACCGGATTTCACAAAAAGGCAGATACTTTTACATGCGGCGCATCAATATTACGCCGGCACAGTGCACCATTGGTGGCACACGCTTACCGAATGGGGGTTAGATACGGGTTTTTCGGACGATCTTCTTTGGCTGCCGTATGTTACGCTTAATTATATAGACGAGACCGGCGATTATAAGATATTAGGCTTGGAGGCGGCGTATCTGGACGCGCCGGCGGAAGCGCTTTATTACCACTGCGTGCGCGCGATTAATAAAGCCCTTGCCAGGTTTTCAAAAAGGGGCCTTCCCTTAATCGGCGAAGGCGACTGGAACGACGGACTTTCAAGCGTCGGGGTAAACTGGAAAGGCGAGAGCGTATGGCTCGGACATTTTCTCTATGGTATTCTTGAAAGATTTGCCGGAATATGCCTGAAAAGAGGCGACAAAAAATCGTACAATACTTTTATGAAACGCCGAGACATGCTTAAAAAGGCCATCAATAGATACGCGTGGGACGGAAAGTGGTACATAAGGGCGATCAGCGATAATGGAAAGGTCTTGGGAAGTTCAAAATCGAAAGAGGGCCGGATATTCTTTAATGCCCAGAGCTGGTCGGTAATAACAGGCTCGGCAGAAGGAAGGCGCGGCATAATAGCGATGAATTCCGCCGAGAAATACCTGGACAAAGAATACGGTCCGTTACTATTTTATCCCGCATATTCTGCGCCTAACCCCGAAATAGGGTACCTTACGCGTTATGCAGCCGGTACCCGCGAAAATGGCGGCGTCTATTCCCATGCCGCGACATGGGCCATCATGGCAGAATGTATGTTAAAAAGGAATGATGTGGCGTATAATATGTATAAGAAGATGATACCGCCCGAAAGGGGCATGGATCCCGATTTTTATAAGGGCGAGCCGTACGCCATGCCGGGCAATATAGACGGTCCGGACTCGGCCAATTTTGGCCGGGGAAGCTGGACGTTATACACCGGTTCCGCCGCGTGGATATTCCGCGTCATAACAGAATGGATATTGGGCGTAAGGCCCAGTAAGGACGGCCTCGTAGTCGATCCATGTATTCCCCGTAATTGGAAAGGCTTCAGGATGAAGCGGTTATTCCGCGGAAAGATGTATGAGATCGAAGCAAAAAGAGATGAAGCCGGAAAATTAAAAACAAAGGTAAAAAGAATATGAAAACTATTTCCTTTTTGACAATATTGGCATTAGCAGTTCTTACGTATTTCTGTCCCGTTTTTGCGGAGGATATATCCGAAATTTATGAACAGGATGAGGATATAATACAGTCCGATGAAATCCCTACACCGGCGTCTCAAATAATACCGCCTGTTCCGGAGGAGAAGGATGACCCGGCGCCTCAGGAGAAAAAAACCAAAAAGCAGACAGCGCTTGAAAAGAAGCAGGCTAAAGAGGCTGCAAGGCAGGCAAAGATAGACGAAAAGAAGGCAAAGGCCGAGAGGAAGAAGCAGGCGAAAATAGAAGAGAAAGCGCGCAAAGCGGCCGAGAAAGAGGCCGAAAAGAAAGCCAAGGAAGACTCAAGGCTAAAGGCGCAAGAGGACTCCAGGGCAAAAAAGGCCGAGCGCGCAAAACTGGAAGAGGAGCTTGAGCAAAGGAAATTAACCGACGCCCAAAGAAAAGAGAGACTCTATAATAAAATAGGCGGAATAGAGCAGGAAAGAAATGTGGAATACCGGCAAAAAAAGGGCACGAAAGACAAAGCGCCCGCATCTTTGGAGCAGCGCCCCTTTGAAACTATCCCCGAGGATGTTACCGAATTGATCAAAAAAGGCGACGAATATTACAATAGTAAAGATTACGACAAAGCAAGGGAACATTACGACAAAGCAAGGTTTCTAGTGGAAGAGAAGAAGAGGGGAAAATGAATTATGTAAAGACAGCTATACTATTGATACTTTTGGCGGCATTGTTTATGTGGGCAGGCGGCATGATAGGCGGCCAAACAGGTATGATCGTGGCGTTTATCTTGGCCATGGTCATAAATTTCGGAAGCTATTGGTTCAGCGATAAAATAGTGCTCGCTATGTACAAAGCCCAGAAGCTGGACGAGAATACATATCCGGAAATATACCGGATGGTCACAGAACTTGCGAAAAAAGATAACATACCTGTCCCGAGGATTTATCTCGCGGCCATTGATGTGCCGAATGCGTTTGCCACAGGAAGAAATCCTAAGAACGGCGTCGTGTGCGTTACGCGGGGAATTCTCAATATGTTGAACCGGGAGGAGCTAAAAGGGGTAATTGCCCATGAAATGTCGCACATAAAGCACAGGGACACCTTGATAATGACGGTAGTCGCCGCCATAGCAAGCGCTATTATGATGATGGCTAGTATGGCAAGATGGGCTGCTATATTCGGCGGTTTTGGAGCGAGGAATAGTAAAGATAGATCGGGAGGTATCATAGGGCTCCTTGTCGTCGCCATAGTTGCGCCTTTGGCGGCCATGCTGATACAGCTTGCCATATCGCGCTTCCGCGAATACGCTGCCGACGAAAACGGAGCAAAATTGGCAGGTTCGGCCAACGGACTCGCAGCGGCTCTCGGCAAACTGGATCAGGCGGCAGGGCGTTATAAATTTAATGCCTCACCCGAAACAGCGCATCTTTTTATCGTAAATCCTTTGCGCGGTAACTTTATGGCAGACCTTTTCAGGACGCATCCCAGTACCGAGAAGAGAATAGAGCGCCTGAGGGTGATAACGAAAGAGGCTATACTCTGAAACTGAAAAATTATTTTGAGATAACGGGTATCGGCAGTGTCCCATATAAAGACGAGAAAAAAGCGTGCGATGTCATCTTCCCTAATTTCCGCAAAATACCTTTCTGGCCGCAGATGGTAAATAAATCGTTTCTTGAGGGCATGACGGTTCAGTTTGCGGAAAGGATGCCCGGAATAGAAGTGGACATCGGAAAAAAAGAGGTCTTTATCGCGAGATCGCGCGATATACGGGCGGAAATAGAGGACCTGGAAAGAAGGTGCGCGAGGCGCGATCTTGATTTTTTTTCTATAAGCGAGGATTATGCTTCGGGCCTCTACGAGTACCTTTATCGGCTTAAAGACCACGACAACGCAATGATCGACTATTTAAAAGGCCAGGTAACCGGGCCCGTAAGCTTTGGCCTTTCCGTGACCGACGAAGATAAAGTGCCGCTCTTTTTTGATAAAGAATTATTTGACGCAGCCGTAAAAACATTATCTCAGCGCGCCAGGTGGCAGGCATCACGGCTAAAGGAGATATTCAGGGACATAATCCTCTTTGTGGACGAGCCTTCACTTTCTTATTTTAAAGAAGCCGGCCGCAGTTCAAAAATAAATAAGGAAGGCCTTGCCCTTAGTGTCGGCAGAGTGACCTCGGCTATACGCCGGGAAGATTGCTACGCAGGCATACATTGCTGCGGTGACGCCGACTGGGATCTCGTTTTATCATGCGGCATAGACATATTGAGCTTTGATGCGTACTCATACGGCGAATCGTTAATAAAAAGCTCTGAAAAGATATCCGATTTTGTTTTAAAAGGTGGTATAATAGCCTGGGGCATAGTTCCGAGCGCAGCTTTAGCCGGAAAAGAATCAAAAGACAGTTTAACCGGCAAACTCGATAGTTACGTAAATTTATTGTCTAAAAAACTGGATAGAGAAAAAATAATAAAGGCCTCGCTCATAACACCGAGTTGCGGTTTAGGCGCATTGGATGAAAGTACGTGCGAAAGCACTATAAAGCTCTGCGTCGAAGTCTCCGAGGCGGCAAAGAAAAGAATAACTTTTTAAGGGTTAGCGATGGACGGAAAAAACGTTTCAAATGTCAGATTCGGCGGTTCGGGCCTTTCGTATGTTGATTTTGAAAAGGCAAAGGCCGTTATAATACAGGCGCCCTATGAAGGCACGGTTACTTACAGAAAGGGCACGCAAAGAGGCCCCGCCGCAATATTGGAAGCCTCGGCCAATATGGAGTTTTTTGACGAAGAGCTCAATGTCGAAACGTACAAAAACGGTATACACACGCTTGGGCCTATCAATACCTCCAATCTTTCGGTCGATAATGTAATAGAGGAAGTCTATAAATCCGTTAAAGATGTTATGAAGGCGGAGAAACTGCCTGTTCTTTTGGGCGGAGAGCACTCGGTGACGATCGGCGCTGTCCGCGCGGCAAAAGAAGCTGCCGGCGATATAATGGTATTACAATTAGACGCGCATTACGATCTAAGGGACGAATACAGGGGTTCGAAAAATAATCACGCCTGTGTGGCGAGAAGGATACAGGAGATGGCGCCGTTAGTACAGCTCGGCGTAAGAAGCTTATCTAAAGAAGAGAAAGACTTTCTTTCGGGCGAGAATAATGTGGTAAAGACGATAAGCGCCTACGATATGCTGACGGACCAATTATGGGACAGGCGCATGCTGGAGGCGCTTAAAGATAAGGTATATATAACGATAGACCTCGATGTGCTTGACCCTTCCGTAATGCCGGCGGTTGGTACGCCGGAACCCGGCGGCATCAGCTGGTATGTATTGCTCGATATACTTAAGATGGTAGCGCAAAATAAAGAGATAGTAGGTTTCGACATAGTGGAACTCGCGCCGATAGAAGGAGACATAGCTCCTGATTTTCTTGCGAGTAAACTGATATACCGGCTTCTCGGTTATACATTCTTCTATAAAAACGGTAAAAAGAAATAGGCCCCGTTAGACCTCTTAACGTACATTGTTTGAGGTAAAGACGGTGGCATTAGATGTGACTTGTGTTTACATGATAAAGTAGTGAAGAAAGGTAAAAGTCCGTTGGAGGTCTAACGGGGTAGGATAAAAATAGATGATAATAATGCCAAGAAGTAAACTGCTTGTCCCGAGAAAAATATTCTTTACTAAAGGCGTGGGTTCGCATAAGGAAGAGCTGCGTTCTTTCGAGCTTGCGCTTCGCGATGCCGGTATAGAAAAATGCAACCTTGTAACCGTCTCAAGCATACTTCCTCCGGGATGCCAGACCATATCCAGGAACGAAGGGCTTAAAGAATTGATCCCGGGGATGGTGACATTTGTCGTGATGTCGAGATGCTCCTCGAACGAGCCGCACCGGCTTATAGCGGCCTCTATCGGCGTAGCGATTCCGGGCGATCCCAACGCTTACGGCTATCTTAGCGAGCACCACGCATTTGGCGAGACGGAAAAGGTCGCGGGAGATTATGCGGAAGACCTCGCGGCGGCTATGTTGGCGTCAACACTCGGCATAGAATTTGACGAAGATAAGAGTTGGGACGAGAACAAGGAAGAGTATAGAATCGGCAGCGACAAAGTGGTCCGCACCACCAATATAACCCAGTCCACGGTCATAAGCGCCAACGGCCTGTATTCCACCGTCCTAGCGGCCGCCGTGTTTTTATTTTAAATGAGGCCATAACTTACGGAGCGGCAGCGAACGTAAGTTATATGGCCGAATTTATCCCGAGCGAGCGAAGCGAGTCGAGGGATCTCACATAAATAAATCCATGACAACCGTTAAAGTGCCTTTTTCTTTTAAGCATTCGGTCTTAGCCGCGGGTTCCGAGACGAACACCACATTTTCCCTGCTTAAAAAAGATACTGTGTTTGTAAGCGCGCCTTATAAAGATTTGAAGGCGCCTTTGACGCTGGATAGCTTCAAAAAAGACATAGCGCGCAAAGAGGCATCACTTCACATTAATCCGGACATTATCGCTTGCGATCTTCATCCGGAATATATGTCGGCGAAATACGCTAAAACTCTCGGCGCCGGGGCCCTCGTAGAAGTACAGCATCATCACGCGCATATCGCAAGCTGTATGGCCGAAAGCGGACTTAAGGGCAAAGTAATAGGCGTTGCGTTTGACGGAATGGGTTACGGGCCGGACGGAACTATATGGGGGGGCGAGTTTCTTATCGGCGGATACCATTCTTACAGAAGAGCCGCGCACATCGCGTATGCGACGATGCCCGGAGGAGACAAGGCGGTACTCGAGCCGATAAGGATGGCGTTTTCGTATCTCTATAAAACCTATAAAGGTAATATCGCGAAAGTGCGGACAGGCGTTTTACTTCGCCTCGGAAAAGATAAAAGAGAGATTTTTAAGAACATGATAGATAAAAAAATAAATTCGCCGCTTACCTCAAGTGCGGGCCGGCTCTTTGATGCCGTTGCTTCTTTGATAGGAGTTCGAGACCGCATATCATTCGAAGGCGAGGCCGCTATAGCGCTTGAGACAATAGCGCGCGGGTCCGATTGCAGCACTTTTTATGGATTTACGCTTAAGAAAAAAAGCGGTGTAATAAGTATAGAGTTCGGTAGTATGGTAAGAGAGATTATTTCAGAGCTGACTAAGCGTGAGCCCCTGGCCGCTATAGCGCGAAAGTTCCATAACACACTTGCCGAGGCCGTAAAAAGAGTATGCATGGCGCTGCGGCGGGAGTACGGCCTGAACAGAGTAGTACTTTCTGGCGGCGTATTTCAGAATAATATATTACTTAGCGGCTCGCTGGAACGCTTGGCACTGGCCGGATTTTCGGTATATTCGCACCGCGATATTTCGACGAGCGATAGAGGCGTATCTTTGGGTCAGGCAGTCATAGCCGCTTCGAAAACGGAGAAGAAAAAATGTGCCTAGGCATACCGATGAAGATACTGACTAAAGACAAAGATTCGGCAGTAGTGTCCTCGGGTGGTACAAGGCGCGAAATAAGCGTAGGCTTGATCAGAAACGCCGGAGTGGGCGATTACGTCATAGTGCACGCCGGCTTCGCGATAGAGAAGCTCGATGAGAAGCGGGCTAAAGAGACGCTTGATATATTACGGCAAATTAAACCATGAAATATATAGACGAATTCAGAAATCTAAAATTAGCAAAGAATATATCGGCGAAAATAGCAAGACTCGCCAGGGGCCGCGGCCGCTACAATTTTATGGAGGTCTGCGGCACGCATACGAATACTTTTTACCGTTTCGGGCTGGCAAAACTTTTGCCTGAAAATATCCGCCTCATATCGGGCCCCGGGTGCCCCGTATGCGTTACGGACGCATCTTACATAGTCAGCGTGATTACTTTGGCAGGATCGGGTGATACCATAATCGCGACTTTCGGCGATATGATCAAAGTTCCGGGTTCTAAATCGTCGCTTTACCGCGAAAGAGCAAAGGGCCGGAATATAAGAATAGTATATTCGTCGCTCGACGCCTTAAGGATAGCCGAAGAGAACCCTTCTAAAGACGTAATATTTTTAGGCGTCGGTTTCGAAACGACCGCGCCAACGGTGGCCATGGCTATTATAGAGGCAAAAAAAGGCGCGTCAGGAATTTTTTTGTATACTCTGCGCATAAACTTATACCGCCGGCGATGACGGCCATATTGAAGGATAAAAATGTGGCATTGGACGGCTTTATCCTGCCCGCCCACGTCAGTTCCATAATAGGCGCCGACGGCTATAAATTTCTTAAGAGATTCAGTATTCCCGGGGTTATTGCCGGGTTTGAACCGCTCGATATGCTTCAAGGTATATTTTTGCTTGTCATGGATGTGAATTCCGGGAAAACAGGAATAGCAAACGAGTATGATAGAGTGGTGCATAAACGCGGCAATAAAAGAGCGCAGGAAGTAATGCAGAGGATCTTTGCGCCATGCGACTCTGTTTGGCGCGGTATAGGCCAAATACCGAAGAGCGGCCTCGCGATACGCGGCGAATTTTCGGACTTTGATGCCGAAAAGCGCTTCGGAGTCAAAAAAGTAAAGATTCGCATAGACAAGCGCTGTCTCTGTGGAGAAGTCATAAAAGGCGTAAAACTGCCCGAAGATTGCAGGTTGTTCCGAAAAGTATGCACGCCAGATAATCCCAAAGGACCGTGTATGGTCTCGAGTGAAGGCACCTGCGGGATTCACTATAGGTATCGAAAATGAAAAACATAACACTGGCGCACGGAAGCGGCGGTCGTCTGATGCACGAACTGATAAGAAAGAAGATCTTGCCGGCCTATGGAAACCCCATCCTAAACCGTATGGCCGATGCCGCCGTTTTGGAATTGGATAAAAAGAGAATAGCGTTTACCACGGACTCTTTTGTGGTAAAACCCCTCATCTTTAAAGGCGGCGATATCGGAAAGCTTGCCGTCTGCGGCACAGTAAATGACCTTGCCGTATCCGGGGCCCTTCCTCTATATATATCGTGCTCGTTCATTATAGAAGAAGGCCTATCTGAGAAGCTTTTGATGAGATTTATAGCTTCCATGAAAAAAGAGGCGCGGGCTGCGGGTGTGGAGGTGGTAACGGGCGACATAAAAGTCGTTGAAAAGGGAAATTGCGACGGTATATTTATCAACACAAGCGGCATAGGCGTAGTAAAATATAGCCGCGAACTATCCGTAAGGAGAATAAAGCCCGGCGATAAGGTCATAATAAACGGCACTATAGCCGACCATGGTACCGCGATCATGCTGGCGCGCAATGATCTGGGCTTTAAGAGCGGGCCGAAGAGTGACTGCGCCTCGCTGAACGGATTGATATTGACGGTGCTCAATAAATGTAGTAATGTAAAATTTATGCGCGATCCTACGAGGGGCGGAGTGGCAGCGGTGATGAACGAGATCGTTGAGGACGCCCCTTTCGGCATGCAGCTTTTTGAGGAGAAGATCCCTATTGGCAAAGAGACCGCCTCCGCTTGTGAGATACTGGGTATCGAACCGCTGCAGATGGCGAACGAAGGCAAAGTTATTGCGATAGTTGCCCCGCATGATGCCGGGAAAGCGCTCAGCATAATGAAAAAGCACTCACTTGGCAGGCATGGAGCCATAATCGGCGAGGTGACAGAAGATTTCAAGGGCAGAGTTGTTTTAAAAACAAAGGTCGGCGGCGAGCGCATCGTCGACATGCCGGTTTTAGAAATGCTGCCGCGGATTTGCTAATATGTACGGGACGAAGGGGACGTTTCTCTTTGTCCTAACCTATTGTGCAGCAGCAAATTACAACAGCTCGATTTCCATTTTTCATTAGAGAAAAACTGGAAAATGACACTTTGTAACATGTTATCAAATAAGGAATTATAACAAAGAGAAACGTCCCCTTTTTAATATGTATGAAAAGAGATTCTACAGAGACTGGGTGTACCCGGGCGACTTAAAGGCGTTCGAGGTCAAGTTGTTCGAGACAGATCTCCTGATCCTGGCTGACAGAATCCTTAAGATAGAGGCGGAAAAGATAGTTTACGCTTACCGCAGGGATCTCTTGGATTACATAGATAAAAATAAGTCCTTCAAAGAATCATTTAAGCCGATAGAGATGGACGAAAAGGCGCCCGCGATAGCGAAAGACATGATAAAAAAGTCCGCGATTGCGGGAGTCGGGCCTATGGCAGGTATCGCGGGAGCGATGGCTGAATATACGGCTCGCGGGCTCCTTGAATATTCTTCCGAAGTTATTGTTGAAAATGGCGGCGACATATTTATGAATTCGGCTAAGGACCGCATAATGTCCGTATTCGCTGGTCCGTCGGCGCTTTCAGGTAAGATAAAAATAAGGCTTCTAGCCGATAAGATGCCGCTGGGTATAGCGACATCGAGTGCTACAGTAGGCCATTCGATTAGTTTCGGGAATGCCGATGCGGCGCTTATAATTTCGCATGACGCAGTACTTGCCGACTGTGTTGCGACAGAGGCATGCAACCTGGCAAAATCGGCCGACGATCTTACGAAGGCAATAAATTACGCCAAGTCCATAAACGGCGTACTTGGCGCATTGATCATATTGGGCGATAAAATGGCCAGTTGGGGTGATATCGAGCTGGCTTAAAATGGAGATGACCATGATATCCAAAAGAATAGTACTGACGTTTCCGCATAACTTGCTCGATCAGCCGGTGGTTTACAAGTTGGTCAAAGAGTATAACCTCATATTTAATATTTTGCAGGCAAAAGTGACACCGAAAGAAGAGGGGCTTTTGATCCTTGAGCTGTCCGGCAATGAGAGCGACTACGAAAATGGGCTGAAATATCTTCTCGGCCTGGATGTCAAGATCCAGCCGCTGAGTAAGGATGTTATAAGGATAGAAGAGAAGTGTACCCATTGCGGTGCCTGCGTCGTGATATGCCCTACGGAAGCGCTCGTCATCGATAAAAAGACGCGCAAGGTGATCTTTGATTCCGAGAAATGCATCGCCTGCGAGCTCTGCGTCAAGCCCTGCCCGCCGAGAGCGATGGTCGTAAAGTTTTAAAGAGACGTCCCGTAAGGAGCCATCCTGCAAGCAGGAAAGGGGCAATTTACATGAAAGTCGTACTGGGCATAATAATCGGCGGAGTAATAGGATTTGCGATAGGGTATTTCGGGAAATGCGCGTCTGGCGTATGCCCCTTGACCAGCAATCCGGTCATCAGCACTATAATAGGCGCTTTGATAGGCGCTATGCTTATGACGTCAAAATAATAGTGGGCCGATGAAAAAATATTTCATTATAATAATCTTAATTTTTTTACTTTCCGGATGCGGCGCCGGGGAGAAGGCATCAAAGTCTGCCGAACCGGGTGTTGTTGACTATCTGACCGGTCATGAGCAGATAAAAACATACCAGCGAACGAAAATAAAGATAGAAGACATAAATAAAACACCTAAAGAACGTAATGAAGGATTTTAGTGGTATATGGTGAAGACTAAGATAATATGCACACTGGGCCCGGCGTCATCTGATGAGACGGTATTGAGAAAAATGATACTTGCCGGGATGGATATAGCCCGCCTCAACTTTTCACACTCAAAGTATCCCGAGCTCATACGCAAAATAAAGACCATCCGGCTTATAAACAAAAAATACCGTAGGCGCATAAGATTCTTAGGCGACCTGGAAGGCCATCGTATAAGGATAGGCGATCTCGCTCCGAGCGGCGTTATGGAGCTTAAGAAAGGCCGGGAAGTGTGTCTTACCCAAAAGGATATAAAAGGCACTGATAGATGCATACCATTCGATTATCGGGGGTCGCTGAAAGATATAAAGAAGGGCCAATATATATTTATAGACGACGGAAATATTGCCCTGGAAGTAAAAGGGCATAAAACAGCCGGGCTGGTGGCAAAGGTGACAATAGGTGGAATCCTTAAGGAGCGCAAAGGCGTAAATATTCCGGATGCGAAACTCAAGTTTGGCAGAATAAGCCGCAACGATATCAAAAATATACTCTTTTCTAAAAAACACGGCCTTGACTATATAGCGCAGTCTTTCGTGCGTACTAAGAATGATATGCTGGCCGTACGAGATGTGCTTGGTAACAAATCCAACTGCCGGCTTATCGCGAAGATAGAAAATAGAGAAGGTATAAAAAATATAGATGATATAATCAGAGTTTCGGACGGTATTATGATAGCGCGCGGGGACATGGGCGTATCTTTGCCCATTTATGAAGTGCCGATAATACAAAAGATGATAATCAGGAAATGTAATCGCGCGGGAAAATTTGTCATAACCGCTACGCAAATGCTCGAGAGTATGACAGAGAACCACATACCTACTCGCGCAGAGGTGAGCGATGTTGCCAACGCAATAATAGACGGCACGGATTTTGTCATGCTTTCGGCAGAATCGGCTATTGGAAAATATCCCGTAGAAACGGTACGCATGATGAACAGTATAATAAAATTCACAGAAGGGTATCTTAATAAGCTGATCAGAAACATTTAAAAATCCTTGACAACTTATGCGCTTTAGCATACAATACATTTGCCAGAGCGGAAATAAACGCCGGCAATTTTTTTAATTTGGTTTGTGAAAAAAATCACAGTTATCCACAAAGTAGCGGACGTTTAAACGTCCGCTACTACAGAGCGTTTCATGCAGGATACAAAAAAAGTACCAAAAAGCGCGGTATCGCGGATATCACTTTATTTAAGAGAAATTACAAGGCTTGAAAAAGAAGCGAAAGAGAGCGTATCCTCGATGGAATTAGGCGACATGACCGGCCTTACGGACGCGCAGGTACGTAAAGACCTTTCGTATTTCGGGCAATTCGGCCGCTCGGGCGCGGGCTACGATGTTCAGCCGCTTAAAAGGGCGATAGAAGGCCTTCTTGGCAAGAATAAGACTTGGGAAATCGTACTTGTAGGCTCCGGAAATATAGGTTCTGCTCTTTTGAAATACCCTGGCTTCAAAGACCAGGGTTTTTTTATTAAAGAGGCGTTTGACAGCGATTCTAAAAGGATTGATAAACGCTACGGAGAAGTGAGTGTAAAAGACGTTAAAAAACTTGAAGAAACGGTCAAGGCAAACAAAGATATAAAGATAGCCATTCTCGCTGTTCCGGCGGAGAGCGCGCAAAGTGTGGCGGACCTCCTTGTAAAGGCGGGCATAAAGTGCATACTCAATTTTGCCCCGGCCCTTCTTAAATTAAACAGCGACGTTTTGGTGAAGAATATAGACCTTTCCAATGAGCTCGAGAGTTTTTCATTTTTTCTCGCATCGCGTGAGGATTGACGGAAGATGAAACAGAAATTTCTTAAAAAACAGGATCTTAAAGTTTTCGCGGAGGCCCTTGCCGCTACCTACGATGTCTATTATCCCAAAAAAAATAGGCAGGGCAACTTCCATTTAGTCCCGTTCTCAGAGAGTGTGGACGGCGCCGCACTCGGCGGGGTAAGGCCGTTCGAGCCGCTTAAAAACTTCTTTTTTCGTTGCCGCGAAAAGGTAGTAGATGGCTATGAGAAATCTGAAAAAGCGCCCGCAAATTCAAAAAGGCCGTATTGCGTAATGGGAGTAAAAAATTGCGACCTTCATGGCATGCGAATTCAGGATTTTGTCTTCACAGAAGGAGATTTTAAAGACCCCTTCTACATAAAAAACCGCGAAGAAAATCTTATTATTGCCTCGGATTGCACTAAAATCATACCCACGTGCTTTTGCCACGCCGTCGGTGTTCAGCATTATCCCGAAAAAGGTTACGATATATTAATATCGGAACTTTCGGACGGCTATCTTTTGGAGGATGTAACGTATAGTGGCGCAAATTTTTTAAAAATACACGACGGTATTTTTAATGAAGCCAGAGAAGCGCACATAGAAGAGAGGGGACACATAAGAAGACACGCCGGCGAAGAGGTAGAAGCCAATATAGCGGAACACGGTATTCCGCGCCACACCGAATTCGGCGATATAATAAAAGTAAATATTGATTCGCCGATATGGGAAACGGAGGTCAAGGCCTGCGTTGAATGCGGATCTTGCAACGCGGTATGCCCTACGTGCCACTGTTTTTATCTGGCGGACTCCGAAGAAGCCGGCAATAAAGAAGTGCGCTATAAGATGTGGGACGCGTGCATGTATAAAAGATTTGCCCGCGTAGCGGGCGGCGCTAACGCAAGGCCGCACCTTTGGATGCGCCTTAGGAACAGATTTGAGAAGAAATTTGATTTCTTTCCGCAGGTTACCGGTATTTATGCCTGCACAGGCTGCGGCAGGTGTTATTCCGGATGCCCGGCGAAGATAGATATAAGGCGCGTGTTGAAAAATCTTGTGGCGGAAAAGAATGACAAAAAGCATGAATAATCCATATTGCCCGGTAAAAGGAAAAATAATAAATATTACAGAAGAGACATCTAATATAAAGACGTTTAAACTTAACCTGGATAAGAACATCTCTTTTAAGACAGGCCAGTTTATAGAATTGACCGTGCCCGGAATAGGGGAGGCGCCTTTTACGCCGTCTTCAAACCCCAAAATAGAAGATGCGATGGATGTTACCATAATGAAAGTCGGCAGGGTCACGGAAATACTGCACGATCTTAAGCCGGATGACGAAATAGCCGTGCGCGGGCCTTACGGAATGGGCTACCCGCTTAAGGAATTTGAGGGGAAAGAGATATTGATAGTAGGCGGCGGCGTGGGATTGGCTCCTTTGAGGAGTTTAATATTAGCGCTCTTAAACGACAGAAAAAAATATAAGAAGCTGGTCGTTAAATACGGCTCACGTGCACCCAAAGACATCGTTTATAAAGACCTTCTGAAGGAATGGGCAAATAATAAGGATATGGAGCTTGAGATTACGGTAGATGCGGGCGATGAAACATGGAAAGGTAACGTCGGGCTCATTACAACATTGATCAAGAGGGATATGGGCGTAGATGTGAAAAACAGCGTTGCCATAGTCTGCGGCCCGCCTATAATGATGAAATTTTCGACGTTCAAACTTATAGATATAGGTTATGAGCCGCGCCATATCTATCTTTCGATGGAAAAGAATATGTCGTGCGGTATCGGTAAATGCGGCCATTGCAGGATAGGGCCCTATTATGCATGTAAAGACGGCCCGGTGTTTACATATGATAAAATCAGCGGCCTTCACGGTATCTGGGAATAAACCACAGACATTGAAGCCGTAACCAAAGGCGATAAGTTACACCAACAGCCACTCGGCGGGACATTTTCCGTTCTATAACAAGGCTGTTGGGAAGGAAAGTGTCCCGCGTCAAGGAATATGAAAAAGCTACTAATAGACCTGGATTTATACGCGGAAAACAAAGATAAAGATTTCGGATGCAGCTATTTTTACCATTCCGACAATAAGGGCGCGCGCTCGCTTATTGAGCTTGCGACTTATGCTATCATATGCAGAAAATGTGAATTAGCCGCATGCATAGAAGCATGTCCTAATGAAGCGCTTGGAAGAAAGGCAGAAGACAAGATCTTGGAGAAGTATAATATGAGGTGCACGGGCTGCAAGTCATGCATGAGCGCCTGCCCCTTTGGAACGATTCACCCTGAGATGATGGCATATTTAGCGCCGAAATGCGACCTTTGCCTCGGTAGGCTTACGAAAGATGAGATACCTCTCTGCGTTAAAGATTCGCCGGAAGGCGTCCTTAAATACGGCGAATATAGTGAAGACAAAGAAAAGAATATATTTTTGGTCGGTAAGAACATGTTCGTAAAAGCGGAACATTGGGAATTAGACGGACTTCCTAAAAAGGCAAAGTAGTAGTAGGGGACGTTTAAACGTCCCCTACGGTGAGAGATTTTCAATATGGATATCCTAACTAAAGTATTACAATTTGTGGTATTTCCGGGTTTTCTATTTACGGCGGCTCTTGGGCTTCTGTTCAGCTGGATCGACCGCAAAGTTACCGCGCGCGTACAGTACAGGATCGGCCCGCCATGGTACCAGCCTTTTATGGATATTTTGAAACTGCTCGGCAAAGAGACGATGATCCCTCTCGGCGCGTCAAAAAGAGTCTTTCTTACAGCGCCGCTTATAGGCCTGGCCGGGGTGACGATAGTATCGACCTTATTATGTTTAGCCGATTTTGATCCTAATCTCGGGTTTGTCGGAGATCTGATAGTGGTCTTTTATATGCTTACGTTGCCGGCGCTCGCCATAATACTGGGCGGTTTCAGCTCGGCCAATCCTTTAGCAAGTCTTGGTTCGTCAAGGGAGATGAAACTGGTACTTTCGTACGAGCTTCCTTTTATACTCGCGCTTCTTGTACCGATAATAAAATCGGGCGGGCTTTTGACGATCGGCGGCATATTAAATTACCAGATATCTCACGGGGCCATATTTGCGAGCGCCTCGGGATTTATCGCACTAGTCGTTGCCATGCTGTGCGTGCAGGCGAAACTCGGACTCGTTCCATTCGATATTTCGGAGGCAGAGACGGAGATCGTGGGCGGATCGTTCATAGAATATTCCGGGCCGCCGCTCGCTGTATTTAAGCTGACCAAGGCAATGCTTCTTTTTACGCTTCCTTTATTTGTGGTTGTGGTATTCATGGGCGGAATTGTACTTCAGGCGAAAGAGATAGTGTGGGGCATATTGAAATTGATAGCTCTTTTGGTAGTGATCGTATTAATACGCAATACCAATCCGAGACTAAGGATAGACCAGGCGCTTCGTTTTTTCTGGGGGCCTGTCACAATTTTGGCTATTTTGGGAGTCGTTTTAGCGTTGTTCGGACATTAAAAAGGAAAAATGGATTTAAAAACAAAAGCATTAACTAAATCACTATGGGTCTTTCATATGTCGACGGCGAGTTGCAATAACTGCGACATAGAGATACTCGACTGCCTTACGCCGAGGCACGATGTGGAGCGCTTCGGCATAGTACTTGTCGGCTCAATAAGGCATGCGGATGTTATCCTTGCAACAGGGGTCGTCAATAGAAACTGCAAGGACATTGTAAAGAAGATGTACGAACAAGCGCCCAAGCCGTGCCTGGTGGTTGCCGTCGGCACATGCACGGCGGGAAGAGGAATATTTCACAATTCCTACAATGTGCATGAAGCGGAGCCGCTCGATAAAATAATCCCCGTACATGCCTATATACCCGGCTGCCCCCCGAAACCGGAAGCGATCATAGGCGGAATTGTAAAACTTATTAATAAGGTGAATAAAAAATGAAAAGAGAAGGCATAGTCAAAAGTTTAAAATCCGAATTCGGCGAAAAGATAAAGAAATTTTACGATAAATCGTCAAGGCGCATATATATAGATGTAGCGCGAGAGGATGTCGTTGGTATAGTGCGTTTTATATTTAAGGACCTGGGTGCCAGGTTTAACATAGCGACCGCAGTGGATAATCCCGATAACATAGAGGTGATGTACCACTTCGATTTCGACCGAATAGGGCTTATTGTTACGGTGAGGGCCTATGTGCCGAAAGATGACTGCGTAATAGATTCTATATTACCGATAATGAAAGGCGCCGAATGGATAGAAAGGGAGATCCACGAACTTTTTGGCTTGGAATTTAAGGGCCATCCGAACATTAAGCCGCTTTTACTTCCGGATGACTGGCCGGCCGACAAGCATCCCATGCGCAAGGAATTCAAGTTAAATGAGACCTAAACTTACGGAGCTAAATGGTATTAATGTGCGACGTAAGTTTAAAGGTCGAATTTAATCGCGAGGTGCCATAGGCACCGTGGCGATCTCTTAATCAAGATTGCTTCCCGCGTCGCTTCGCTCGCGGTCGCAATGACAAAGGAGCAAAATGAGCCATAAAGTTACAATACCGATAGGGCCGTACCATCCGCTGCAGGAAGAGCCGGAGTTTTATAAGCTTATTGTAGACGGCGAAAAAGTTCTCGATGTTGATGTAAGAATCGGATGGAATCACCGCGGCATAGAGAAACTTTCCGAGTCAAAGAGCTTTGACCAATCCGCTTACCTCGTAGAAAGGATATGCGGCATATGCTCCACAAGCCATCCGTTTGCCTTTGTAAACGCCGTTGAAGACATAGACGATATCCATGTGCCCGAGCGGGCGCTGTACATAAGGACGATAATAGGCGAACTTGAAAGGATACATTCGCACTTACTCTGGCTGGGGCTCGCCGGCCATTTCCTCGGATATAACACGGTCTTTATGTGGGCATGGAGGTACAGGGAGCCGGTTCTTGATATGTTTGAGGCGATTTCCGGCAACAGAAATAATTATGCCATGATGAAAGTCGGCGGCGTAAGGCGCGACATCGATAATACTGAGATCCCCCGCTATAAGAAGATCCTTAACGATGAAGTGTTGCCGGCGGTTGAGATGTTCAAAGGCGCAGTACTTGATGACCCTGTTTTGGCCGCACGCTTGAAGGGCGTAGGCGTCCTTACGCGCGAAGATGCTATAGACTATAGCGCGCTCGGGCCGACCGCAAGGGCATCGGGCTACGATGTAGATATACGCCGCGACGAACCGTACGCCGCTTACGGCAAGGTGAAATGGGATGTCATAACGCAAAAAGAAGGCGACGTATTCGCAAAAGCAGTTGTGAGGATTTTAGAACTTATAGAATCCATAAAGATCGTTAACCAGTGCCTGGATGACCTGCCGGAGGGGCCCATAGACGAAAATGTCAAGCAGGTCTCTCCTGGCGACGGCATAGGCCACCACGAAGCGCCGAGGGGAGAAGCTATTCACATAGTGCGGTGTGACGGCACAAACCGGCCCGTTAGGCACAAGGTCCGCGCCCCGACTTTTATGAATTTTCCGACATTCAAAAAGACGATTGTGGGCCAGACGATAGCCGATGCCACCATAATATTGGCAGCCATAGACCCGTGCTATTGCTGTACGGAAAGGTTGACCGTGGTGAATAAAAAAGATAAGATGGTATATGATGCGCACAATCTTATCCATATGTCTCAGCACAGGACCTGGGATATGGGAAAATCGCTCGGACTTTCTGATTCGGAATTAATAAAAAGAATGGGGAAGAAAATTGAATAGCCCTATTTTACTGATAAGCGCCATTTTTGCCGCAAGCCTTGTATGCGCAATTCTCCCGCGCATTGTGCGGTCAGGATTTGCGCTGATCGTTTCCGCATGGGCGCTTTTCGTATCGTATAATATATTCCGGCTTAAAAACGCGAGCTGGGATGTATTGGGCTATACGGGCATTTTTAGGATGGATGGCCTGGCCGCATTCATACTTCTTTTTATCGCTCTATTCGGTTTTCTTATCATACTATATTCAACCGGATTTCTTAAGGGCGTATCAAATGTTTCAGGGCTGTATTACTCTTATATACTTGCGACGATAGCCGGCTCGATAGGGGCAATTCTTTCAAATAACCTTTTGGTCTTTATCGGCTTTTGGGGATTTTTAGGTATTACATTATATCTTTTGATAAGCGTAGGAGGGGACAAGACTAAGGCCGCTGCGAAAAAGACGTTTATAATAATAGGCGGATCAGATGCCCTGATGCTCCTCGGCGTGGCGATCATATGGAAGATGGCAGGCACTATTAATATGGATTTAGTGAAGATGCCTCTTACAAGCCACCTTGCCGTGTATGCATTTATTCTACTTGCGCTCGGCGCCTTTGCAAAGGCCGGGGCCATCCCCATGCACACATGGATACCCGATGCGGCAGAGGCGACGCCGCTTCCCGTAATGGCATTTCTTCCGGCGAGCTTGGATAAGCTTCTCGGCATATATTTTCTAGCCCGCCTTTCCCTGGATATGTTTGTAATACAGCCGAATTCCGCGATGAGTACATTTCTCCTGATAATAGGTTCTGTTACCATAATAGCGGCGGTAATGATGGCGCTTATACAGCATACGATGAGACGGCTTCTGGCGTATCACGCTGTCAGCCAGGTGGGATACATGGTTCTAGGGTTAGGCACGGCAAATCCCATAGGTATAGCGGGCGGCCTTTTCCATATGCTGAACCACGCCATCTATAAAAGTACGCTTTTCCTCACTGCCGGCGCGGTGGAGAAAGAGGCGGGCACAACCGATCTGGACAAGCTGGGCGGCTTGGCGCGTTTTATGCCGATATCTTTTGTATGCTGTCTTATCGCCTCACTAGCCATATCGGGTGTACCGCCTTTTAACGGCTTTGTGTCGAAATGGATGATATACCAGGGGATAATAGAGATGGGGAGCGCCCAAAATAAGATATGGGTACTCTGGCTTTCGGCGGCTATGTTCGGAAGCGCCCTTACGTTAGCAAGTTTTATGAAGCTTCTTCATGCGGTTTTTTTGGGACAGTCAAGCGTGCGCCGGAAGGTAAAAGAGGTGCCGGTTTCCATGTGGCTTCCCATGTCCATACTCGCAGCGCTCTGCGTTATCTTCGGCATATTCGCATTTCAAATACCGCTGAAATATTTTATTATTCCGGCGGTAAACGCAGATATTTCTTACATTGGTTTATGGCAGCCGAGAGAGGCTACTTTATTTATCATTATAGGGCTCGGAATCGGGTTCCTGATATATCTTATGGGCAATATAAAGAATGTAAGGACGGTCGAGCCTTTTATAGGCGGCGAAACACTGCCTGGTGATACCAGGCCCACCGGGACGGAATTTTACAACACTATTACGGATATCCCTTTATTGGGTAAGATATGTGCGATGGCAAAAGAAGGCCTTTTTGATGTTTACGAAATTGGCAAGAAGCTTACATTTGGGCTTAGCGGTTTTTTGCAGCATTTGCATAACGGCGTTTTGCCGACGTATCTTGCCTGGTGCCTTGTCGGCATGCTCATAGTCTTTATTGTATTACTGAGGTTACTCATATGGTAATAATGTACGTACTTTTGGCGATGATGATAATAGCGGCGATCGCGGCTATTGAAATGGAGGACCTCATATCTTCCGTAATAGCGGTAGGGGCCGTAGGGCTCGCGCTCTCTATAGCGTTTTTGGTTCTAAAGGCGCCCGATCTTGCCATAACGCAGCTCGTCGTCGAAATACTATGCCTCATTATACTCATAAGAGCGACCCTCAAAAGAGACCTGCCATTTTCCGCAAGCGGCAGGTGGTTTTTAAATACTTTTATCGCGGTAGCATTTGTAGTCATATTTTTGATATTTGCCTATTATTCCGTTAAAGACCTGCCTACTTTTGGATATCCTGTCATGAAAGTAGCCAAATTCTACGTCGATTCGGCGCTGTTAAAAACAGGCGCGACCAACATAGTAGCAGCGGTCATATTGGATTTCCGCGCGTATGACACCTTAGGAGAGGCGACCATACTTTTTACCGCGGTCATAGGAGTCATGGCAGTCATGAGAAGGATCGGAAGAAAGAAGATAGGCGAAAAGATAGAGGACGAGAATGAATAAAGAGCGGGGTATGACACTTATAGTAAAGACAATCACGCGTCTTACCGTCGGGTTCATACTGCTTTACGGTATTTATATACTTGTTCACGGCCACATCTCTCCGGGCGGTGGATTCGCGGGCGGCGTTATTATAGCGCTTTCTTTCATACATCTTATGCTGGCATTCGGCAAAGAGACGGCTCTTTCAAAGCTCTCTAAACCCGCGGCTGCCCTTTTTGAAAGTTTCGGGGCTATAGCGTTTCTTGCCATAGCCACACTCGGGTTTATGGGAGGGTACTTTTTCTTTAATTTCTTTACGGACAAAGGAGAGCCCTTCAAATTATTCTCGGCAGGCATAATACCTTTGTGCAATATCGCTATAAGCGTGAAAGTCGCCGCGGGGCTTTTTTCAATATTTATAATTCTTGTACTTTTGAAGTTTAAGACAGACGATAAACCGGGGGATAAATAGATGGCCCTGTATCTTTTATGCATAGCCCTATTTACGATCGGCCTATACGGTATTCTTCGAAAAAGAAATATCATCAAAATCGTCATAAGCATGATGATAGCCGAATACGCGATAAACCTTTTGTTTGTTTTAGTGGGCTACCGCTACGAAGGCCGCTCGCCCATACTTTCGCCGGATCAGGAAATATTGAACATGGTAGATCCGCTGCCTCAGGCCATCGTCTTGACCGCCATAGTCATAGGACTGGCGGTCACTGCAATGACTGTGGCAATAGCTATCAGGATATACGAAAAATACGGCACTTTTGACGTGACGAAGATAAATAGATTACGAGGTTAAGGTAATGACAGATACTATTCCGCGCGCTTTTTACAATTTAGTACCTTTATTCGTGATAATACCTCTTGCGGGGGCTTTTATTATTTCACTTGTTGCGAAAAAAGTAAAATGGGTCGCGGATACGCTTGCAAATCTTGTTTCATTTGCCCTTCTTGTCGCTTCCCTTGCCGGCGTGTTAGCGGTAAACACTTACGGCGTCCTGGTTTATCAGGTGGGTATATGGAAGCCGCCTTTGGGCATATCTATGGTGCTGGACCCGCTTGCGGCATTTATGCTTCTTACGGTCAACCTCATAGTATTTCTGATTACGATCTACTCGATAAACTATATGGAGAAGTATACCGCGAAATGGAATTTCTATACACTTTTCCTCTTACTTGTCGCCGGAATGAACGGTGTTATCATAACGGGCGATATTTTTAACCTCTTTGTATTTTTGGAGATAGCCTCAGTAGCAAGTTATGCGCTTGTCGCCTATGGGACTGACGCGGAGGAACTGGAAGCGTCTTTCAAGTATCTCGTCATGAGCTCGGTGGGCTCTTTCTTTGTGCTTTTGGGAATAGCGCTTATGTATAGTTACACATCCACTTTAAATATGGCCGATATGGCCATTGTGCTCGCGGAAAAGGGCCTGGGTAAGGTTACCTATTTTTCCGCAGTGCTCTTTTTAATGGGGTTCGGGCTTAAGGCCGCGCTTGTTCC
>JAZDNG010000033.1:0-12534 GCA_043800065.1 Candidatus Omnitrophota bacterium
AAATGCCTTTGCTACCGGATAAATCTCCGCGGTCCCCACTCCGCCGCCAACGCATATCACCTTGCCAAGTTTTCCGACGTGCGTGGACCGGCCAAGAGGCCCTATGATATCCATAATGCCCGCACCTTTATCAAGATTGGCAAGGCATTTAGTGGTAGTACCAACTTCTTGAAATATTATAGTTACGCTCTCTTCTTTTTTATCGGTGCCCACTATCGTAAGGGGTATCCGCTCGCCTTCTTCATCTATCTTAAGCACCACAAATTGTCCCGCTTTCGCGTTTTTCGCGACATGCGGCGCCTTTAACTTCATAAATGTAACCTGCGGATTCAGTCTCTTTTTTTCCAATATCACAAACATCATCCACCTAATTTTTCGTTAACTCTTTTTATTTCCAAGGCCTTCCCGGTCTTTTCGTCTATTGTTACAACCGCGCCGTTAAGCTGCACATTCTCTTCGGCCATCTCAAAGCGCGTCGGAAGGCCGGTTAAAAAACGCGCAAGTATCTGCTCTACTTTTCTCCCTATAACGGAATCATGCGGCCCGGTCATACCGAGGTCCGAAATAAAAGCCGTGCCTTTGGGATATATCCTTTCATCGGCTGTCTGGACGTGCGTATGCGTCCCCAATATCGCGCTCACTTCGCCGTCAAGATACCAGCCAAGCGCTATCTTTTCGCTGGTTGCCTCCGCGTGCATATCTATGAGAATAATGGGCGTCTCTTTCCGGATCTTCTCTACTATATCGCGCCCCGTTTTGAACGGGCATTCCACGGCCTCCATAAATACCCTGCCAACGAGATTTATAATGCCTATTTTGGCGCTATTTTTTGCCGTATATACCCCCCAACCGTTGCCGGGCGCGCCGGCCGGATAATTTGCCGGCCTAAGGAGCTTCGGTTCCGCGTCCAGAAATTCCATAATCTCTTTCTTCTTCCATATGTGGTCGCCCGAAGTAATAACATCCACTCCGTAAGAGAATAATTCTTCGGCAATGCCGGGCGTAACTCCTGAGCCGCCCGCGGCATTTTCTGCGTTGGCTACCGTAAAATCTATCTTCTCTTTTTTCTTTATTTTCGGGACAAGCTCTTTAATAGCGCGCCTGCCCGGCGAACCTACTATATCGCCTATGAATAAAACTTTCATAATAACCACCTTCTGTCATTGCGAGCAAAGCGAAGCAATCCCTTATTGAGATCCCTCGCTACGCTCGGGATAAATTTGCACTTATGACTTACGCTCCTTCTTGTCGCGTAAGTCATGTGCTCATTTATTTGGCATAATCAATCGCTCTCGTCTCCCGGATCACCGTCACCTTGATCTGGCCGGGATACTCGAGCCCTTCTTCTATCTTTTTTGTGATATCCCTTGCCATGGAAATCGCCTGGGCATCGGTTATCTTATCCGGCTGCACGATTACTCGAATTTCCCTTCCCGCCTGTATCGCGAAAGATTTTTCAACACCCTTAAATGAATCTGCTATCGACTCCAGTTTTTCAAGGCGTTTTATATAAAGCTCCAGCGTTTCGCGCCTTGCGCCGGGCCTTGTGGCGCTTATAGCATCAGCGGCCTGCACTAAAACAGCCATTAGAGTCTTCGGCTCTATGTCCTGATGATGCGCTTCTATCGCGTGAATGACGCTTTCCGTCTCGCCGTATTTTCTGGCAAGGTCGGACCCTATTTTTGCATGGGTCCCTTCGACCTCATGGCTCGTCGCCTTTCCTATATCGTGAAGAAGGCCTATTCTCTTTGCCAAGGTCGGGTCTATCCTTAACTCTCCCGCCAAAACACCCATCAGATAGGCGACTTCTTTGGAATGCTGCAGGACATTCTGACCGTAACTGGTCCTGTATTTCAGCCTGCCCAAAAGTTTGATGATCTCTACGTGCATGCCGTGGATACCGACGTCAAATAGGGCCTTGTCGCCCTCCTCTTTAATGTGCTCGGCCATCTCCTTCTTTACTTTTTCAACTACCTCTTCTATGCGCCCGGGGTGGATCCTGCCGTCTTCTACGAGCTTTTCAAGGCTCCTTTTGGCGATCTCGCGTTTTACCATATCAAACCCCGAGAGTATGACCGCTTCCGGCGTATCGTCTATTATGACATCAACTCCCGTCGCTATTTCAAGCGCCCTTATGTTACGGCCTTCTCTTCCTATGATACGGCCTTTCATATCGTCACTCGGCAGGTTTACTACGCTTACGGTAGTTTCTACGGTATGATCCGCGGCGCATTTTTGTATGGCCATACCGACTATCTTTCTAGCTTCTTTGTCTGCGTTCGTTTTAGCTTCCTCAATGGTCCTTTGTATCATAATATCCGCTTCCTGCTTGACTTCGCCCTCTAGGCGGTGCAGAAGTATCCTCTTTGCCTCATCTCTGCTCATGCTTGATATCTGCTGCAACTTTATCTTCTCCTCCTCGAGAACGTGGTCCAGTTCCTTTATCTTAGCATCCGCGCTATGCTCTTTAGCAATAAGGGAGCCCTCTCTATGTTCGACATTTTTCTCTTTCTTGTCGATCATATCTACTTTTCTGTCCAGGTTCTCCTCGCGCTGTATTAATCTTCTTTCAAGTGCAAAGAGTTCTTGTTTTCTGTCGCGCGATTCCTTTTCAAACTCATTCCTTGTCTTATGAAGAAGATCCTTTGCCTCAAGGTCTATCTCTTTTCGCCTGTTGGCTACTTCCTTCTTGACCTCTTCAAGCATAACTCTTGCTTTTTCTTCAGCGGACTTAAGCCTTTTTTTCGCCACGATCTTCCGGATCATATAACCAAAAACAAAGAAAAAAGCGGCTCCCAGAATACCCATTCCTATATGAGTAAGATTGATACTGCCTAAATTCAATTGAATCCTCCTCCTTTCATAAAAAGGCCTAATGCGTAAATATCATGATACAAGAATCTTATTAAGGGGAATATCGGTGTCGTATCGAGGAAGCTCATCAACTAATTGAAAATCGAAAGCGAGCCCCACCGTAAAAAGACGCGGCGAAGCATTGTGAAGGAACCTGTCAAAATACCCGCCGCCGTGCCCCAGACGGTGGCCGTGCCTGTCAAAAGCTATGCCCGGCACTACCATGAGGTCCACCTCTTCAAGCAAAACGGGTTTTACGTGCTTCTCGCCCGGCTGATGAATGCCGTAATGGCTTCTTATAAGTTCCTTCTCCCTATCCTTTAATTCGGAAAGCTTCAGCGTCTTTTCCTCCTTAACGGTAATGGGCACCACTACTTTCTTCCCCATTTGTATTGATTCGTCTATCATTTCATGCGTATCCACTTCATAATGTTTGGATACGTAAAACATCACGCATTTTGCCTCTTTAAACTCAGTTAGTGAAAATAGTTTCCTTCTTAGTATATTTACTTTTTGTTCTTTATCTTTTTTATTGATAGCGTACAGCCTGTCTAATGTCTCCTTTCTTATCTTTCTTTTCAGTAGATCTACCATGTGCGTTCACCCGCGTTTCTGAAGGTAATCCCCTATTGCGGATTTCAGCGCTTCTTCCGCAAGCATTGAACAGTGCATCTTGACCGGCGGCAGGCCGTCCAGCGCGCTGGCTACGGCCTTGTTAGATATCTCGAGCGCTTCTTCTATAGTCTTCCCCTTTACAAGGTCGGTCACCATGCTTGACGTCGCTATGGCGGCAGCGCAGCCAAATGTCTTAAATTTGGCGTCTTCTATCCTGCCGTTTTCTACTTTGATATAAAGACGCATGATGTCTCCGCACACGGGATTCCCGACATTACCGATTCCATCGGCATCCGGTATCTCACCTACATTGTGCGGATTTTTGAAATGCTCCATCACCTTTTCGCTGTATTGATTGTTCATCTCTCTACTCGCTGCCTTTGTATAAAGGCGACATGTCGCGCAGTTTCTTTATAATGGGAGGCAGTTCTTTTACAACTATTTCTATTTCCGCCTCTGTGTTTTCGCTGCCCAAGGAAAATCTTACGGAGCCCTGCGCGGTAGCCGGCTCCACGCCCATCGCCTTTAAAACGTGCGACGGCTCAAGGCTCCCCGAGGTGCAGGCAGAGCCGCTTGATGCCGCGATTCCCCTTAAATCGAGGTTCAGAAGCACTGATTCGCCTTCGACATATTTGAAGCTTACATTTAGCGTATTTGGAAGCCCGAGCGTCGGATGGCCGTTCAGTTTGACGTCTTCTATGCTCTTAATTATGCCCTGCCATAACCTGTCTCTTAAAACTTCTATGCGTTTCATTTCCGCTTTCATGTTACCGGCCGCCAGTTCGCACGCCTTTCCAAACCCGACTATACCCGGCACATTCTCCGTGCCGGCCCTGCGGTTTCTTTCGTGGTGGCCGCCGTGCATAAGAGGCGTTAACTTCGCCTTTTTGTTCATATAAAGCGCCCCGACGCCCTTAGGCCCGTATATCTTATGAGCCGATACCGACAAAAGGTCTATGCCGAGTGATTCGACATCTATATCTATCTTTCCCAGCGCCTGCACCGCATCTGTGTGGAATAAAATCCCCTTCTCGCGGGCGACCTTCGCGATCTCTTTCACCGGCTCTATCGTTCCGACTTCATTATTCGCGAACATTATGCTTACGAGAATTGTATCCTTTCTTATCGCAGACTTAAGCGCTTCCATATCTACCAATCCGTATTCGTCCACATCAAGGTAAGTAACTTCGTAACCGTTTTTAGACAGAAATTCGCAAGCATTAATTACCGCGTGGTGCTCGATTTTACTCGTTATCATATGCCGGCCTTTATCTTTTAATGCATAGGCGGCGCCTTTTACGGCAAAGTTGTCGGATTCGGTACCGCCGCCCGTAAATACTATATCAACCGGCTCTACCGGTCCTATGAGGCGCGCCACTTGTAATCGGGCGTTTTCTACCGCTTCGCGCGCATACCTGCCAAATGAATGGAGGCTTGAGGCATTGCCATACTCTTCGCCAAAATAAGGGAGCATTTTTTTAAGCACTTCCGGGTCGACCGGCGTCGTCGCGTTATGGTCCAAATATATTCTTTTCATAGGCTAAGCCCTATATATTAAACTCATATTTATGGCGAACGGTCTTATCAACTTTCATTCTTTTTGCATCATCGCAGAGATCTTTAAGCGAAACGCCATTCAGCGTTTTATCAAGCGCGTCTTTCAATTTTTTCCATACCGTTTTTGTGACGCATCTATCTATCATTTTGCACGCCTTGCTGGGCTTTGCGCTGCTTGCGCAGTGAACCGGCGTTATATCTCCGTCGAGGGCCATTACTATTTCTCCCACTGTTATCTTTGCGGGGGCTTTCGCGAGAACATAGCCTCCGGCCGGCCCCCTGATACTTTTTACAAGGCCTTTTCTGCGCAGCTTATTTAAGAGCTGTTCCAGATATGGCACGGAGATATTCTCTTTTTTAGAGATATAGGTGACTGAAATGGGGTTCGCGCCGTGATGAAGCGCCAGCTCAAACATTGCCCTTATGCCGTATGTGGATTTTGTGGATATGCTCAAGAGACACGTCCTTAATATAGGCCTTTATTCTATTATATCCTACTATTTTTGTCAACTATAATGAAGTTTCTTTTAGGAGGCGGCCATTAATTTGCCCCTCGGCTGCGCTCGGGATAAATTGGTTAACTTATGAAGTAGCGGCCAATTTGCGCGGCTTGAGCATTTTGGAATGGTCTTTGGGGGGGTTATAGGTTTTTAAAAGATGTATTTTGCCCTTCTTCTTCAAATCCTCATATATCAAAACCCACGCGCAGTCAATATCGGGATTGACCTCGCATTTGGATTTATTAACCCCTCCGCAAGGGCCGTTCAAAAGCCCCTTAGGGCAGCGTGTAACGGGGCATATGCCTTCTGTAAGTTCCAATATGCATTCTCCGCACGCACTGCACCTCTCCAGAAAATCGCCGCTCTTCGTTACCTCTCCTATAAATAAAGTATCGTTTGCAATATGAAGCGCTTTATCAAAGGGCATGTTTTCTTTTACAGACTGAATGGCCAGACCGCATGCCATTATTAAAAGCGCGTCGGATTCTTTTATATCCTTTTTATTTTTACCTATGGCCGTCCTCGCCTGACTTGCGATGCATGGCGCGTCGGGCAGACAAGAACCGGTTACGGACTTCCCGTGGCTCTCGAGGAACTTTTTCATATCCGCCACTTCTTTTTCGCCGCCGGTTTTGCATACCGTGGCGCATTCCCCGCAGCCGACTATAAATATCCCGGACTCTTTGCCAAGATACTTTAGAATTTCCGATTTGTCCTTCTGTTTCGTTATTATCATTTAAATCTAGACCGCCTCCACCCTTTTTATGGAAGGAACTGCTCTTCTGATATGTTCTTCGACAAAATGGGCCAGCGTCATCTGGCTCATCGGGCATCCGGCGCACGCGCCTTTAAGGCGCACCTTTACAACACCGTCTTCATTTACTTCTACCAATTCTATATCTCCGCCGTCTGCCTGCAGCGTAGCTCTCAGTTTGTTCAGTACGGCCTCTACGTCTTTTTTGACATCGGGCATAGGACCCTCCTATAAAAGCGGTTCTATTATTTTTTCAAACTCTCTTTTAGCGCGCGAACCTATTATTTTTTGGACTATATTCCCCTTTTTATCTATAATGAATGTCGTCGGGATACTATGAATAGGGCCGTATGCTTTTGATACAAGCCCGTCGTCTATAAGTATGGGGTAGTTGATTTTCCTTTCGGCGGCAAATCTCTTCACCGTGGCATCGTCGCCATGCTCCACAGATATGCCTATTATTATGAATTTTTCGCTGTCCTTTGTATTGACCATATCTATGAAGTCCGGGATCTCTTCCCTGCATGGGGGGCACCACGTTGCAAAAAAATTAAGCAGGACTACTTTATTATTATAGTCAGAGAGTCTGACTGTCTTCCCTTTTATATCGGATAGGGAAAAATTGGGCGCTCCTTTAGACGCACTCTCCTCGGCCACGGAACAACCGCTAAACAGTAACATGCTTATCAGAATCAGGAATATAAAGCTTTTTTTAACCATGCCCCTTCCCAATTTCGCCTACCATCTTACCATATCAAAGTGGTTTGTAACAAGCAATATCCCTATCAAGATCAAAAGAATGCCGCAGATGTATTTTACCGCTGCCAGATACTTGTTGAGCCGGGGCATAATAGAAAGCAGCGAATTGACCAAAAATGCCGAAACCAGGAAAGGTACGGCTAGCCCCAGTGAATAGAAACTGAGCAGCCAAATCCCTTCCAACATCGTCTCTTTTGTGCCGGCATAAATCAGTATCGAGCCCAAAATCGGCCCTACGCACGGCGTCCATGCCGCCGCGAATGTAACGCCCAAAAGAAAGGCGCCGAGCTTTGAGGTCTTTTGCAGCTTTAAGCCTATCCTTTTTTCCTTATCAAGGGCCCCTAGCCGGAAAACGCCCATTATATAAAGGCCAAAAAGTATGACTAAAAATCCGCCTATGCGCGCCAATAAAGTTTTGTGGGCAAAGATAATACTGCCTATTAAAGATGCCGAAGCGCCCAATGCTATAAATATCGACGAGAAACCTAATACGAAAAAGACGGAATAGACGAGGGTCTTCTGCTGGATACTTTTTTTATCGGCTTCTCTTACATTGCTGAAAGATATACCGGTGATATAGGAAAGGTATGCGGGGATAAGCGGAAAAATACAGGGCGAAGCAAATGTCAAAAACCCCGCTATGAAAGCGAGTGAAAAAGATACCGGCGCTGCGTTGTCCATTGTTAATATAACCTGGTCTTCAGGCCGTTGATTTTTCCTTCTATGCTATCCAGTTTTTCAATGATACGCTGTTGATTTGCCAGTATCTTGCTAATGTCGTCAGCATCCTCGACGCCGTCATTTTGGGCAAATACCTTGAATAGCATTAGTGAAATCATCACTATCAGAAACAGAATTACTATGCTGCGTGCCATAAAACACCTCCCTTATATTAACGGGATTATTCTACCACGCAGCTTTTATCGATTCAATCTTTATTGTTTAACCGGCCTCTCGTTGAGCGGCTTAAACTTTACGCCGGAGTCTGCGCCCGGAACGGGTTGGACCGGCTCAGTCAGGAAGAACTTCTTATCTTTTATGCTCTTCTTGAGCGATTCCGCTATTTCGATTGCTTTGCTGTAGCTGGAGAGCGACCCTGTCGGCACATCTTTGCCTTTTACCTTTATGGTGCCGGACTTAAGCTCTTTGTAATTTATCTCTCCGAGCGATTCTCCGATGCCTTGCGGATACGCCTGGGAATAGTCGATTATCTGCGCATATATGTCCTCGTCCTTAACGGCCGTATATTTTACTATTTCCTCGTTCAGTATCGGTATGGGTATTCCTATGCCGACATTCAAAGTAACGCCGTAGCCGATAAAGGAAGAACCGGAAAGCCATTTCGCGGACATGCCCTTAAGGTCTCCTATTACCGCGAGAGTGCCGGCAGGCGCCTCGGGTACTCCATTCGGTTTCCTTTTAACGGAAGGATTGTGCTGTGTGCCCTGCCACGCCACATACCCTTCGCCGCCGCCCAGAAATATCTTTGTGCCTATACCGAGGGTTTTATAGTATGGGTCGTTTAAAAGCGGCGACAGCTGCCCGGCGCTGCAATAATTCGCATTGCCTATGTGCGGCTTTAATACGCCCATATAGGTATGGATAGTCTTGTCGGACAGGTTGACCGCTACATTATAATTCTGATAACAATTTCGCGGATTAAAAAGGACTGCCTCGTTCAGATCTTTTAGCGAAATAAGCGTATCTATCTTTTTGCGCGGATAGCAATCTGTGCCATATGCCGCTCCTTCAAGCCTCACATCCTTGCCGGCTACAAGTTCCTCTATAACGTGGGCTCCGCCGTAGTTAAAGTCGCCCGGGTACGTCTTGTTCCGCGGGTCATCATCCGGCATAGCAGTGGCGCCTATATAAACGTCGACAGCCGCAAAACCGGCATATGCGGGTACGCCGTTCAAAGTCACCTTACCGCCGCCCAGTTTTATTTTGGGTTTTGAGTGACCTACATTAAAATACGCCCCGCTTGAACACATGGGGCCGAAGGTGCCTGTTGTGACGACATCGACGTATTTGGCTGCCTCGGCTGCGCCCTTTTTCTCAACAATGTCTATTATTTCTTCTGCGGTGACAACGACTACATCGCCTCTTTTTATCTTTTCATTTATTTCTTTTATTGTCTTTGCCATTTATCCCTCACTTAAAGTTATCCACAGGGTAGCCGACGTTTAAACGTCGGCTACTATTATTACTATTTATTTGAATAAGTCTGTGCTTAAATACCGCTCGCCCGTGTCGGGCAGTACAACAACTATCCGTTTTCCATTGTTCTCTTTACGTTTTGCTACCGCATGTGCCGCAAAAAGCGCTGCGCCGCTCGATATGCCGGCCAGGATGCCCTCTTCCTTAGCCAACCTCTTTGTAAACTCTTTTGCCTCTTCATTCTTTACCGCAATTATCTCGTCTATAAGGTCTTTCTCTAAGACCTCCGGCACAAATCCCGCTCCTATGCCCTGTATCTTATGCGAGCCTGCTTTGCCGCCCGAAAGGACGGGTGAATCCGCGGGCTCAACCGCTATAATACGAAGATTTTTATTCCTTCTTTTTAATACCTGGCCTACGCCCGTAAGCGTGCCACCCGTTCCTACGCCCACTACCAAAATATCCACCTTGCCGTCGGCATCCTTCCAGATCTCTTCAGCCGTAGTTTCTCTGTGTATTTTGGGGTTGGCGGGATTTTTAAATTGCTGCGGCATAAAAGAATTCGGCGTATTTTTTATTATCTCCTCCGCCTTTTCAACAGCGCCACACATGCCCTCTTTGCCCGGCGTAAGAACTATCTTGGCGCCGAATATCTCCAGAAGCTGCCTTCTTTCCACGCTCATGGTATCGGGCATAGTCAGTATGAGATTGTATCCTCGCTGGGCGCATACAAATGCAAGGCCTATACCGGTGTTGCCGCTTGTAGGCTCTACGATAGTAGCGCCTTTCTTTATAAGATTCTCTTTTTCGGCTGCCTCTATCATCGCAAGGCCTATCCTGTCCTTTACGCTCCCGCAAGGATTAAAGGATTCAATTTTTGCGATAATTTCCGCCGGAAGACCCTGGCTTATCTTGCCTAGTCTGACTAAAGGAGTCTTTCCTACGGTTTCTGTGATATTATCGTATATTTTCGGCATAGTGCAAGAAACATACCATATATTAGGTATTTTGTCAAGTATTTATTTCTTTTTTTAGAAATTATACCTGAGTGATTTAGTAGGATATAGCGGCCGTATTTGGCTATAATCTGCTTCTGAGGCCAAGATACATATAGGAGGCGGCAATAACTTTGACTACCTCTCCGGGTAAAAAGGGATAAAGGCCCATTACGAGAGTTGCCTTTAAATTTGCACCTAACAGTAGCTTAAGCCACGCTATACCGCATAGATACACCACGACAAGCCCCGCTATCATCGCCAGAAATATACTGAAACTCTTCTTTTCGAAAATACCGCTTTCGGTAAAATAGCCGACGATGTACGCCGCGCATATAAATCCGAAAAGGTATCCGCCTGTCGGGCCGAAGATATGCGATATGCCGTATCCGTAACCCTGAAAAACCGGAAGGCCGAATGCGCCGAGTGAAAGGTACAATACTTGGCTTGCGGCGCCCCATTTCCTGCCCAATACCGCTCCGGAAAGCAGCACAAAAAATGTTTGCAGCGTAAGCGGCACCGGCGTAAAAAATAACGGTATCCTCACATAAGCCCCTATCGCCGTAAGTAATGCAAAGGCCAAACACCCCATAAAAGCAAAAGGAAAGGCAAAAGGGGACGTTTCACTTTGTCCCAACATATTATACCACAATGAATTACAATAACTCATTTTCCACCTTTCTGTATCTTTAAAAACGGAAAACCCCATTTCATAACTCCTTATTTATGAGTCTGTTGCCTAAGCCGCCTCATAGGCTGGTATGAGGCCTAAAAAGTGTTTGATGAACGAACACAAAACATTTTTAAAGTCAGAGACGGCCAAAACAAACTCATTATCTTCTAATCTCTGGGTTAACTTGACCGTATTTACTTCTGAGATTGGCAATACAGGTAAATTACCGGCTGTTTTTAGCTTCTCGTTAAGGCCCTTTGAGTATTTTACAATCTTTTTAAGATTATAGGCACAAGCAGTAAGCACTGATTGGATGTGGACAGAGGCAAGGCCTCTGAATTTTGCTTTGTTTAAACCTAAGTCTTTCTTTTCAGAGGCAAAGACAGTCTCTACGTATTCACGTCTTTGGTTTATGGTATTTCTGGCTAAGGGAGTTTTAAGATGCTCCTTTGCTAGTTCTAAAAAGTGCTCATTTACATGCCGCGTTACGGATCTGCCGGTAGGTGATTTAGTGCATTGTTTTAAGAGATTGCAGTTTTTGCAATCTTTAGGATGAGCTCTGTAGATATAATGTCTTTGTTCTTTTGAAAAACCGTTATTTTTAAGTATCTTGCCTTCGGGGCAGGCATATTGGTCATTGTCTTTATCATAGATGAAGTTGTCTTTGGTTGAGAGGCCGGTAACGTTTTTACCTCCATGGTGGGGCATAGAAGGTTTTATCCGGTTCTCTAACAAGAAGCGGTAGTTATCAGCCGTGCCATATTTAGTGTCTGCGCCTACTTCTTTGGGTAGGATATCGTGTTCTTGGTTTGCCTGACTGATTAAATGGGGCAGTTTGTGTTCATCGGCTACCGCTGCAGGAGTAGTGGCGCAGCCGGTAATAATCCTGGCAGGCCCATTATCTACCGAGATATGCTGCTTGTAGGCAAGCTGAGGCGGTTTATTCTTATGTCTAATGATCGAGGCCTGAGGGTCTGTTTTAGAGTAAAGCCTCTGGTTAGTTTTGGGATTTGTCTTTGGTGGTTCTTTGTCATATTGAGGCTCAATGGGGTTGGCTTCATCCACTACCCTGAGATATTCCTCCGGCGAACGTTTTAGGATTATCTTTTCGTCACAATCTATTATGCTGGAAAGGCTGGCATTGGCAGGAATAAACGTGGAATCGATAAAGGCTTTCTCGGCATGGATCAATCCCTGTTGTTTACATTTCTCTATGACTATATGAAAGAACTGCTCGAAGATTTTATTTCCGAATCTTCTGCGGGCTTTAGATAGGACGCTGTGATTGGGTGTTTCTTCATCGATGTCATAGCCTAAGAAGTACATAAAGGCGAGGTTAACCTTTAGTTCCTGAGCGAGTTTTCGCTCAGATGTAATATTGTACAGGTAGCCTATCAACATCATCTTAAGAAGCACTACCGGATCAACCGAAGGTTGGCCTGTATGGCTATAGTAAGGCTTAGCAAGCTTATGGATAATGCTAAAGTCAACAGCTCCATCTAACTTGCGCAGGAAATGGTCTTGGGGGATACAGCTTGAAAGGGAGAAGTTGTAGAACAACTTTTGCTCCTTTTGCTTGGTGCTCATCATAGTTCTGTACCTCCTGTAATTTATGTTAGTGCTTGCTATCGTTTAAGTTACAGAATTATGATACTATATATTTTTCAATAA
>JAZDNG010000014.1:0-35135 GCA_043800065.1 Candidatus Omnitrophota bacterium
TGAGGCGAGATCGCGCCGATCGCATCGTCCTTCTTCACCTTATCCGTAAGGCCAGACAGCATTTTTTCGAGTTCCGCTTTTGTGTCCGGGTAAAATTGTCCCGCTACAACAGGTTCCCGTATTACCGGCATTCTAATCTCCGTATAATTGTTTTAGGCGCTTAATAGCGATTTGTATATCTTCTCTTCGGGCCGCCGCGTGCGGCTCTAAATTTTTTATTACGTTTTTGTTTAAAAACGGTTTTAAAATAGAAAAATCGAAATCGCCCGTAAAGGGTGCGTTATGGTCGTCTATAACCCCCTTCACATCATGCAAATGGACTCCTAAAAGCCTATGCGCGAATTTGTTAAGATAATCCTCGTGACGCAGAAGTTTTAAATTTTCGTATATCTGGGCATGGCCGGTATCATGCCAGTAACATATATCCGGGTCTTTAAACATATCGAATATCGCGTCAAAATCCTCTATAGAAGGCAGCTCCCGAAAATAGAACCTGTTTTCAAGCCCGATCTTTATCCCTGCCTTTTTTGAATAGACAAGCAGTTCTTTTATGCTTTCAAGAAGGCAGTCCAGGTAACCCTTCTTCAGGGCGCCTTCTCTTTCTTCCTGCATGGCGGATATCAATGCCTTGGGATCTATGCCGTCCTCAATGATCTTTCCGAGCTCCCGGGTTCTATCCTTTATGTCCAGTCTGCCCGCGTGAACTACCACTGCTTTTGCCTTTAGGCGGCAGGCGGTATCTATGGTATGCTTGGTCTGGGAAACGGCCATTTTTCTTTCGGCCGTATCGAGAGATGCCAGCGAATAATAGTCGGGCGATGCATCTTTTATCGCAACGGATCCGGGGACAGGGCAAAAATTGTGTACGCTTGCTACTTTTACAAAATCTTCATCAACAAGCCTACCGACTTCATCCACCATCTCTTTTGTCAGCTTGAAGTTCAGCTCTACCGAATCTACACCCATCGCTTTTATTTCTTCGATCATGGACCTCGCATTGCCGTGCCTTGCGTAATTCCATGATGTGGATATTCCGAACACGATCCTATTCCCCGTTCCCTTCCTTGCCCCGTTAGATGCCCAACGACTTTAAGTTATTATTCGAGGTCTTGTATTATGTGCCTATGTTTTTACTATCTGCCATCGATTTTACCCCTAGATAATGTCTATTAAGACATCTAACGGGGCTTACCGTATATGGTCACTATAAGGCAGTCATCGGTGTTAAAATACTGATTGGTCACCCTCTTGATCTGGCCCGGGGTAATGGCTGATATTTTGTCTTTATACGTTTCGAAATTGTTGTAACCCAAGCCATACAGCTCATCAAGGGCCATTTTTAAGTTAATGGACGCATTTTCCTCGATGTCGGTTATGTTTTTGGCAGTAAGATAACGTTTTGCGGCATCGAGCTCTTTTTCCGGTATTGATTCGGTCTTTAATCTTTTAATTTCTTTAAGGATGGCGTCTTTTGCCACGCTTATATTTTTGGCTGACGTAATAACATAGAAAATATGGCATCCGGGATCTACGCCCGGCATAAAAAGAGACCCGAGTGAATAAGAAACGCCTAAGCGACTCCGCACGTTATTAAAAAGACGTCCGTCAGAACCTGACATTATGGAGTCTATTACTTCGAAAGCATATCTGTCGGGGTCGGTTATCTTTACCGCAGGAAACCCAATCAATATTATCGACTGCTCCCGTTCCATTGAGCTCTTTATATCATCTCTCGTTTTTGCGCTTAGGCCGACGGGTATATCGGGCAGCTTTGTATCGGCCTGTTTCGCGGAGCCGAACTCTTTTTTGACCTCCGCAATAAAAGCCTCCCTATCGATGTCGCCTGTAGCCGTAATCACCATAAGTGAAGGCTGGGTGAAAGAGTTGTAATAATTCAGGATACTATCCCGCTTGATACTCTCTACAGTCTCGGCGTGCCCAAGGACCGGCCGGCTGTAAGGGCTGTCTTTGAAAAAGTTTTCCCTGAAAAGAAGGAGGCCGTATTCCACTATGCTGTCGTCGCGCTCCTTTATTGCCGCCAGGGCAAGTGCCTTTTCTTTATCTATCTTTGCTTCGTCAAATGCCGGATGCTTTATGACATCGCTCATTATCTCAAGCGCATTTTTCCAATCACTTGAGGCAAGGTTCAAAGTTATGCCGAAGCTGTTCATGCCGCTTATGCTGCGCATGCTGCCGCCAAGGGATTCTATGGCGGCCTTGATTTCTTCTTCATCGCGCTCGGAAGTTCCGTCGAGCATAAGACACGACGCCAGGTTCGATATGCCGTTACAAACCTTACTTTCGAATCGGACACCGCCAAGAAACATCGCCGATATAGTGCATATCGGAAGCGAACGATCTTCGCATATAATCACGCGTACGCCGCTCGGTAATACCCGATGCGTTATATTGCGGCCATTGTTTTCCATTTTTCCGCCTACAGGCGTTTCGTTTTCGGAGCCGAAACCTTCCGGCATAATTAGCGCTACATTGAGCCCACTTTCAGCCATATAAATACCGGCGGCGGTTTTAATATCTTCAGCGCTTACGCTATTCAATCTCTCAAGGTATTTTTGTGAAAAATTATAATCATTCGTCAGGGCCTCGCTTGAAATAAGGTCCATTCCCCTTCCCTGGGCCGTTTGTAAGGATTCAAGGAAATCCACGGCGGCCATTTTCTTAGCCTTTTCTAAATCCGCGCGCGCCACACCATCTTTCTTTATGCCCTCAAGTATTTTTAATATTTCGGAAATAGCGGGCGTTACATTACCGCTTTCTGCTATGAAAGATATGGAAAATAACCCGCTTCGGCGCAAGGTGGAATTATAACAAGATATAAAATATGCGAGTTTTTTGTTATCCCGGAGTTCTTTGGTGAGGATCGAGCTCTCCCCGCTCGCTAAAATGGTAGCAAGCACGTCAAGGGCATAGAGTGAAGGATCGTTTATGGATACACTTCTATATGATAGGGCGGCGTGAGCTAATTTGATGCGCTCATTTTCTATCTCGAGTCTTTTACTTAATTGCGGCGGCTCTGTATAATCCGGCTCGTTATTGACAAAATATCGTTTTACACCGGAAAAGACCTCCTCAATCTCAGGATAGATCTCTTCATTGCATATATCGCCGGCCACAACCATGATCACATTATCCGGCGAGTAATTGCGGTAAAAATAGTATTCAACATCATCCTTGGTAAGCCGGGTAAACAGATCTTCGTAACCTATTATCGGATATCTATAAGCGCTTTCCTTAAAGACCGATGACCATGACATATCGGAAAGGCAAGATGCCGGATTATCCTTGCTTCTGCGTATTTCGTCAAGTATTACTTCCCTTTCTTTCTCTATTTCCAGGGCATCAAAATCGGGAAAAAAGATAAAATCTTTCAATACGCCGATCGCCAAGAGCGCGAATTCTTTTGGTACCGTAACCGTATAAACGGTATAATCACGCGATGTAAAGCCGTTTATTGTGCCGCCGAAGGACTTTATCTCCCGTACAGTCTTATTGACTTCTTTCTCATCCCCGCTTTTAAAAAGCATATGCTCCACAAAATGGGATACCCCGCCTCCGGAATATTTACCTTCGGTGGAGCTGCCGCACTTGACGAGAATATTTATCGATACTATGGGAGACTTGGGGGTTTCGTGGAGTATCACGGTCATGCCGTTAGGGAGGATATTTTCTGAGGTCACATCCTGGCCGTAGATGGCCTTTTCCTCTGCGGCAAAGGAATTCAGGCAAAATAAAAGGCCTGCAAGAAGACCGGCTATTATAAGTTTTGATACGGCTCTATTCATCAAAACCTTGTTTTGGAGCTTCTTCTCTTTCGTCGTTTGCGCTCGCTGGGTTTCTCGTAATGTTTTCTGGCTTTAAGCTGTTTTAATACTCCCTCTCGCTCTATCTTTTTCTTAAAACGCCTCAGCGCCTTCTCCAGCGACTCGTGCTCACCAATTTCAACTTTAGACATTTAGCATTTCACCCCTTTACGTGTCTTTAATCACTCTGATGGCATGGACATTATATTATACCAAGTGTGCAATGTCAACGGGCTAATTAGGCTGAAACAATATCTTCAGATTGAGGGAAAGTTCGTTTTCTTTGATCCCCTCGCCAAACGGCAAAAAAGGAGCAGCTTCCCGTATGCTTCTTATGGCAACTTCTTCAAGCAGGCGCGAGTTGGGGCCGCTGCTTTTGTAGAGAGATATATCCTTCAAGGCCCCGCTTTTATTCACAATAAACTTTACATAAATATCGTTCTTACCGAAACGCCCGCGCTTATTCTTTTCAATAATGGTTTTTATCTTATCACGGATACTACGGAAGTACTCTTCGTAAACGATACCCTTCCGGCTCCCGATATCTACTATCTTGGGCTGTGCTTCGGGGTCGCTGCCTTTTATTTCAGCCGTATTTTTTCCGACATTCTCTTTAAAAGCGGCCTCTTCGGGTTTCTTTGCTTCATTCTTTGGCGAAATATCCGGATTCTCATATTTTTTTGCGGCAAGAGGCGCTTTTTTATCCTCTGTGCCAGATTCTCGCACCACAGGCGCGGTATTTTTTGGGAATACCGGCTTTGAGTTACTTATTCTTACGATATCAGGAAGCTTATCGCCCGCAAGGTAAACAAGATCGATATTTTGTACGGCCGAATTATTTTTCGAAAAAATATTCAAGAAGGGCCACGGCAAGATAAGCCCTAAGTGCAGAAAAACCGAAACAATAACGCATATTTGAAATATGTTATTGCGACACATAGCGTTTGATACGCCCCGCATTACTTTAACGCACCGTTTATATCGGCAACTTTGAAGCCCATATAGGTAAGCGTCATGACAAGGATGCCGGCTATGATAACACCAAGAACTATGGCCGGAAAAGCATACCTGAATTTTATCTTGAATAGGGATGCTGCTATGCAGCCGGTCCAGGCGCCGGTGCCCGGAAATGGTATTGCGACAAACAGCATCAAGCCTACTGCTTCATATTTTTGTATGAGTTCCGCCTTTTTCCTCGTCTTTTCAAAAAGCCGTTCGAAGAAACGCTTCCACATGGGAAACCTTCGCAGGGCATTTGATACCGGTTCCAGCAAAAACAAAAGCGGTATTATCGGAATCATATTACCGAGATAGGAAATAAGCATTATCTTCGGCCATGGCAGGCCCATAGCGTATGCGAACGGAATGGAGACACGCAATTCCGCTACAGGTAAAGCCGCTATTATAAAGGTTACAATATCCGCCGGGAGAGCCTTTAAAAAATGCATAATATTTTCTAGCATATCGCTATCTATTCCACCCTTCTTTGCCTATAAGCGGCACAAACATGCAGCCGCAAATCTCGTTTTCAACTATAGTCCCCGATTTATTTGTGAATAGCGTAAGTATCTGCCCAAACGCTACTCCGATTGGCGCAATAAGCCTTCCGCCTTCCTTTACCTGGGCAAGTAAAGTCGCAGGCCTGCCCGGACAGGATGCTGTTATTATTATGGCATCATACGGAGCGTGTTCCGGCCATCCCAGGGAACCATCCCTAGTATCAATATCAATGTTTTTATATTCGAGTTTTGACAATATCGTTTTCGCTCCCTCGGCTAATGACGATACTCTTTCCAGCGAATAGACTTTTTTGACTAATTCCGCCAGGATTGCCGTTTGATATCCGCTGCCGGTGCCAATTTCGAGGACCTTTTCGCATCCCCCAAGCCCAAGCGATTCTGTCATAAGTGCGGCCATAAACGGTTGAGATATGGTCTGGCCGCTTCCTATCGGAAGCGGGTGGTCGCCGTAAGCATTTTCAAGAAATTCCTCAGGCACAAATAGATGGCGCTCAACTTTGCCAAATGCTGCGAGCACAGAGCTGTCTTTTATGCCGCGGGGTATAAGCTGGCTCCTAACCATATTTTCACGCAGCAATTTGTAGTCCATCATACGCTCGTAGGCCTATTTTCTATTAAGCGCCAACTTGAGAAGAAAATATATAAAGCGGCAGGTATCCCAAAAAGGGTTGATCTGACTGGATTCTCTACCGTACAGTGTTTCTATCGACACGGATATTATTTTTACGCCTCTAGCGCTTGCCTTTATTAATATTTCCGACTCTACTTCAAAGCGAGACGAGTCTATTCTGAGGTGTTTGAGAAGATCCTCTCGTATAAGGCGGAAGCCGCACTGGGAATCCGGTATCCTTTGCCGGCATATGCCGGAAACAAGAAGCGACATAAAGCGGTTTGTCAACTTTCGCGCAAACGGCATGTTTCGGGCATTACCCATCCTGTTTCCGATTATCATAGCGCCGGGGTTTTTCTCGGCAGTTTTTACCAGTCTTTCTATGTCATCCGGGCTATGCTGCGCGTCTCCGTCCATGATTACGACAGCGTCATAATCATCTTTGACAGCTTCCGCAAAACCTGTTTTTAATGCTTCGCCTTTTCCGAGGTTCTTCTCGTGCTTGATAACTTTTGCGCCTGCTTCCTTTGCCTTTTCGGCGGTATTGTCTTTAGAGCCGTCGTCGATCACGATTGGGGTAAAACCCACGCTCCGTAATTTGCGCACCAGGTCCCCCATATGTTCGCTTTCATTATACGCCGGTATCAATATGCCGACTTTCAATATAAGATCTCCTCTTAGACTAATCCCATATGTGGTGAAACATATACCATTGCGACGGGTATTTTTTTATGTAACATTCGAATCGTTTTATGAAGTGCTGCATCGCGTCCTTTAGCTGCTTGCGCAAAAAGCTTCTATTTTTTACCGTAATGGGCTTTTCCATCGTAATTTTATAATCCACCGTATTCTCATCTTCCTTATAAATAAATCCTGCAACTATGGGCGCGCCGGTTTTCATGCTGAATAGGGCCGGCCCGCGCGGTATGCATGCAGTTCCGCCAAAGAATTCCACATTAATACCGCTTTCGCCGTAAGGCCTGTCGCCGACAATGGCCACTATTTCATTCCGCCTGAGCGCCGCAAGGCAGGAATTCTTTGCATTACCTATGGGCGCCACATTTATACCGGACCTTCGCCTTCTTTCTATGAAAAGGCTGTTGATCCGCGGATCGCTGTGGTCAAGCGCTACGGCATTTATTTTATAACCGCGCCTGGCCATGGCGCACCCGCAAAGTTCCCAATTACCGAAGTGGCCGGTGACTATAATGCACCCTTTGCCCTGTTTAAGAGCCTCGTCAATATTTTCAAGACCTTCAAAATGCGTCTTCCTTGCCAACGTATCATCATTTTCATTCAGCGGCGAAAAGAAATCTACGAGATATTTGCCGAAGTTAACGAACACGTTTTTTGCAAATCTCGCTATATCTTTTTCTGCGGCGTCCGGCAATGCGACTCTTAGATTGCTTTTTACTATTTCCCTATCTCGTTTCGAAACATAGTATTGCGCGCTTGCGAAAAACGATACTGCGTTATAAGCGCTTTTAATGCTCATATTGCGTAAAGCGAACAATCCTACTTTATACAGAAGATATAGCATACTTACTTTAATGTTTCAGGTTCAACAAAAGATCCGCGATATCCGAAGAGGAATACGGTTTTGCGTTTTTGGCCATGGCCATGCGCATGGCGCTCTGTTTAGAATCGCTGTCAAGAAAGCTTTCAAGAAAACAAGTTGCATCTTTTTCGCTTATGGCTTTAAACGCCATTCCCTCACCAGTTAGAAACTTTGCATTGAAATCTTCCTGGCCGGGCAGCGGGTTTAATATTATCATGGGCAGCGTTTTGGCCATAGCTTCGGCAGTAGTTAAACCGCCGGGTTTTGTAATGATCGCATCCGATATGTCCATAATTCCGCTTACGTCATTCACGAACCCTAAAGGTATTATTTTTTTCTCGGAATATCCCGCTATTCGCTCTACTTTCTTAAGAAGCTGTTTATTCACCCCTGTTATTACGATTATGCAAAATTTGCTCTTGGAACCGGAAAGGGATTTTACGATTTTATCGTCGGGGCCGATGCCGTGAGTCCCTCCCATTACCAGCACAACTCGCTCATCCGGGGATATCCCCATCCTCTTGCGTGTACTGCTTTTATTTGCGCTCCCGGCAAATGAATGGTCTATCGGGACGCCCAGCGCCTTTATCTTATCTTTGGCTATGCCTTTTTTTATAAGCTCCTCACCGACACCTTTTGCCGGAACAACATAAATGTCGACATTGTCATATATCCAATAAGAGTGAGGGGCGTAATCCGTAAGAATACCCACAAGCGGCGTATCTTTTTTATAGCGTTTTTTATAACTTGCGAATATGCCGCAGGGAAATGCCTGCGTGCACGCTACGACGTCAGGCTCAAAGTGGCTTATGAGCTTTTCTATTTTTCGCGAATTGGAACGGTTGATAAAATTCTTTAACCGTTCGGTTTTTTTTATTACTTTGGGATTATCATACAGATAACCCCATATTTCCGGCCGTTTTTTTATGACCCTCATGTACGCCCCGTGGATTATACTTTCCATGACAGGATTCACATACCTGAAGGCGTTTATGCTAAGCACGTCTGAACCGGGCGATCTCTCTAAGATGGCTTTTTCCAGCGCTATTGCCGCTTGATGGTGGCCGGAGTGCTCTGAAATATACAAGAGAAGTATCTTCTTATTCATACGGCACGCATCTTGGGATTTTAATCCTTGGATTCCAGCAGCGCTTTAATGCGTTCCAACGCTAGTTTTAGCCTCTCTTCATTCTCTACAAGCGCAAATCGCACAAACCCCTCACCGTATTCCCCGAATCCGGTTCCGGGCGCAACTGCCACGCCGGCCTCTTCAAGAAGGAGGTCGGTGAATTCCATAGAAGTAAGGGCGCTGTATTTAGGCGGTATATGGGTCCATATGTAGAAAGTTGCCTTTGGCCTTTCCACTTTCCATCCTATTTCATTAAGCCCGTTTACAAATAGGTCCATCCTGCGCTTATATGTCTCGACTGTCTTTTTGACAACGTCCTGCGATCCGCGCAACGTCTTGATGGCCGCGTGCTGGATTGCGCGGAATATGCCGAAGTCAATATAGTTCTTTGTTTTGAGCAGGGTCTTTATTATATCTTTATTCCCTACGCAAAAACCTAACCGCCAGCCTGCCATATTATAGGATTTGGAAAGCGTATGAAACTCTACCGCAATATCTTTAGCCCCCTTTGCCTCAAGGAAGCTCGGGGCCCTATACCCATCATATACGATATCGGAATAAGCCAGGTCATGGCCGACTATTATATTCTTCTTATTTGCCCAATCGGCTACTTCCTGGAAGTATTCCAGGCTTGCGACCTGCGTAGTCGGGTTATGCGGATAGCTGATAAGCAAAAGTTTCGACATCTTTACCACTTCACTGCTTAGTGTATGCAGTTTGGGCATATAATTATTTTCGGGCGTAAGCGGGATATTGTAAAGTATGCCGCCGGCCATTATAACGCCGTTGAAATGGACCGGATACGCGGGATTCGGAACAAGCGTTATATCGTCATTATTAAGAAAACCCAGGCACAAATGAGCTATACCCTCCTTAGAGCCGATGAGGGGCACAACCTCGGTCTCCGGGTCAAGTGACACATTGAATTTATCCATATACCAATCAGCTATGGCTTTTCGGAGTTCTTTTTCTACTTCGCCGTCCCAGCGCGAATACCGCTGATTACCGTCAACGCGCGCCTGCTTGCAGAGCTCCTCAATGGCCTGCTTAGGCGCCGGAAGGTCCGGCGAACCCATGCTGAGGTCTATTACATCTACGCCGCGGCTCATCACTTCTTTTCTTTTTTTATCTACAAGAGTAAAAAGATACGGCGGTAATCTCTTTAGCCTGTTTGCCTCGTGTATCATATTGATTCTCCTCTTCTTATTCTAACTCTGCGAGTACCTCGCCTATTTTCACGGTAGTTCCTTCGCTTCTGACAATCCGTTTTATTTTTCCGGATGTCCCGGCCGGTACATTGAAAGTCGCTTTATCGGTTACGATTTCCACCAGATCATCATCGACCTTGACGGTATCGCCTTTCGCAAAATGCCATAACGACACAACGGCTTCTTCTATGCCTTCGCCTAATTCCGGCAGCGTTATATTTTTCATGATACCCCTTCCCCATAAAACGCCTCAGCCATATAGGAGCTCCTTATGTAAGGGCCGCTGGCAACGCTCCTAAATCCCATATTGCATGCCGCAATTTTCAGAGACTCGAATCTATTCGGATCTACATATTCTACGGCGCGAAGCGGCGAATCTTTGGGGCGAAGGTATTGGCCGATTGCCAGAAAATCGCATCCGGTAGCCCTGATATCTTCCATAAGTTGAAATGTTTCTTTTTCAGTTTCCCCCAACCCCAGCATAAAGCCGCTTTTTATCCTCGCCTTTTTCAAAGATGCTGCAAATGCCAGTACCTCTAACGAGCGGCAGTAATCCGATTTTGGCCTTACCGCAGAATAAAACCGCTCTATCGTTTCCATGTTATGCGCAAATGTTTCTATGCCGGATGCCGCCACAGCTTCTATTGCCTCCTTTCGGCCCGCAAAATCGGGCGTCAGGGCCTCAATCTTTGTCAGCGGCGAAAGACTTTTTATTGCATTTGTTACTCTTAGATAATGGCCGGCGCCCCCGTCGGATAGATCGTCTCTCGTTACCGACGTAATTACCACGTACCGGATCCCGAGGTCTCTCACCGCTTCTGCTATTGACCCGGCCTCTTCATGCCTGACCGCTTCAGGAGATCCATTACCAAGTGCGCAAAAAAGGCAGTTCCGCGTGCATGTCTTTCCTAATATCAAAAAGCTGACATTGCCTCGGGAATAGCATTCGCCGATATTAGGACAACGGCTGTTCTCGCAAATACTCTCCAGGCCCTTCTTCTTTAAATAGGCGCTTATTTTCTTACCGGCTCCGGAATCCGGTATGGGCCTCAAGAGCCAGGAAGGCATCCTCTCTATAAGAGTAGTGTTCAAAACTGAAAACCTCGCAAAATTTTTTAATAATTAATTCTTTCAAATCATTTATATCTATTCGCGTACCCAAAATATCGGCCAAGCTGGTTACGGGGACATCTTTTATACCGCAAGGCCTTATCATGGAGAAATATTTCAAATCAATGTTTGCATTGAGGCTTACGCCATGATAGGTGATCCAACTACTAAGCCCTATTCCTATAAAACCTATTTTCCCGGCGCTTGTCCAAATGCCCGTATATTTAGCGTTTCTGTATGCGTATGGGCCGCAACTTCCTACGACCCGCACAATGACTTCTTCAAGATTATATATAAAAGAACGGACATCTTTAGTGTGATTGCGCAAATCAAATACAGGATAAATAACCACCTGCCCCGGACCGTGAAAGGTTATATCGCCGCCCCGGTCAACATGCAGGACACGAAGAGAGCGTTCTTCTAAAAGACTTTCATCGACTAATATGTTTTCTTCGGTTCCGCTTCGGCCTATTGTAAAGATATTGGGATGCTCGACGAGAATAAGGTAGTCCTCGGCTCTACCGCATTTTTTCTGCGCTAATATCTCTTTCTGTAATGCCAATGTGTCGCCATAAGGCATTACTCCGGCATCTATGACCGCGAGCGGATCCATCGTAAGCATTTATCCTAAAAATTCAATTTTTCGATAGCGCTTTTTATCAGTCCGGCGGCCTTTTGAAACTTTTCCCGCTCATCAGTATCTAAGTCAAGCTGGATGATCTTCTCAGCGCCGTTTTTACCCAACACAATCGGCACTCCGATGCATATCTCACGCAAGCCGTATTCTCCGCTCAAATACGTTGAGGCGCACATGGTAAGGTGCTCATTGTTCAATATGCACTTTACCATGTAAAAACATCCGGCGCTCGGGGCAAAAAAGGCACTCCCCGATTTCAATAATGATACTATCTCAGCCCCGCGCTTTTTAGCTCCCTCCATTATTTCATTAATCTTATTCTCGACCGCTACCTTCTTAAGCGGCATACCCTGCGCCTTTGAATAATTTAGGAGAGGAACCATATTGTCATCGTGACTGCCTATTATAACGCTGTCGACCTCTGTTTTCATTATGTTCAATTCTTCGGAAATCAGATTTGATTGCCTGGCGGAATCAAGAACCCCCGCCATACCTATGACCTTTTTATAATCAAAGCCGGAGACCTTATAAGCCAGATAGGTCATAATGTCAAGGGGGTTGGTAACGACCAGAATGACGGCATCGGGCGCAAATTCCTTTATCTTAAGAGTAACTTCTTTTACAACGGCGCCGTTTTTCTGGATAAGGTCTTCTCTTGACATTCCGGGCTTACGCGGAAACCCCGCCGTTATCACCACTACAGAGGAATCGCTTATTTTTGAATAATCCGCCGTACCCTCCACCTTTTTCTCGTATCCCATTATGGCGGATGCATCTGCCAGATCGTATGCTTTACCTTTTGCTATACCCTCATCAATATCCACGAGGACTACATCGGCCAGATCGTGCTCCACGATTCTTAATGCCAAAAGCGCCCCTACATTACCGGCGCCGATTACGCTTACTTTTTCGGTATTCAATTTTTGATCCTCTTCTTTATTTTATATTTTTGATCCGAGCTATGACGGCATCCGCCATTTCCGCTGTTCCTGCCGCGGACGGGTCATTCCTATCCGCCTTAAGGTCATAAGTAACGTATTTGCCCTCTCTTATTATTTTGGCTACGGCAGATTCCAGGATATCCGCTTTTTTATCTTCTTTTAAATAGTGGAGCATCATAACTCCGGATAGTATCATTGCCACAGGGTTTACCTTATTGGCGTTTTTGTATTTAGGGGCGCTGCCGTGCGTCGGTTCAAAAAGTGCCGCGCACTCGCCGATATTTCCGCCCGGCGCCACTCCTAATCCTCCGACAAGCCCGGCGCATAAATCGGAAATAATGTCGCCGTAAAGATTGGGCAGGACCATACAATCATATAATTCCGGTTTCTGGACTAGCTGCATGCACATATTGTCTACGATCCTATCTTCAAATTCCACTTTTCCATCGTACTCTTTAGCCACTTCCCTGGCGCACTCAAGAAACAGGCCGTCCGTATGTTTCATTATATTGGCCTTATGGACAGCCGTTACTTTCTTTCGTTTGTTATGCAGGGCATATTCAAATGCAAAACGCACTATTCTCCTAGAGCCGGTTTCGGAGATCGGCTTTATACTTATTCCCGAATCTTTACGTATGGATTTTTTAGAAAGCCTCTCTATCTCGCTTATTATGCTTTCGGTGTTCTTTTCGCCCTTCTTAAACTCTATACCGGCGTAGAGATCTTCCGTATTTTCGCGTATTACAACCAGATCCACATTTTCGTATCGCGATCTTACGCCTTCATATAATTTGCAAGGCCTTACGCAGGCATAAAGGTCAAGCTCCTTTCGCATAGCCACATTTACGCTTCTAAATCCCGTACCTACGGGGGTGGTTATGGGGCCTTTTATTGCCACTTTGTTCTTGCGTATCGACTCTATCACATCCTGCGGCAGGACTTCACCCGTCTTTTCCATGACATCGGTACCGGCGTTCTGAATATCCCACTCAACATCGAGGCCGGTTGCTTCTATGCATCGCTTAGTGGCCTCGGCTATTTCCGGGCCTGTCCCGTCTCCGGGAATCAACGTTATTTTATGCCTCAATTTTAAAATCTCCGTGTTTTTTAAAATGTTTGATGACTCCGCCGTCCAGAAGCAGGCGCCTCATAAACTTAGGCACGGGTTTCGTCTTTATGGTTTTATTTTGGGTGTGGTTTATCACGACCCCTTTTTCAAGATCAAGCTCTACCATATCGCCGTCTTTTATCCTGTCGGTATCGCACTCAACAACGCATAGGCCGATATTGAATGCATTTCTGAAAAATATCCGGGCAAAGCTTTTGGCGAGTACTGCGCTTATACCCGCCTCTTTTATTACCCATGGCGCCTGTTCCCGTGAGGAGCCGCAACCGAAATTTTCTCCGGCGATCACATAATCGCCGCTTTTTACCTTTTTGTGAAAATTAGGGTCTATATCTTCAAAAAGGTACTTTGACAGTTCCTTCATATCTTTTATCTTGAACTTGTACCTTCCCGATATAACATAATCTGTATTTACGTTGTCAAAAGGGTCTAGTCTGTGCGCCGTTCCTTTTGCCATAGTGGCCTCGCTTAAAGATAATTCCTTGGATCCGCTATTTTGCCTTCAATTGCGCTTGTTGCGACGGTTGCCGGGCTTGCAAGATAGATAAAAGAGTTTGGGTTGCCCATACGGCCTTTAAAATTTCTATTCGCGCTTGATATCGCGGCTTCATCATCCGCAAGTATGCCCTCATGCGTGCCGACGCAAGGTCCGCAACCCGGCGCCACTACAATACACCCTGCCTCTATAAACGTCCTGATGTATCCTGCCTTTACGGCGCCCTCGAATATGCCGAGAGACGCTGGCGCAATGATGCACTTCAGCTTCTTGTGTATTCTTTGTTTTTTCAGTATACCCGCCGCTATCTTAAGATCTTCAAGCCTCCCGTTTGTACATGTCCCGATATAGGCCTCGTCGATCTTCACGTTATTCACTCTGCCCACAGGCACAACATTGTCGACGGTGTGGGGCTTTGCTACCATCGGCTCAAGCTTTGATGCATCGTACTCTTTTATTTCTGAATAATGGGCATCTTTATCCGCCGATACCGGCATTATCTTTGATTTTATCTTTACGCATCTTTTCAGGTAGTCAATTACTTTGGCATCTGCCTCCATAACGCCAAACTTTGCTCCCATCTCGACCGCCATATTGGATATGGTGAGCCTGGCATCCACGCTTAATTTCTTTATAGTTTCTCCATAGAATTCGACAGAATTATAAGTGCAGCCGTTTGCGCCGACATCGCCGATGATATGCAATATAAGGTCTTTGGAATATACACCCTTTTTTAGGGCTCCTGTAATCTCCATCTTCATGCTTTCGGGTACTTTGAACCAGTTGTGCCCGCTCATCAGGGTTATAGCAAGGTCTGTGGAACCCACGCCGGTAGATAAAACATTCAGCGCCCCGTATGTACATGTGTGCGAATCGGCGCCTAATACAAGATCGCCAGGTTTCACATGGCCCTCGTCGGGTATAATGACATGACAGACGCCCGAGCCGACATCGTAAAGGCCTACCTTCATTTTTTTGGCAAACTCCCGCATCTTATTATGAATTTCGGAAACACCTAGGTTTGGACTCGGAGCGCTATGGTCTATGACCATACAGAACTTACGAGGGTCAAATACTTTGGTTTTTCCGGACTTATTAAAACTGTCAATAACGAGAGAGCTTGTTCCGTCCTGGCCGAAACAAAAATCAACTTTGCATATCGCTATATCTCCGGCCTTAAGGTCCCTGCCAGAATGGCTGCTTAATATTTTCTCTGCTATCGTTTTACCCATTTTTTCAATCTTTCCAAACCTTTTTCTACATCGGCTGTGCTTGTGGCAAAACTGAAGCGTACATGTTTATTTGAGCCGAAGGGCTCACCCGGTATTGTCGCTATATATTCCTCATCCAGAAGCCGTTTTGAAAATGCTGCGGGGCTCATACCTGTTTTGCTTATATCCACAAAACAATAGAACGCCCCCTCCGGCTTATTGCATTTTAGTTCCCTTATTTCGCCAAGCCCTTTTATGAGTATGTTACGCCTCTTCTCGAACTCGCGCACCATACTGGATGTGGACGGATCGTCGACTGTCAAAGCTGTCAATGCTGCAGCTTGAGATATAGATGTCGGGTTCGATGTCGAATGACTCTGGAAGGCCGCTATGGACTTTACTATATCTTCCCTTCCTGCCAAGTAACCTATGCGCCAGCCGGTCATGGCATAGCTCTTAGATACGCCGTTTACTACAAAAGTGAGGTCGTATATTTTCTTATTGAAAGACGCTATCGAAACATGTTTTAGCCCGTCGTATATAAGCTTCTCGTAAATCTCATCGCTTATCACAAACACGTTGTGCCCTACCGCAAAATCGGCCAGCGCTTTCAATTCATCCTTCGAATAGACTATGCCTGCAGGATTTGATGGGCTGTTTATTATGAGCGCCTTGGTCTTTTTGGTTACGTACTTTTCCAATATTTCGGGCGTAACCTTTGAGGTATTTTCGTTCGACTCCACTATGACGGGCTGAGCTTCGCTCATCTTTATCATTTCGGGATAGCTAAGCCAATAAGGCGTTGGTATAAGTACCTCATCGCTTCTTTCGCATATTGCCTGAAATATATTGTAAAGCGCGTGCTTTGCTCCGCAACTTATGATGACCTGACCAGGATTATAATCAAGGGTGTTGTCATTTTTAAATTTCTTGCATACTGCCTCTTTCAATTCCGCCGTTCCGGTAGCGGGCGTATATTTGGTGAATCCTTTATTTATGGCGTCAACAGCCGATTTCTTGATATATTGAGGTGTGTCAAAATCCGGCTCGCCGCCGGCAAAATTGATGACATCAAACCCATCTTTTTTTAATGCTTTTGCTTTTGTGGTAATATCAAGCGTGGCTGACGACGCTATATGCCTCAGTCTCTCTGTTATCATAATTCACCTGATTATTGTATTATTTTAGTATAGGTTATGCCGCTACGGTGTAAAACCCCGTTACACCTCGCGGGGTGTAACGGGGTAAAATATACCATAAACAGTGGGATTTTACAATTAAAAAACCACGCAGCTATTCATTGCCGCGTGGTTTTCGCATTACGAAAGAAGAGCTCGCTTACTAGCTTTATTCGGCTCCTATTTTGTCAAATACGGTGTTATTTACCCTTACCTCTTTGCCTTTTTTTAGTCCCTGCATCAATTCTTCGTAAAGGCTTATCTGTTTTTCGATAAATAATTCGTTCTCGATCTCATTTCTCACTTCCGAAAGCTGGCGCGGTTGGGACTCTTTTCTGTCAGTTACCCTTACGATATGATAACCGAGGCCTGTTTTGATTACTCCACTCGTCTCACCGACTTCCAGGCTGTCACAGGCCTCTTCAAACTCCGGCAAAAGAGACCCTTTTATAAAATACCCGGTATCGCCGCCCTTCGCTTTAGTCGGAATATCCAGAGAGTATTCCTCGCAGACTACCGCAAAATCCCCCCCTTCCCGAAGGTCACTCAATACCTTTTGAGCCACAACTTCGGAATCGACCAAAATGTGAGACATCCGCGTCCTCTGAGGCGCGATATATTTGTCTTTATTCGCCTCGTAATATTTTTCGATATCGTCGTCGGTGATATTTATTTTGTCCGTGATCTCTATGCCGATTAACTCCTGCATCATTATCTCATCTTTCGCCTTCGAGAGAAGCTTCTTCACATTTTCATTATTCTCGAGATGCCGCCTCCTTGCTTCCCCAAGTAAAAGATGTTTATTTATCAAGCTGTCCACGAACTGCTGTCTGTTCGAGATTGCCATGCTTCGATACATCGGCGGCAACATAGCCATCTCTTCTTCGTATTCACTGATCGTAATATTTTCATTCCCGACGCTCGCAACTACTTCGTCAACCTTCACAGGTACGCCTTTTTCTGCCGCCTGAGCGCTTATCGGAGTTTGGTCTGTTTTTTTCGCGCACCCGTAGGCAATAAAACACAAAAAAAGCGATAAACTTGCGCGTAATACATTAGTTATAAAGCCCTCTTTTTTTATGCGTGACATACCTTATTTCTCCCCTTTTCTTTAGCGGCGTACAACTGCTTATCCGCCTCTCGTATAATATCATCCTTGCTTATCGATTCTCCGCCGGGGAATCTCTTGACACCTACGCCTATGCTGACCGTCAATTCAATCAAAGCTTCTTTCGGCGCGGTAATCTTGGCCTCTGCTATAATCTTGCGCAGATTTTCGGCTTTTGCTATGGCGCCCCCCGCTTCTCCGGCTGTGGCCGGTTTTTCGCGCTTGGAATATGCGGCAAGGTCTGTTTCAGGCAGTATTACGGCAAATTCTTCGCCGCCATATCTGGCGCAAAGATCGACTACTCGTATATTTGATTTTATTATCCGTGCGACTTCTTTTAATATTACGTCTCCCTGCTGATGGCCGTACGTATCATTAATTATTTTAAAATGGTCTATGTCGATCATAAGGACCGAAACGGGATATTTGTAACGATTGGATCGGGCTATCTCCTGCTCCAGCCGCCCTTCAAAATAAGCATGATTGTAAACCTTGGTAAGCCTGTCTAAAACCGCCAATTCCGATTGCACGGCGCTGCCGAGGGCAATGGACGCCTGCCCTATTACCGCTTGCAAAAGATATAAATCCCTCCTGAGGAATTCGTAAGCAGACTTTGCGCAAAGCGAGACCAGTATTCCCATTATTTCGTTCTCGACTACTAAAGGCGCAAGTACGGCATAATCCGCTTCTCGCGCAATGGCCATCTTATTTTCTTTCAGAAAATCTATTTTGATATTTTCTTTATCATCAAAAAATGCCAGTTCCCTACTTTTCCTAAATACTTTAAATGGCGCATCTTCAAGGCTATAACTTGGGTGTTTAAGCATTGTAACATCAAGATTAAAACCGGTTTCGTATGAAAATCTGTTTGTATTGTAATCGATCAGATATAACGCGGAAAGGCTTGGGACACGCTCAGATTTACTTATTTCGCCGAAGGTTTCTATTATGAGGCGCAACAATTTGTCCTTGCTGAGAGCGGAGCTTAAAGACTGCGCGGTTTTTATCAGGTAGGATAGCTGGATATTTCTTTTTTCCGTACCTACGATTGCTTCATCAAGTCTTTTTCTAAGTAATACTATTCGGACTTCCTGGGCACCTATCAAAATGAGGACCATTACTATAGCGACACATAATATCGGAATGCTTAAATATAGGTTAATCATAGATACCCGCCTTCCTTTAGCCGGATTTTCTGCGGAAATATCCTCTTAGACCCTTCAGGAAACCGTGCTGCAATTTCTGCCCTTCGCTTTTTGCTTTCTCCCTGGCCTTTCCTTCCCCTGCCTTTTCTTTTTCGGCCGTCATAACGGATTTGGACGGCGGAGGAGGTTTTACCTTTTCTGCCTCAGGGTGATCTTTTTCTGCGCGATGAGCAGGCGTTGATTTCCTTTCTTCTTTTAGTTTCTTAGCTTCCTTTGCTTTTACCTTTTTATCGACGATCTTTCGCTCGGTGAACTCCAGGACGGCCATCTCTGCTCCGTCGCCCGGGCGCGGCATCATGTGCAATACGCGCGTATAGCCGCCTTGTCGCTTAGCGAACCTGGGGGCAATATCGTCGAAAAGCTTGTTGATCAATTCTTTTGAGCCGAGGATGCTTATCGCTCGCTTTTTTGCGGTAATTGTATTTTCTTTTCCCAGGGTAATAAGCTTGTCAGCCAAAGAGCTGGCTGCTTTGGCCTTTTTATGTGTCGTGGTTATATGTTCATGTAAAAGAAGGCTTCTTGCCAAGCTGCGCAAAAGCGCTTTGCGGTTGGCTGTATTTCTAGAAAGTTTATTGGTTCTCCTTCTATGCCTCATTCTTCATCCGCTTTCTTTTTAGGGGCCTTCATTCCCAGCGATAATCCCATATCGTGCAATATCTTATTTATTTCACTTAAGGATTTCTTCCCGAAGTTGCGGTATTTCAGCATTTCCATCTCAGTTTTTCTTACTAAATCGCCGATGGTCTTTATCTTGGATTCCTTAAGGCAATTAGAACTTCTGACGGAAAGCTCAAGTTCCGTAACGGGGATCTTCAGCTTCTCTATCAATTCTTTCTCTTCGGGAGATTCGCCCTTTGATTCTTCTTCCTCCGGAAGTTTGCCATAATTGACAAACGGATCCAAGTGGTTCTGCAGAATATGCGAAGCGTATAAAAGCGCGTCTTTGGGAGATATGCTGCCATTTGTCCAAATCTCCAAAATAAGCCGGTCGTAATCGGTGATCTGACCTATTCTTGTATTCTCGACCTTAAAGTTTATCTTCACAACAGGCGTAAATATGGAATCAACGGCTAATACCCCTATCGGCTGCCCTTCTTTTTTATTTTTTTCCGACGGTACATAGCCGCGGCCTCTGCCGACCTCCAGTTCCATGTTGAATTTTATCTTCTTGGCAAGCGTCGCTATATGGAGATCCGGGTTCAAGACTTCTATGGTCTCGTCCACTGTAATATCGCCTGCCTTAATCTCACCTTTTTTGTCTATGTTTACGAAAAGGGTTTTCGGATTTTTGGTGCGGGAGCGCAAGATTATCTTTTTCACATTCAGAACTATTTCGGAGACGTCCTCCATGACGCCCGGTATAGTGCCGAATTCGTGCAGTACGCCTTCTATTTTTAATGACGTTATAGCGGCGCCCTCTATGCCCGAAAGAAGCACTCTGCGCAGCGCGTTTCCGACCGTCATTCCGTATCCGCGCTCAAACGGCTCTGCAATAAATTTCCCGTACGTATTATTATATGTTGACTCGTCACACTCGATGCGTTTCGGCATTTCAAAATTTTTCCAGCTAATACCCATATATGTTCCTCCGTTATTTCGAGTAAAGCTCTACGATTAATTGCTCTTGTATGGCATAACCGATATCCGCTTTAATAGGAAGCCTTTTTACTTCGCCTTTCAAATTGGCATAATCGGCTGCAAGCCATGCTGGCACTGCGCGCGTATCTTTTGTGAGTTCGGCGGTATCCTGTATTTTCTTTTTGAGTTTCTCGTCGGATTTTACCGTAATAACATCCCCCTCGGTTACCAGATATGAAGGAATGTTAACCTTTTTGTCATTTACACGGATCTTCCCGTGCCTGACAAGTTGTCGCGCGCCCTGCCGGCTTGGCGCGAAAGGTAATCTATAAATGACGTTGTCTAACCGGCTCTCCAGAAGCTGAAGAAGGACTTCACCTGTAACGCCCTTGGAGCGTTCCGCCATAAAGAAGTAGTGCCTAAACTGTCTTTCTAGTACGCCGTAAATCTTTTTGGCCTTCTGCTTTTCTCTTAACTGTATGCCATAATCTGACAGCTTGGACCTCTTCTGGCCGTGTTGGCCCGGGGCATATGCCCTCCGCGCTACGGCACACTTGTCGGTATTGCACCGCGAGCCCTTAAGGAATAATTTCGTCCCTTCGCGTCTGCATAATTTACACAATGGTTTGCGTTGTCGTGCCATTTTCTCCTCTCCTAAACACGCCGTCTTTTTGGCGGCCTGCATCCGTTATGGGGTATAGGTGTAACATCTTTGATCGCTTTTATAACCAACCCCGCTGCCTGTATGGCCCGGATTGCCGATTCCCGGCCGGCGCCGGGGCCTTTGATATATACTTCCACGTCCTTAAGCCCCATCCCTACCGCCTTTTTGGCAGCATCACTGGCAGCCACCTGCGCGGCAAACGGTGTCGACTTCTTGGAACCGGAAAAACCGGTAGTGCCTGTAGATGACCAGCAGATGGTATTGCCGCTTTTATCCGTTATGGTAACAATGGTATTGTTAAAACTAGCGAGTATATGCGCTACGCCGCTTGTGATATTTTTCGCCAGCTTCTTTTTTGCTTTTGCCTTTTCTTCTGCTTTTGGCTTTTCTTCTGCCTTTGGCTTTTCTTCAGCCTTTGGCTTTCCCTCAGGCATGGACTTCTCTTCCTGCTTAGCTTTTTCGTCTATTTTAGGCTTTGCCTCTTTCGCGTCTTTGGGCTTGGGTTCTTTTGCTTCCGCCACGTTTTACTCCTTTCATTCACTCTTTACTGCCGATCTAGTCTCTTTTTGGCGCACGACCCCGACGGTCTTGCGCGGCCCTTTTCTCGTACGTGCATTTGTACGTGTCCTCTGCCCCCTTACCGGCAATGACCTGCGGTGCCTGTATCCTCTGTATGATCCTATATCTATTAACCGCTTTATATTTGCCGCCACTGACCGCCGAAGATCACCCTCTATGCGGTATTCCCGCTGTATTATGGTACTCAATTTTGATACATCTTCTTCCGTAAGGCTTTTTGCCCTCATGTCAGGACTTATCCCCGCCGATTTTAATATCCGGTTAGCGCTTGTCCTGCCTATGCCATGGATATAAGTCAACGCTATCTCTATTCGCTTTTCTTTGGGTATGTCAACTCCTACAATTCTCGGCACGATTACTCCTTTTACAGCTTAAAGCTTACAGCTTAAAGCCGATTCGGTTAAAACTTGTTATCCTTGTCTCTGCTTATGCTTCGGCTCCTTGCATATGACCCTGATGATGCCTTTTCTTCTAATTATTTTGCATTTAGAGCATATTTTTCTGACACTTGATCTGACTTTCATTTCTGCCTCGTAAACACCTTTTATAAATTATTTATTGCGATGGACTATTCGCCCCTGGGTAAGGTCGTAAGGGGAGAGCTCCAACTTGACTCTGTCGCCGGGAAGAATGCGTATAAAATGCATCCGCATCTTGCCCGATACATGGGCCAAAATCTTATGCCCGTTATCAAGCTCGACTTTGAACATCGCGTTCGGAAGCGATTCCACAACCTTTCCTTCTACTTCTATGGGTTCTTCTTTTGCCATAGCGTTAAAATCTCCGGTTCTTTGGGCGTTATTTCTACCGTGTGTTCAAAATGGGCGACCCGGCTTCTGTCTGCCGTCACGGCCGTCCAGCCGTCCCTTAAAATACGTGCCTCGTATTTACCCGCCGCCACCATCGGCTCTATAGCCAATACCATCCCTTTTTCAAGTCTTGGATCACTCGCCGATTCTATCGCAGTTTTATGATCCGGGACAAAGTTCGGTATTTCAGGAGGCTCATGCAGCCTAGACCCTATGCCGTGGCCTATAAAGTCGCGGATCACGTTAAAACCTTTTGATTCCACAAAGTCTTGTATCGCGCCTGATATATCAGAGATCCTGTTTCCCGGAACGGCTTTTTCTATACCTTTTTCAAGTGATTTTTGCGCAACATCTATCAATTGCTGTGAATCCCTCCGGATATTGCCTACCGGGTAAGTGAAAGCCGCATCGGCATAGTAGCCTTCCAGCTCCACGCCGACATCGATGCTTATTATATCGCCGTCCCGTAAAACTGCTTTACCGGGTATACCGTGCACTATTGTTTCGTTGATCGACGTGCATATATTTGCCGGATAACCCTTGTAGTCTTTAAAGGCAGGTTTACCGCCCAGCCTTCGTATTAACGCTTCAGCGTACCTATCCAGTTCTAACGTTTCGACGCCCGGTGAGATCTGGCTTCCGATATTGCCGAGGACCTCCGCCACAATGCTGCCAGCCCTTCTCATTATGGCGAGTTCTCTCTCGGACTTCAGCTTTATCATACCAAATTTTTCCCGCAAGAAAATCGCTTTAGACAAAACATATTAGCGATTTTCAGTGGTTCCGCTTTTATGCTTTTTTATACCGTGAAAAATAGCCTTAAGTATTACATTTAATTCGTTAACGTCAAGATCGCCCGACACCTCTTCAAGGAGCCCGCTTTTCTTATAATAATCCACAAGAGGCGTCGTCTCTTGGGCATAAACCGACCATCGGTGTTTTACTGTGTCTTCGAAATCATCCTTGCGCTGGTATAATTGGGTGTTGCAATAATCGCATACACCAATTTTTTTTGGCGGTATGTTCGTGGTATGAAAATTTGCCCCGCACGCCTTGCATACCCGCCTGCCGCTTAACCGCGAAATACTCATCTCGAGTGATGTCTTAAAATAAAGCACCGTATCGAGTTTCTTTTCTATCTTCGCCAGCGTGGCATCTAACATCTTTGCCTGTTCGATTGTACGCGGGAAACCATCCAATATAAAACCGTTCGCGACATCATTCTTCGTCAGGCGTTCTCTTACTATATCTATAACCAGCCCGTCGGGCACAAGTTCGCCCTTCGTCATATATCCTTTTGCTTGCTTACCTAGAGGATTTTCTTTCGAGGACGCCTCCCTAAGCATATCGCCCGTTGATATATGCGGGATATTGAGATCTCGCGAAAGAACCTTAGCCTGTGTACCCTTACCGGCTCCGGGAGGGCCCAAAAGCACGAGGTTCATCTCTATCTTCTCCCGCGGATTTTTCCGCTCTTCATGAAGCCTTCGTAGTGGCGCGTTAGAAGATGCGCCTCTATCTGCTGCACAGTATCAAGCATGACCCCTACTACGATTAAAAGGCTCGTTCCTCCGAAAAAGCTGGCAACCAGAAACGGAATGCCGAGTCCGTGGCTTATCAAAGTAGGTATTATAGCTATAATAGCTAAAAAAATGGATCCGGGGAGCGTTATCCTCGTCATAACATAATCCAAAAATTCTGCCGTAGCTTTCCCGGGTCTTATGCCCGGTACAAATCCGCCGTATCGCTTCATGTTTTCGGCGACATCTATGGGGTTAAAGGTGATTGCCGCATAGAAATAAGCGAAAAATATGATAAGCAGCGAGTATACAACATTATATCCCCATCCGCGTTCCGTAAGCGCGCTCGCAATTTTTTGGACAACCGGATTTGCCACAACGCTGGCTATAGTAGCCGGGAATAGTATTATGCTTTGCGCAAATATTATCGGTATAACTCCTCCCTGGTTGACCCGGAGAGGTATATAAGTACTTTGACCACCGTATATTTTACGGCCGACTATGCGTTTTGCGTATTGTATGGGTATTTTACGTTGGCCTTGCGTTATAAGTATTACCCCGGCAATAACCCCCACAAACATTACTGCCATAAGTATCAATGTTATGGGTTCTATCTGTCTCTTATCCGGCGAAAAAGGCGACGATAAAAGGTATAACTGCCCGAGCGCCATAGGCAAGCGCGAAATAATACCGGCTGTGATTATAAGAGAAATACCATTGCCTATACCGAACTCCTGGATCTGCTCGCCAAGCCACATTATAAAAGCAGTGCCGCTTGTAAGCGTTATAATCGTTATAAGGCGAAACGCCAATCCGCCATAAGGCACTATTACCTCGCCCTGAAAATGCGCAGGGTTTTCGAGCCATAAAGCGATAAAATAAGACTGTATAACAGAAAGCACCACCGTGCCGTACCGCGTGTATTGCGTTATTTTTCTTCGGCCTGCCTCGCCTTCCTTCGCCAAACGCTCAAGATAGGGTATTACAGCTGTCAAAAGCTGCAATATGATCGAGGCCGATATATACGGCATGATGCCAAGGGCAAATATGGTTGCCCTATCCATGGCACCTCCCGAAAACACATTCATAAGGCCGAATAGCGTGCCGCCTGTTGTCTCGGCTATTCTTTGAAAGAACATCATCAATTTAGCCCCGTCTATGCCGGGCGTGGGTATAAAGGCGCCGATCCTGTAAACAGCGATAAGACCTAAAGTGATGAGCATCTTTTTCTTCAGGTCCGGTATCTTAAATATGTTTAGAAAAGCGTTGGACATTACTTTTTCTCGGTTTTGGGTTTCTTCGGCCCAGCGGCGCTTACAGGTAAACGCTCCGCTTTTCCGCCGGCTTTTGCTATCTTATCGATAGCGCTCTTTGAAAAAGAATGCGCATATACTGTTAAGGCCTTTTTTAATTCTCCGTTTCCTAAAATCTTTACGGGCTTATTCAATGTCTTTATAAGGTTTGATTCCCGCAGCTTTTTCAGGTCGACAGTTTCGTCTTTCCTGAAATGGTTCAATTGTTCGATATTTATAACCTGGCTTATTACCTTAAAGGGGCTCGTAAAGCCGCGCTTAGGTACGCGGCGTATCAGAGGCATCTGGCCTCCCTCAAAACTCAATCTCAATTTTCCGCCCGCGCCGCTTCGTGCTTTTAGGCCTTTATGGCCTCGTGTGCTCGTCTTGCCGTGGCCGGAACCCGAGCCGCGCCCGACTCTTTTCTTCTTTCTTCTCGCCCCGTAAGGTATGCCTATTTCATTTAACTTCATCAGATCATCTCCGTTTGCCCAAAACTATTCGGATGCTTTCACCGGTTTCGTTTTTAATCTTGAAAAACCGTCGATAGCGGCTTTTACCACATTAAGCGCGTTGTCGGACTTGAGCGATTTTGTAAGTATGTCTTTTATGCCGGCCGAATCGCATATCGCCCTAACCGCGCTTCCGGCTATTACGCCCGTACCGGGCCCTGCCGGCTTTAAAAGCACTCTCGCCGCTTTATATTTACCAATTATTTCATGTGGAATGGTAGTATTCCGCAGAGGTACCGTTATGAAATTTTTCTTCCCGTGGTTCAGCGCTTTCTTGATCGCCTCCGAGACTTCATTTGCCTTGCCAAAACCGTAGCCGGCATGCCCCTTGCCATCTCCGACGGCAACAAGGGCACTGAAGGAGAATCTTCTTCCGCCTTTTACAACTTTGGCTACCCTGTTGATGCTTATAACTCTTTCTATGATCTCGGGTTGTGGAGCAGCTCCCGCTTGCTTCAGCGCGCTTTCTTTTTTTGCTTTAATTCCCCTAGTGTCCATATGGCCCTTTCTTGAATAAGCACGTGACTTATGGAGCTATGAACTTCACGTGCCTGTGACATAAGTCACTGTGTTCCGTAAGTCTGGGTCTCACTTAAAATACGAGTCCGTTTTTTCGCGCAGCTTCCGCAAAGGCTTTTATCCTGCCGTGATATAAATAGCCGCCGCGATCAAATACGACTTTTGATATGCCCCTAGATTTTGCGTTAAGCGCTGCCTGGATGCCCAACGTTTCCGCAGCCTTGATGTTGCCGCCGTATTTTATCTGGCTTTTAACCTTAGGATCCAGCGTTGAAATAGAATAGACGGTCTTCTGGTTTATATCATCTACAAATTGAACGTGTAAGTTTGCGAGGCTCCGGTGCACGACCATTCGCGGCCGCTCTTTATTGCCCGCTACTTTTTGCCGCAATCTCAAATGCTTTTTTATACGCGCGTTCTCTTTTAGATTACTCATTTTACCCCGTTAGACTTTCTGCTGACTTAAGCTATTTTTTAGACTTTTGTCTTCTATGCCGACGCACTATTTGATGCTATATGCTACACCGCTAACATTGCCCGTTAAAAAGTCTAACGGGGTGGATTACGCAACGGTCTTGCCGGCCTTGTGCTTGACAAATTCGTTGACATACCTTATACCTTTGCCTTTGTACGGCTCTGGCTTATAGTAAGCGCGCAATTCGGCGGCGACTTTGCCGACCTTTACTTTATCTATGCCTTTGATTACGATATGCGTCGGTTTGGGCGTCTCGACCGTAACCCCTTCAGGTATGGGATACTCTATGAGATGCGAAAATCCCAAAGCAACGCTTAGGCTCTTTCCGACTATCTGCGCTTTATAACCTACGCCTCTTATTTCAAGCTCTTTCTGATAGCCGTCAACCACCCCTTTTATCATGTTATTGATAAGGGTGCGCGTCAAACCGTGCAGGGACATGTCCGGCTTTAAATCAGAGGGGCATTCCACCTTCACCTGATTATTTTCCACTTTTACGGCTATGGGACTTGGAATTTTGTGCTCTAATTTGCCTTTCGGACCTTCGATGAGCACAACACCCTTATCAATGTTCACTTTTACATTGCCGGGGATATCTATCGGTTTTTTTCCTAATCTCGCCATATTAAATGAACCCACAACTTACGTCACCTTAGTTCCGTAAGTTGTTTCCTTTCTTTCTAGTATAGTTCGGGCGAATTTAACCCTTGACATTTTGTTTTCGCGAAATGTCAAGGATAAGCTCGACCATATAACTTACGTCGCAATTTTGTATTACCTTATCTCCGTAAGTTATGGTCTCGCTTACCAAGCGTAGCAGAGGACTTCGCCGCCGATCTTTTCTCTTCGCGCATCTTTGTTGGTCATAACTCCGCGCGAAGTAGATAATACGGCTATACCGAATCCGCTAAGTACTCTTGGAATATTAGTATTTGGGACATATACCCTTAATCCAGGTTTAGAAATCCTTTTTATTTCTGTTATAACGGGTGATTTGTCCTCGTTGTACCTCAGGTAAACCCTTATTACTCCCTGCTTTTTATCCTCTATGGGTTTAAAATTGCTTATGTAACCTTCACGTTTGAATATTTTAAGTATGTCCTCTGTAAGGTTCGAGCGCTTGACATCGACCTTTTCTCTTTTTGAGCGTGAACCGTTACGGATAATCGTCAACATATCAGCTATTGGATCGGTAACTGGCATCTATTCCCTCTCTATTTTATATCACTTTTTCCTAAGGCAAATCTACCAGCTTGCTTTTACTATGCCCGGTATTTCGCCCCGAAGAGCAAGTTCCCTGAAACATATACGGCATAATTCGAATCTCCGCATATATCCCCTTCTTCTGCCGCAGAGCCTGCACCTGTGGTATTTTCTAACCTTAAATTTAGGTTCGCGTTTACACTTTTCTATTAAGCACTGTTTTGCCATAAAATTCTTTCTCTATCCTTGTGTTTTTCGAAATGGCATACCAATGAGCGCCAACAATTCCTTGGCTTCATCGTCAGTCCCGGCCGATGTCGTGATTATGATATCCATACCTTTGACCATGGTGACTTTGTCGGCATCCACTTCGGGAAACACGATCTGTTCCGTAAGTCCAAAGGCGTAATTACCGCGGCCGTCAAACGAATCGGGCGAAAGGCCGCGAAAGTCTTTTATCCTGGGTATAACTATGGAAATGAGCCTATCTAGAAATTCGTACATCTTATCTTTTCTTAGGGGTGACTTTACATCCTACCGTTGAACCTTTTCTGATCTTGAAGTTCGCTATAGCCTTTTTGGCTTTGGTTATAACAGGCCGCTGGCCCGCTATTAAGCCTAGCTCTACGATAGCCTCTTCTATGACTTTGTTGTCATGAGCTGCTTCGCCGAGCCCCATGTTTATCACGACTTTTTTAACTTGCGGTACCTGCCAGATATTAGAATAGTTAAACCGTTCTTTCATCCGGGGCGCTATCTCTTTGTCAAACCTATCCTTTAACCTTGCCATTTAACCGATTATCTCCTTACACTTTCTACATATTCTTGTCTTGTCGTTGCCGCCAAGAGCGGTCTTTGTCTCCGGCCTTGTGGGCTTATTGCAGTTCTTACACATAAGCATTACATTAGAAATATGGAGCGGCATTTCCTTTTGTATAATACCGCCCTTTTGGTTCTGCTGCGTCTGCCGCGCATGTTTCTTTACGTAATTTGCCCCTTCCACCAGGACCCTGTCTTTTTTCGGTAAAACCATTAGAACCCTGCCGGTTTTGCCTCTATCCTTACCGGTCAGGACTTTTACAGTGTCGTTCTTTCTTATAAATATCATCTTACACTACCTCCGGCGCCAGCGAAACTATCTTCATAAAATTCTTGTCGCGCAATTCTCTCGCCACGGGCCCAAATACCCGCGTGCCGCGGGGGTTTCTCTGTAAATCTATGATGACTATCGCATTATTATCAAATTTAAGATAGGATCCGTCGGCTCTGCGTATTTTATTCGCAGTCCTGACTACCACAGCTTTAACCACTTCGCCTTTTTTAACAATGGCATCCGGCGTAGATTCCTTTATATTAGCCGTTATAATATCTCCTATGCCGGCGTGGTGCTTGTCACCGCGCCCGAGCACCCCTATGCAAGAGGCCCTTTTTGCGCCGGTATTATCTGCTATGTCCAGTATTGTACGCATCCGTATCATCTTTTCACCTTATGATTTATTAATGCTTCGACTTAGCTCAGCATTAACCCTGAGCGCTCTTCGCTTTTTAAAATATTATCGAGTCGAAGGGTTAATTATCTCCAAGAGCTTCCACCGCTTATCTTTCGATATAGGCCTTACTTGCATTATCTTTACGGTGTCGCCTGTCTTGGCAGCATTCTTTTCATCGTGCGCTTTCACTTTAACGCTTTTATGCATAATCTTATTATATTTTGGATGATGAGTCACCCTGTCTATACGTACGATAATGGTCTTTTGCATCTTATCGCCTACCACAGCGCCGGTTTTAATCAAAGTCCTTTTTTGCGTGTTATCGTTTGGCATTTGCCAATTCCTTTTCTCTTATAAGGGTTTTGTATACAGCTATTTCCCTTCGTGTCTCTTTTATTCTATGGGGCTTCTCAACCTGCGAAGTAGAGGCCTGATATCTTAGATTATATAGTTCTTTTTCCATCGCATCCACCTTTTCGCGCATCTCATTGGCGTCCAATTGCCTTAGTTCATTTATCTTAGCTTTCATCCCGTTAGACCTCCAACTTCCCTTAAAATATTTTCAGATTTTTGTCGTGCGCACCTATGTCTTTACTAAATGCCACCGCTTTGACCTCTAGGCAATGTCTGTTAAGAGGTCTAACGGGATTCATTATATGCGGCTCCTTGAAACGCATCTCGTGCGGAACGGAAGTTTATGTGCCGCTAATCTTAGGGCGTCTTTCGCGAGTTCTTCGGGCACTCCCTCAAGTTCAAATAATATTCTGCCTCTTTTTATTACTGCCACCCATTTTTCGGGCATGCCTTTTCCTTTTCCCATTCTCGTTTCCGCCGGCTTTTTCGTTATCGGCTTGTCCGGAAATATCCTAACCCAGGTCTTGCCGCCTCTTTTCGTTACCTTCATGAGCGCGACACGGGCAGCCTCTATCTGCCTGTCGCTCATCCAGGCATTTTCGAGTGCCTGAAGTCCGAATTCGCCGAAAGAAACAGAGGAGCCTCTATAACTTATTCCGCGGCGTTTCCCTTTTTGTTGTTTTCTGAATTTAACTCTTTTTGGCATCAACGCCATTTCTTATTTTCCTTTCCTCACTATATAAAGGCTCCTTTTCGCCTTTGCATACCCATACCTTCACGCCTATTAAACCATAAGTAGTAAGCGCTTCAAAAAAACCGTATTCTATATCCGCTCGCAAAGTCTGCAGGGGAACCTTCCCTACCATGTAACTTTCGCTTCTTGCAATTTCCGCTCCACCGAGGCGTCCGGAACATCTTATTTTGATGCCTTGCGCGCCTTGATCCATCGCGACTGTAACGGCTTTCTTCATCGCCCGCCTGAACGGTATCCTTCTTACAAGCTGCAGCGCAATATTTTCCGATATTAGCTGGGCGTTAGTAGAAGGACTTTTAACTTCTTTTATATCTAAAAATATCTGCTTGCCTGTCAATTCCTGAAGTTCGTCTCTCAGCCTGTCTATCTCAGCGCCCTTTCTCCCTATGATGATGCCGGGGCGTGCCGACCATATATTCAGCCTGACCTTATTGCTGGCGCGGAATATCTCTATCTTAGCAACTGCTGCCTGCGAGAGGCTCTTCTTGACATATTTTCTTATATTTCGATCTTCTTCTATGAATTCGCCGAAATCTTTTTTGGATTTTGCGAACCACATAGATTCCCAATTTCTTATATAGCCTAACCTAAAACCATGTGGATGAACCTTCTGTCCCACTTAAATTACCTCCGTTCTCTCTTTGCCCCGTTAGACGTCCAATAGTTTGTCATGCCCATGCATTACCTTTACGAGCTAGTTTTATGACGTCTAACGGGGTTTGTAGCTAGCTTAGTCGGGCGCGGCTTTACATCCTTGGGCCTTACGGCTTTTGGCTGTACAGCTTTCGACTTGGCGGACTTTTTGGCCGATGTTATTTCTACATTAGGCTTCTCTTTTACATCAAGCTGAACGGTCAGGTGGCACGTACGCTTCCTTATTGTAAACGCCCTGCCCATGCTGCCGGCTCTAAACCTTTTCAGCATTGGCCCGCCGTCAGCGGTGATCTTCGAAATGTAAAGATCCGATTCATCTAAATGCTGGTCTTTTCTACGGGCATTGGCCACAGCCGATCTCAATGTCAAATTTATGAAACGGGCCGCCTTCTTTTTTATGCCGGCGAGCAACGCGTATGCCCTGGGCACTGATAACCCCTTGAGGGGCCTTGTAACCAACATTGCCTTCCTGGGGGGAATCCTGACATATTTTGTAACAGCCCTTGCGATCATGTTAATTCTCTTGATACTTCTGTATGGGCGCTGTGTTTTCTGAACGTCCTCGTATGCGCAAACTCGCCCAGTTTATGTCCGACCATATTCTCGGTCACGAATACGGGGATAAATTTTCTGCCGTTATGTATTGAAAGCGTAAGCCCTACAAAATCGGGCGTGATGGTAGAAGATCGCGCCCACGTCTTGATCGGTTTTTTGCTTCCCGACTTCAGCATGTTTTGTACTTTTTCTAAAAGCCTCTGGTCAACGTATGGGCCTTTTTTGGTAGATCTTGACATTTATTTATTTCCTTCTTTTTAGTACGTACTTATCGGATAATTTACGCTTTCGCGTCTTAAGGCCTTTTGTAATCTTACCCCAAGGTGTTGTCGGATGCCTGCCGCCCGAGCTTTTCCCTTCGCCGCCGCCCATCGGATGGTCGTGCGGATTCTTAGCAACCCCTCTGGACCACGGCCTTATGCCCAGGTATCTGGACCTGCCGGCCTTTCCCAGGCTTATAGCGTCATTTTCGACATTGCTCACCTGTCCGATTGTGCCGTAACAATCAAGAGATATCAGTCTGATTTCGCCCGACGGCAATTTCACGTGCGCATAATCGCCTTCCTTCGCCATTATGAGGCATGAATTGCCGGCCGATCTTGCGATCTGGCCGCCCTTCCTCTTTTTTAATTCTACATTATATATAGGGATGCCGGGTGGAATATTTCTGAGTTCCATGGCGTTGCCTATCTTTATCTCCGCGATGGGAGCGGATACTATCTCGTCATTTACTCTTAACCCGAGCGGGCTTATGATATATCTCTTTTCTCCATCGGCATACTGTAAAAGCGCTATCCTGGCGCTTCGCACGGGGTCATACTGTATAGAGGCGACTTTCGCGGGTATGTTGTATTTATCCCGTTTAAAATCTATAATCCTTACCATCTGCTTATGGCCGCCGCCTCTATGGCGCGATGTTATCCTGCCTGAAGAATTCCTGCCGCCTGTCTTTTTGCGCGGGACAAGCAGGGATTTCTCCGGCCTTGCATTTTTTGTCAATTCCTTAAAATCGAATCCTTTGACAAACCTTATTCCCGGTGATGTCGGCTTATATATTTTAATACCCATTTTATCCTCTTTAACTTTAAGCTATATCTATTTTGTCGCCGCTCTTGACCTGCACTATGGCCTTCTTCCAGTCCGGGGTTTTCCCCATCGCATATCTGACGCGCTTATTCTTGCCCCTGGCCATTTCGGTGTTCACTTTTTCTACCGTCACCCTGTAGATCGACTCAACGGCATTTTTGATCTCTATTTTGTTAGCGCTCTTATCAACCCAGAAAAGGTATTTGTTTTGCGGCCTCATCATGGCGCCCTTTTCTGTCTGAAGAGCGGATTTTAATACCTCGTACGGTTTCTTCATATCTATTTATTTCCTTTGAGCAGATTTGAAAATGCCTCTTCGGATATAGCTAATTTATTATGCCCGAGCACTAAAAGCGCATTCATATTTCTTCGCTCTGCCAATGAAAAATTTGCTATATTGCGCGATGCTAATTTTATATTTCCGTCAAACTTTTCCTGTACCATAAGACATTTCTTGTCCAGCTTGAGGGACTTTATTATTCCCAGCATCTCCTTGGTCTTCGGTGTTTCAATGTTAATCTTATCAAAAATTACTATATCCTTATCCTGTATTTTAGATTTCACGGCTTCTAAAAGAGCTAACCGCTTAGCTTTTTGTGGAACGGAATAGGAGTAGCTTCGCACTTTCGGCCCAAATACTATCCCGCCGCCTCTCCAAATGGGGCTTCTTATGCTGCCTATACGCGCGCGGCCCGTGCCTTTTTGACGCCAGAGTTTTCTGCCGCTTCCTGCTACTTCGCTTCTAGTCTTTGCCTTGTGCGTACCCCTGTGCAAGGAGGCCTGATAAAGGTTTATGACCTGGTATAGTACACCTTTGTTTACCTTTTTTGATACAAAGGCGTCGTCCACGGTTACCGACCCCACTTCTTTACCTTTTGTATTATATATGGTTAGCTTTGACATGCTTTATCCCTTATACCTCGACTTCGCTCGGCATAGCCCTGAGCGCCAGTCGAAGGGCTACTTCTTCGGCGCTGCTTTTGGAGCCGCCGGGCCTTTCTTTGCTTTCGTTTCCTTCTTGGCTTTCGCCGCTGCTTGTGCCGCCCCCGACTTAGCTGCGCCGGTCCTTTTCTTGGACTGATGGATAGTCAAAAATGAATTATTGTGCCCGGGTACAGTACCTTTTACAACGAGTAAATTCTTATCAGTATCTACCTCTATTACTTCTAAGTTTTGGATTGTCACCCTCTCATTGCCCATATGTCCGGGCATGTGATGACCTTTTACCACCCTCGAAGGAAACGATGATGCGCCTATGGAGCCTACTCGCCTATGGTGCATAGAGCCGTGCCCGCCCCAGCTACCGTGCCAATTCCATCGCTTCATTCCTCCCTGAAAACCCTTGCCTTTTGAAGTGCCTACTATATCTACAAAGCTGCCCTTATGAAATATATCTACCTTTATTTCGCCGCCTGCGCTGTATCCTTCCAAAGAGGCAACGCGTATCTCCCGCACAAATCTTTTGGGCGCAGAATTGACCTTTTTAAAATTGCCCATGTCGGGCTTATTTGTATTTTTTTCGCGCTTATTCTCAAAGCCCAGCTTAATTGCCATATACTTATCTTTTGCCGGCTCTTTAATCTGCAAAATAGTGCAGGGTCCGGCCTCTATAACCGTTACCGATACAAGCGCACCGCCTTCGGTGTAAAGTTGGGTTTGCCCTATCTTTTTACCTAGTATGCCGTTAGCCATTTCTCAGCTTTCTTATTTAATCTCTACATCGACGCCGGCCGGCAAATCCAGCTTTCTCAACGCATCAATAGTCTTTGCCGTAGGATTGATGATATCTATCAATCTCTTGTGCGTCTTTAGCATAAATTGTTCTCTCGACTTTTTATCAACATGCGGAGACCGTAAAACGGTGAATATCTCATGCCGCGTTGGCAGCGGTATGGGACCCGATATACTCGCCCCGGTCTTCTTTGCCGTTTCGACTATGTCCTGCGTCGAGAGATCAAGAAGCCTGTGGTCATAAGCCTTTAATTTTATTCTTATCTTCTGCTGTTCGTGTGTCATTTTTCCCTTTATGGTTCGACCCTGCTCACCATAACCCTGAGCAAGGCCGCCCTTAGCGGCCGCGTCGAAGGGTTAAGCTATTACTTCCGTTACGACTCCGGCTCCTACCGTATGGCCGCCTTCTCTTATGGCGAAGCGGAGTTCCTTCTCCATAGCGATAGGCGTTATGAGCTCTACTTCAAACTGGACATTGTCTCCGGGCATGACCATCTCGACC
>JAZDNG010000007.1:0-38534 GCA_043800065.1 Candidatus Omnitrophota bacterium
ACTTGAAGCAAAAACGCTTGTGGAACGCTGGAGGAGATTATATAATACGCTCAGGCCGCACAGCTCTCTTGGCTATCGGCCGCCTGCTCCAGAAACGATAGCAGTAGCATAAGAACTGGTACAACTTCTGGGGTCAGGTCACTATTGTACTCGTATTCCACTGGCGTATAGATCAAAGCGTGCGCTTGAGATCCCGCAATAAGGATTAATCCTGCTATGCCTAAAACAGATAAAATTTTCCTCACTTCTTCCTCCTTTTAAATACTCCCGCTCCCATCAGGCCCATGCCTAAAAGAAGCATCGAGGATGGTTCGGGGACGACGCCGCGATCCGACGCAGTCGACATGCGATCTTTGGCCTGGATCCCGAACTCGTAATTGAGAAACCATGTGGTTGAACCGGCGCTACCAGATGAATATGGTCCAAATGACTGCGTCCCGCTCCCGCCATCAAGAGTCAGATTGGCACCGCTGCCACTGAAATATGTCACTTGATCTCGATATGTATCGTGCGTTGGGACGTGGTCTGTATATACGTAGGTCTCGTAAATAGGAGGGCGAAAGTCTGCATAAGACAATGAGCAATACACATAGGCGAGATACTCATCTCCTAGAGAATCTGTCGTACCAGAAAAATCATACGCGTATGAAAATGCCGGAAAGGAGTCACGATTTTGGAAATAGAGCGTTGCTGACAGTTTGGTTAAGACAGTCGCGTCCGTAGTAAGGTTTGGGGCGACGGCGGTAGCCGAAATTACTCCATTCCCATTGGTGGAATTCCACTGCCCGCTGGCCTGGCTTAAACCGAACGTATCGGACCCCTGATAGCTAGTATTAAGAAATATGCCTCCATCGATAGGGCTCGAGGCGGGATATGTCCAGACGTACGGAGAAATATTTTGTACATTATACATTCGCCCGTACCACCTGCTATCGCTATTTGTATAAACAGTATAACTCGGCGTTAACCCACCCCCAAATGTCCACTCTAAAGATCCGTCTAGATCGACCAGTGCATGCGCCTCTTTTTCTAAGGCACATATAAAAACTGCAACTATAAGAATCAAAATCACATATTTTTTCATCATTTCCTCTCATTTGTGCATTAATTATATTTAAAGATACCGCTACAATATTAATGTAAGCAATATCCGTGCCAACATTGTTTATGTGTAATTGCTATGACAAACTATGACAAATAATGTGGATTTGGATGGACATGTTGAAAGGTTGGACAGACACTGAATGGGCATAAGAAGGGTTTAGATTTTTCCTGCGTTGTAACTATTCGTAAACTAATTATTTACGAATGCTAAAAAAATGGCGGAGGAGTACAATAACGCAGTTACTTGGCGTGGAACCCTATCTTTGACCTTTCCTTCTTGGGCATAGGTTCCATAAGTTGTCTTATAGCTTCAAAAATAGCTATAATCTCTACGTCATGCTTTTCTATCTTTTTCTCTAGTTCGGCCAACTTCTGTGCTAGTTCTTTATGGGCTGAGATCATCCTTCGAAATCTGACAAAGGCGCGCATTATGGCAATATTTACATCTATTGCCCTATCACTCGTAAGGACACTTGAAAGCATCGCAACCCCTTGTTCTGTAAAGGCATATGGAAGGTGCCTCGTGCCACCCCTTTTTGATATCGCAAAATGCGATATCAAACTTTTCGCCTCCTTGTCAGTTAGCCGAAACATGAAATCATGGGGGAATTTTTTTATATTGCGCCGTACCTGCTCATTTAAACGTCCTGTCGGGACTCCATATAGGTCAGCGAGATCTCTATCTAACATGACCTTTTGCCCTCTGATTATATAAATTTTCCTTTCGATTAATTCCTGGGAAATTAATGCATTAGACATGGTTTTACCTCCCTTTACCTATATATACGTATGAGAAGGCTATTTTCTTTCAATTATTTTAAAATTTTTGGAGAAGTGGGGGGGGTGGGGTAAGCAAAAAAATGGCGGACGCGGTCAATATCAATTCGAACCGCATCCGAAATAAGTGCTCATATTAAAATACTTCCTGTAGTGCACGTACATTGTACCATAAACCGGCAAAAAAGGGGCAAGGAATAATCCCTGCCCCTTCATTATGTTGATTTATTTAATATTACGCTTTCTTCTTTCTCCTGAAGAACCCCGCTCCTAAAAGGCCCGTGCCTAAAAGAAGCATTGAGGAGGGTTCCGGGACGACGCCGCCGTCTGTTCCGTTGGACCCGGATGTTGTAAACCGTAAATACGCGGGCGCTTCTGCTTCAGCGCTTGAAAAAGCGAAACCGGTATACCTGTTGTCGTAAGTACCGGACTCATTGGGATTGAAACTGAATGCTGACCAGCTATAGCCATTTGTTATGTCATTTGTTATAAGGCTCGTGACATCAAAGGAATTCCATCCCGGAGACATGGCCGGCATTATTGAGGCCACAAATTCATTTCCCCCGAGCCGCTGGGACGCGTTGCCTGTAGCTCCGGTTGAATTTGAAACGTGGTAAACGCCTCCTGATGTCGCGGTTGGGCTAGTAAGATACGCGCTGAGTAAATTGAGATTTAATGATACAGAGGTGATGTTAGCTACTGCCGGAGCGGATCCCAGGCCAAACTGGGTATAACCTGTGTTTCGGGTAAAACTATCGCCATAACCCCAAAATTGATAATGCGCGGAAATCGAATTTGATCCTTGCACAAACGAATCCCAAGACATCGGGCCATCGTTAAAGTATCCATCTCCCAAGGCCAAAACAGGGATATCGATAACAGCGTGCGCTTGTCCGCCAATGAGAATTAACCCTATTACGCTTAAAACAACTGCAAATTTCTTCATTTCCTCCTCCCTTTCTTATTAAACTCTCTTTTTCCTTTTAAATATTCCCGCTCCCAAAAGGCCCGTGCCTAAAAGAAGCATTGAGGATGGTTCCGGGATTACGCCAGGAGCTACGGTATCGCCAAACGCGCGATATTCATTCCAGATGTTGAGGTCGGCATAAGTAACGCCGGTTGTCGAGTTATATGCATCATAACCACGCTCATGGTTATCTCCTAACCCAAAATTAACCCCACTGGTAGTCTTCCCATAGGGCAAAAAATAGCCCGGCGTTATTACAGTTGAGCCGGCAAGAACTCCATCGACCCACATCTCAAATGTATTCGTAGTGCCACCCCAGGCAAAACCCAGATCATAAACCCTGTCATACTCAAGAACGACCGTTGAATGCGGGTCCCAAAGATTGTTATGCCAGGTATTCCAGAATATGCTAATTTGATCATCTGCGGTACCGGCTCCGTTGGCAACACGGGTGGCATGGCCGCCCCATGTTCCCTGTCCATTGTGAAACGTGGTAAACCCTAAATTATCACCCATTAGTCCACCGCTAGCATGTAAGGCTCTGCTTGCGCTAAACAAAAAAGAGACCGTTCCGGTAGATCTGAATTGTTGTTGTTCTGCACCATATGGTGTAGCGAAGTTCACCAGCCCATTAGACCGGCCACTAGTTTCAGTCGGAGTAAACGTCGTTCCGCTAGGTCCACTGACTACACCGGGAACACCAGGTGAACCACCGTGTCCAACGGTCCCCGAATACGGCGGCGGGAAGGTATTAATTACAGCCCCTGTGCCATAATCGCCATTTCTTAAAGAAGCGCTGTGAAGCAAAATTGCATGGGCTGGCGCCGATGATATGAACATGGCCGCAAGCACTAAGCAAAATACAAAAATTATCTTTGCCCGACTCTCCGCTATTTTCATGATTTTCTCCCTTTTTCCGTTATACTTTCTTTTTTCTTTTAAAGAACCCTGCTCCCATCATCAGGACAGTTATCCCTACGCAACTACTTATAAGCAATTTCCGTGCCAACATTGCCGCTGCCGAGAAATAATTCGCATCTCTATGTATCAATTATATTTACAGGTTACATAGCAATGGTATTTACAGGTGTAAAGCTAATAGATAGGCCGCATCTGTAGATATATGTGCACCGGTGTATATTTTACGCTACACTTGATTTAATAAGCTAAGGAATGAAAAAGGTGGGGGTATTTACGAACGGCCGTATTTGAGATAGACCGAGCAGGCTTTTCTTTCTTTGGGTTTGCATTTTTTAATCTGCCAGCAGCTTTTTGTCTCCAGTATTTTTTTAACTCCTTCTATGTTTATATGATTTTTCTGCAAGAGGCTCTTTATGTGGTCCAATTTATCGATATCGCACTGAGAATAAAATCTGTTCTTCCCTATGCGCGCCGGCTTTATCAACTTTTTTCTTTCCCAGATTCTCAGCGTCGCAGGGCAGACACCTAACATCTTTGCGGTGATGCCTATGGTAAAGACGCGCGCATTGTTATCTCTTTTCATAATCCAGCTCGATATTTATTTCAAGCAAGCCCCACTTAAAATGGCGGAGAGGGAGAGATTTGAACTCTCGATACACCTTTTCAAGCGTATGGCGGTTTAGCAAACCGCTGGCTTAAACCACTGGCCTACCTCTCCGTAATTTGTTTGATTATAAAGACTTACAAAAATTATTGTAAATATTCGAATAGCGAGGATTGCTACTCCCCACCTTTTTGAAATATTTATTCAATTGATCCAAGCTGTACAAGTAAACCCTATTTTTTGCTGTATTCTTAGGCCGCAGGCCGATGTCTTCTAAAATAGCAGTTACGGATTTGAGAAGAGGCGCAGAATAACTTGTAAAACACATTTTTAAATACTTGTAGTTTTTACCATTAACAATATAACTATGGGAATAAAAACATCCATCCGTATCTATAAGGCCTCTTAAACACGCGATCTTATATTTTTTCGAACTCTTTATCCATTGAGGAATATCAATTCTGCCTGTTACTTTATTTCCTTCTTTTATACCACAACCAATAAGAAACTCCACTAAATTCCTACCCGATACGATAATATCACCGCTACCGTATTTCTCACGAATTTTCACAGTTGAGGATACGCCGAACAGCCTGCGTATTAATCTCTGAATGTAATCTGCGTATTCTACATCTGCCTTTCGGTTAAATGAAATTTTGAATTGATATCCGTTCCCCATGCCTCCATCGCCCAACATAATCCCGATAAACTCGGCCAAAGCTGCTGATTTTTTTGGGTATTTAATTTTCTTTCTACTTTTAAGGGCGATTTCCTTTCTTAATCCTGGATTTGAACGAAATATCTCTTGAGTTACACGTCCCCCTTTTGATCTTCCCGCTTCTGTTCCCGGCGGACCATAAAGTTCCACATATCTCTTTCCGCCTAATTTTGATGCCTTTTTAGTACTCCAATACTCAGATAACAGTCCTATATCTTTTGGGATGACCATTCCTTTTTTATCACATATTGTTTTCAAAGAACCAAAACTTATATTATATTTTTCTCTTTTCCAGTCACGTAATGTTCTCTCGCAAACATTACACATTTTTGCGAGCTCAGGAATCTTTGTATCTAGGGCAATAAGGGATTGCTCTATAAATCCCCTTTGCCTGCCGCTACCAAACTTAACTCTTAAACCCTGTTTAACGTTTTCCACTTTTTTTCTTATTAAAAACTACTTTTTTAACAGATAAGCCCACCTTTGCGTAGAATACTAAATCGAATAGGTTTATATTCTAGCACGAAATCGGCAGTTTATCAACATCTTCATTATAAATAAAACCCCAGGATGATAATCCTGGGGTTTGCATACGGGGAACGACTCGCAGCTTACTTCCTTTTCTTGCCCTTCTTCTTCGCCTTCTTTTTATGAGCCGCGCAGGTCTTGCACATAGTATCCTCCTATGTAAACTGCTCTCTTACTTCGCCGGCTTTCCCACTCGATCAGCCAACACTTCCTCCAGAAGCCGGACAAGCCTATCCTGTTTTTCGCTTGCTCGCCTAAAATATAGAGATTGGTCAGTTAAATCTGATATTCTTTTCAATAGATGCCTGATTATTAAAACCACGATAAGCAATAGCACAAAAAGAGTTGCCCCGGCTATTAAAATTGCTTGCTGCGATATTTCCATAAATCCCCCCATTTACCCCCAATTATACCTCATAGAAGGCGTGTTGACAAGGTCCGCAGGTTATCTGAACTGCTCCCTTATCTTGGGGCGGGTGAGGTAATATATAAGCGGGATCGCTACAATTATGCACCAGCCCATCATCATACATAGGCCTGCATAAAATTCTCCTATTACAAAAACCGTTGTGAAGATGAGCGCTAAAGTTGCAAAGACAATAAAAACCAAATGAATAATTAGTGCGGCCTTTTTTTGCAGCAACATGCCGAGCCCGAGAAGAACAAAACATGTCCACACGACATAAATCGGCAAAAGAAGGCCTCCCATACCCAGGACTTTGCCGGTCCTGCCTTCATAAGTCAATGTCTGCACTAATAAATTAAAACCATATAGACCAAACAAAACTTCGATTACGCCGATAATAGTAGCGCCCCATAATCTTTTTTTCATCATCCCTCCTTCACTTACCTCCAAGTATACCCCACGGAAGGCGGATTGGCAAGGTGAGCATGTGGGAGTTATCCTCAGTAGGGTGGCACTTTGTAGGACGGCACCGATTATCTTCAGTAGGGTGGCACTTTGTAGGACGGCACCGATTATCTTTTGTAGGACGGCACCGATTATCTTTGTAGGACGGCACCGATTATCTTGTAGGACGGCACCGATTATCTTAAAAAATACGGGGGCAAGAAATAATCCTTGCCCCCTGTGTTAAACTGCGTCCCTATTTTCAATCCAATGCATGGCCGGCTATATTGCATGTTACTTGTGGATAGCTCCCTACTGTACCCATGGTATAAATGCCCCTGGAAGGACACACTGGCATGCCACTGCGTATATAAGTGTATATCTCCGTCTCTTGCTGGGCAGTAATAGAAGTACCGGTATTAATGCTGTTTGTTACGGCCCATCTGTCTATGGCACTGTCTATTTGACGCAAGTTGTTTATACAGATCGCCGCTCTTGTAGTATTGGCTGTCTTGCTTATGTTGGGAATCGCAATAACTACAAGAAGCCCCATGACTAACAGGACAACCATTATTTCCGTTAAGGTAAATCCGGATTCTTTATGCATATTCTGGCTAATGTTTTAGCAAGTTAAGTTTCTCGGCAATAATGTTAAACTTATCGGCGATATTATCTACCATGTCGCCTTTTCTGAAGTAAATTGGTTCGATTTTTTCTCCCTTAGCAAGTTTATCAATATTCATCTCAAGTTTATAAAGCGGGCCGGCTACATGATGAGTAAAACGTATTCCTAAAAACATTAATAGCGTAACTGAAATTATGAGAAACAGGCACAAGCTCACTATATAAGCATACAACATGTTCTGGGTCTGAGTGTTCAGGTTAACAGAGACGCCGATTAATTGCTGCAAAGAGGACTGGTAAATCCTATGCATAACATATATCGAACTCCCGAGTATTGCAGTAGGGATTACCGCCTGCATTATTAAAAGAATCGTGAATTGGAGCTGCATTTTTTTATTGACGAGATACCGCCTACGCCTATTTTTCATCCATGCCATTATAATCTCCCTTTTGTATTTCCAAGCTATACGCGCCCGGCTATCGCGTGTCTTTCGGCTCTTTCGGTAGTATACATCATAAAAGAGAAAGAGACAAGGAATAATCCCTGCTCCTTATTCCTCCAAGTATACCTCACGGAAGGCGGGTTGGCAAGGTCCGGCGGGTTCCAAATAAAAACCCCGGGCAAATAATGCCCGGGGGGGGTTCGGAGTACACGAATATTTTCCCGGTCGAGGCCGGAAAACGTTTATAATTCCCTAATTACCGTGTCGTTCTTTCTCGCCAATATATTGGATAATCCGATTTACGTCATATTGCTTCACGTCGCTGAAATTAAGCCCGGCCTCACCCTCTTTCATCCAAACGATATTACCTTGAGCAGATATTGGTTTTTGGGAATGGGGCAGGTCAATTTCTATTTGCAGCGGAGCGCCGATTGTGCAAGTTTTATTAGCTAAGAAAAGCCGTAACCCGCCTCTGCTTATATCGCTAATCCAGGATATGCCTTGTTCTGCATCAGTTTTATACTTCGCCCTCAGTAAGGTTTTATGGCGGAGGTAAATTCTTCTTTCTTTATTTGTTCCCTTTTTAGGACTTTTCCATCCAAGCTGATATGATAATGAAACCTGCGGCAATATTCTGATGTGTTGGGTAACGGCAATGACTATTGCCAGGAGAAATAGTGCGAGGCTTGCTATTAATAAATGTATCTCTACATCCAGCATAAATAACCATCCCGGTATACGTGTTTAATGGCTATTGTCTATCGCATAACAAATAGCGCGTTGTACAGATTTTTTAGGCGGGGCCGCTCCTCACCCAACGATGCATAATGCGAAATACGGAACAATATTGAAAAAGAATAGGCCCACCTTGAAGAACGCTATGCCCGCGTAGTGGATCTCATCGAACTTCTCTACCGACAACTTAAACCATTTTGTATGCCATCGATAGACCCAATCGTGCAACAGCGTAATGGCAATAAACCACCAGAGGAGTAATCCAATGTTGATTATAGAACACCAGCCCAGCGCCTGGCGCATCATTTCAATTGTCATTCGACACCTCCTTTTTTCCGATAAGCTAATACTGCAATAACAACGGCGGTAAAAAGTATAAGATTCATAATATTAAATGCCCGCCAAACAGGATCGGGAGAACGAAAGGCCTCCGGCGCCATCAATAAAAAACATGTCCAAACCCCTAGCACCCAATAGATACTGATATCTTTGGAAGACTTTCTTTTTACGATCCTTACAATAAGCGGAATATTCCACAGCGGTAAAACGATCGCTGCTATGAATGCGATCTTTTGCGTCATGCTCCCCTCCCTGCGAATCGTTTCTTTTTGAAAAACTCTTTCAGTAAACCGGTACAGTCTTCGCGCATTATGCTGCCCGTTACTTCTATCCTGTGATTAAGTTTTTTATTATACGCGATATTCATGACGGAGCCGCACGCTCCGGTTTTCGGATCATCGGCGCCGTATATGATTTTTTCTATCCGCGCGAGCACCGCTGCGCCCGCGCACATTGCGCAAGGCTCTATTGTCGCATAGAGCGAACAATTTATCAATCTTTCGTTTTTGAGATGATCGGCAGCCTGCGTAATGGCTATCATCTCGGCATGGGCTGTTGGGTCTTTAAGAGTGACTATCTGGTTATGGGCGCGCGCTATGATTTTATCTTTGTGCACTATCACGGCGCCTACCGGGACTTCGTCGCGCCGAAAGGCCTTCGCGGCCTCCTTCAGCGCCTCCTGCATGTAATGTTGGTGTGATAGTTTCATGGTAGTGGCAAAATTTAGTGCCTGGTCCCGCCAAATCTTTATTATTGGCGCGCCCGGGCCGGTTCGAACGGCCAACCTACTGGTTCGTAGCCAGTTACTCTATCCAATTGAGCTACGGGCGCATTTTCTTCGAAAACGTCTATCTCCCGCCATACTTCGTGTGGCGGGATTAATTCGCACTTATAGCTTACGTCGCAAACTTGGCTGCCTCATAGCTCCGTAAGTTATGTGCTCATTATCAATTGAGCTACGGGCGCATTTTGATTTGGCGGGACGACACCTTGTGTCCTAGCCAAGTACTATCCCCAGCCAGAGGCTGGTCCGCCTCCGGCGGAAGCTGTCCCGCATACGTCGCTTTGCTCCTCTGCGGGATTCCGCCGAACACGCTAGTGTGTAGGCGGGAAGTTACAGGCACACATTTCGCGTTCAGTATATCAGATTTCGGCCGGGCTGTAAAGAGTGCTATATTTTAAGTAGGGGAGGTTTAAACCTCCCCTACTATTATGCCGAGAAGTGAGTCAGCCAGCAATTCTGCGGCATCCTTGACTTCCGGCGAGAGTTCCGCGCCGAATTTGAGCGATTTTGGCTGAATGCCTATGATCCAGACCTCGCATTTAAGAAACTGCTTTAGATATTCTATTAACATGGTTGCCGGCAGGTTGTGCGTGCTGAGAGAGATGCCCCCTATGTCTTCGGCATCTATGAGGCCAATATCTCCGGGAGAGCTTCCTATGTCGGCAGAATCTATAATAATAATGGCAGAAGGGGCGAATTTTTTGATCTCGCTTGTGATATTCTCCGGGGCAGTGCCGCCCATAAAAATTTCTACGTCACGGCTCAGCGATTTTTTTGCGATAAGTTCTTTTAAGCGCATCGCCGCGATAATGCCGGCGGCATCATCGCCTTTAAGCTGGGATCCTATGCCTAAAACAGCCACTCTCTTTATGCCGGAAAGCCTATTTGAAAGTTCCCTCTTCAGATCTTCCACCTTAAAGCGCTATTCCTCTTTTACCAAAAACTTGATGCCGCCCATAATACCCGCAAATAGATTATAAAGTAACGCAAATACGGAAAATCCTATGCCCGCGCTCAATCCGTATACGATGGCAAATACCATGCCGGCAGGTATGCCCGGGGTTATGCCGGCCATAAAGGGAAATATCTTCACGATCTGCGGCGTTACGACATTTATCTTGAAGGTGCTGCCAAAAAGGCCTATTACGAGCCCCGCTACCAAAAATACACCGCCAAAGTATTTAAATACGCTAAAAACGCATACGCTCTTAAACTCCATCTTTTTTACATTGGCCATTAAATACCCCCTTTTTATTTTTCTGCGCCTCTGCGCTTGATCGTCGCCTCTCTGCTTATCGCGGAGGCATCTTTACGGACGCTTTCGTACAAAGAGATGATTTTAGTTTTTAGAGCCGGCTTCTTATTAAACGCCCTGAAATAAGCCGTTATCTTTGATATGTCATCCTTGGAAAGCGGTTTTATGGGATTGGGCCTTGTGGGCGTATTTATCTCTATCTCGTCGGGCCGTATGGCATAGGCGATTTCGGCCATCTCTTTGAAATGCTTTTTGTTTTGCGGGACAAACATTATCTGAAGCGCAAATATGCCTTTATACGTCTTACCGAAAATTTTGAGGCCTCTTACCACATCTTTAAAATTGATGCCTTTAGCGGGCTTGTTTATTTTCCTGAAAGATCTCTCCGAATAAGCGTCCACCTTAGCCACGACAAGATCCGCGAAAGACAGATCTTTCCTCACGTCTTTATACTGCATCAAAGAGGCATTGGTTATTACGGCTACTTTCTTTTTGCTTATCTTTTTTATCGCGCGAATCGTCTCGCCGATATTCTTCGCTAGCGCCGGCTCGCCTCCTCCGGAAAAAGTTATATAATCTATCTTTGTTCCTTTTGGCAGATTTTTTATCTCTTCTATTATCTCCGGTGTGGGAACATACGAGGCCCTTTTGATCGTCTTTTTAGAATAACCGCCAAGCTGGCAATAGATACAGTCGAATGTGCAGGCCTTTTTACGGGCGGAAAGCATATCCACCCCCAGCGACCTGCCGAGCCGCCACGAGGAGACCGGGCCGTATATGTGCTTTAATTTTCTAGGCCGTGATAAAGACATATCTCAAGCTTTCTTTGCCCGTATTTTTTACATCGTGCAGGGTGTTCGGCGGGATGTATACGACGTGGTCCTTCTCGATATCCACTTCGGCCGCTTCGCCGAGCGAAAGCTTACCTTTTCCCTCGAGGATAATCAAAAGTTCTTCCGCGGCTTCGGTGCTGTGCCCGCCGACATTTTCGCCCGGCATTAAAATAACGCAGCCGGAACGGAGCGATATGGCGCTCTTGTCAATTTTACTGAAAAGCCGCGTGTATTTTTCTTTTGCGTCCGGGTGTAATTTTTTCAGCGCTACCTTGCCGTGCGGCGTATTCATAAATATGTCTTATTCTTTAAAAACCCGGCGTAGTCTCTTACTGCCTCTTCAAGAGACGTAAAATCATTTTTATAATCGCACACTCTCAGCTTGGCGGTGTCGGCCTGGGTAAAATACTGGTATTTATCGCGGAGATTCTCCGGCATGTCGAAATATTCTATTTTTTGCGGCATGCCTAATGCCGCAAAAAGCGCGAGCGCCAGGTCGTTCCACGTGCGGGCAAGGCCTGTGCCTACATTGTAGATGCCGTTTTTGCCGCGGGCGCCATCAAGAAAATGGTAGGTCGCATCTACGGCGTCTTTGACGTATATGAAATCCCGCTTCTGTTCGCCGTCTTTATATTCCTTTTTGTGCGATTTAAAAAGCCGCATCTTCTTCGTTCTGACGACTTCATCGAAGGATTTGGCTATCACGCTCCGCATATCATTTTTATGGTATTCATTTGGCCCGAAGACATTAAAATATTTAAGGCCAACTACCTTATCGCCAAGTGATTCTTTGAGCACCCACAAATCGAACTCCTGTTTAGAGCGGCCATAGGCATTTAGGGGTTTTAGCTTATACGTCGTCTCGTCCTCGTCGCTATATCCGAAACTACCGTCTCCGTATGTAGCGGCAGAGGAGGCGTAAATGAAGCGTATGTTATTTTTCAGCGCGTACTCGGCTAATTTCTTTGAATACTCTACGTTATTCTTTTTGAAATAGGCTTCATCTGCTACAAGGGTGGAGCTGCAGGCGCCCAGATGAAAGATCGCATCCGCTTTCTTCCCCAGCTTATCCGAAGAAATGAGCGCGAGGAATTTTTCTTTTTCTATAAAATCCTTATATTTCTTATTATTTATATTCGGCCTTTTTTCGGCGGTGAGTTCTTCATCCACAAGGATAATATCGCCTATGCCTTCCTTGTTCAGCTTCCATAGAAGGGCGCTTCCTATAAATCCCGCCGCGCCGGTTACGATTATCATATTAAATTCCCAGTTGGGCCCTTACCACCGTCAGGGCCGTTGCGTTTACAATATCATCCGCGCTCGATCCGCGCGAAAGGTCGCTCGCCGGTTTTGTGAACCCTAAAAGAGCAGGCCCCACTGCCGTGGCCCTTGCCAGGCGCTCGACGGCTTTATATGTTATATTGCCGGCGTCGAGATCCGGAAAGATAAGGACATTCGCGTCGCCTTTTATGGGGCTATCCGGGGCTTTTCGCTTCGCCACTTCCGGCACGGTGGCAGTATCAAACTGCAATTCGCCGTCTACGATAAAATCGGGCCTCTTTTCTTTGACCTTTACTACCGCCTCTTTCGCGCGTTCTACAGATTCTCCCTCGGCGCTTCCTTTTGAAGAATATGTCAAAAAAGCAATCCTTGGTTTTATCTCGAATAATTTCTCCAAAAGGTCTCCGGCCGATACAGCTATGCGCGCCAATTGTTTCGCCGACGGCATCGGCACTACCCCGCAATCCGAAAATACAAAAAATCCGGAGGCGCCAAACGACGGATCGGCAAGCTCTATGAGAAACGCTCCCGAGACCATGGCTGTGGAGCGATCTATCTCCATATAGTTTATCGCCGCGCGCACCACATCTCTCGTCATATGCGCGGCGCCCGCCACAAAACCATCCGCAATGCCCAAGCGCGTCAGCATAGCAGCCAGGCACAGGGGGTCTTTCAGAAGGGCAGCTTTCGCGTCCTTCTCGGTTATCCCTTTGTGCTTCTTCAGCTCATATATTTTTTTTGCTACTTCATCTATGCGGGAATATTCCGAAGGCACTATTATCTCCGCGGCAAGCTCCGAGGCCTTTTTCAGGGCCCCGGCCTCGTCTATAAGCACCAGCTCGGCTATCTTTTCAGAGGTTATCCTCTTTGCCGCCGCGAGAACTCTTTCGTCGCACGACTCCGCAAGGACTATGCGTTTCGGATCTTTCTTTGCCCGCTCTATCAGAGAGCTTATCTTCCCCATGCCTCTCCTATCACATTTTTTATTTCCGGCCTTTTGAGGCCGACGTTGCATAAAAATTCGCTGTGGCTTCTGCCTTTTCTGTACGGCGGCTCGACCGGCGGCATCTTAAGATATTGCTCTATTTTATCTATCGGAAAATCGTAAAGTACTGTTCCGTGGTGGAGCATGTACTTTTTCCGGCGCCACTGCGCGTTTCCGGAAAATTTCCTGCCGCCCGTAGTCACATCTGAAATGGGTTCGAATTCCGCCTTAACACCGATACGGCTAAAGGCGGTACAAATGCGCTCGAGTATAATTTGATATGATCTCTTTATATCTTTTAGCTCGGGCCTGTTTTCAAGCGATAATACTAGCGCATAGTTAAGGCAGCCGGGCCCCTGAAGCACTGTACCGCCTCCCGACATGCGTTTTGCTATCTTTACGCCGTCGTCTCGCGCTTCGCTCTTTTTTATTTCCAGCTCCTCCTTGCAGGCCCTGCCCAATACTATGGAAATATCCTTCCCCTCCCAGAATCTCAACGTCTCGCCGCCTATGCCATTTTCGGCGCATTCAAGCAGACTTTCGTCGTAACGGATATTTTCTTCTACGGACGCAAAGGATATATCTTTTGCTATCATATGTGGCTGCAGTTTAGATCCTTTGCCGCCTTTACTTCGTCGAGCCGCGAAACAGGCATAGTGACGGGAGCGTTCTTCAGCGCCTCCGGGTCTTTTATGGAGAGCTCGGCCGCTTTAAGCATGACTTCTACAAAGCGGTCCAGGGTTTCTTTGGATTCCGTCTCGGTGGGCTCTACCATTATCGCTTCTTTGACAATAAGCGGAAAATATACTGTGGGCGGATGGATCCCGTTATCTATGAGATATTTCGCAATATCCAGGGCGTGGACACCGTGTTCAAGCTGCTTCGAAGCCGAAAGCACAAACTCGTGCATGCAGGTCCTGTCATAAGGAAGATTATACTCTTTCTTAAGGCGCGCCATGCAGTAATTGGCATTCAAAACCGCGCCCTCGCTTGCTTCTATGAGGCCGTTTTTACCCAAAAGCAGTATGTAGGCGTACGCTTTTAATATTACGCCGAAATTTCCGTAGAAAGGCGCTATACGGCCTATCGATTTCGGCTTGTGTTCTTTCAGCGAAAAAGAGCCGTCTTTATTCTTTACGACCTTCGGGACGGGCAGATACTCGACTAGTTTTTCATTCACACCCACCGGGCCCGAACCCGGGCCCCCTCCGCCGTGAGGCGTGGCAAATGTCTTATGCAGGTTCAGGTGGATAACGTCGAAACCAATATCTCCGGGCCGCAGCTTTCCCATTATGGCGTTAAGGTTGGCTCCGTCGTAATACATGAGCGCGTCCACTTTGTGAGCCAGGTCCGCCACCTCTTTTATACGCGTATTGAATATGCCGAGCGTATTCGGGCACGTTAGCATGACCGCCGCAACCTCATCGGTAAGTTTTGATCTGTATTCGTCCATATCCATGCACCCGTCTTTTCCGGTAGGAATAGATATAAGTTCGTAACCCGCTAACGCAGCGCTTGCCGGGTTTGTGCCGTGCGAGGAATCCGGCACAAGGACATACTTTTTCTTATTTTTTTTGTGATTGTGGTAAGCCGCGATCAGCATTATGCCTGTAAGTTCGCCGTGCGCCCCGGCGAGCGGCTCGGTCGTCACTTCCTTCATGCCTGTTATTTCCGCAAGCAATGTCTCAACGTCAAACAAAACTTCCAGCGCCCCCTGCGCTAATCCTTCGGCGTAATCAAACTGCGCCATCAGAGGATGCAGTTCCCGGAAACCCGCCAGATTCGCTATCGTTTCGGTAAATTTGGGGTTATATTTCATTGTGCAGGAGCCAAGGGGATAAAAATTGGTATCTACTGAAAAATTCATCCGCGAGAGATTGGTAAAGTGCCTTACAAGGTCTAGTTCCGATACCTCCGGCAATTCCGCGGCCTTAGCGCGCAGATAACGGCTGTCTATTTTTGCCGACGGGACATCGGGTGTCGGTAAAGACATTCCCCGCCTGCCTCTTACGCTCTTTTCAAATATTAATTTCATAACGCCTTCTCCAATGCCGCGGCGAAATCTTCTATCTCTTTTTTGGTCCGCTTCTCCGTAACCGCTACCAGAAGATATTTCTCCATCCCTTTATAGTACCTTCCCAGCGGAAGCCCCGCGAGGAAATTTTTATTTATCATCGCCTTGGCTATCGCGTCGGCGTCCTTCGGCAGTAGGACCGTAAATTCATTGAAAGTAGGCGAGCTCTTTTTTACTTCGACGCCCTTTATCTTATCCAGAAGCTTCTTCGCGTATTCGGCTCTGTCGTGGTTTAACTGGGCAAGTTCGCGAAGCCCTTCTTTTCCTAAAGCGGCGAGGTATATTATCGCTCTCATCGCGCAAAGCGCTTCGTTGGAGCATATGTTCGATGTCGCCTTTTCGCGCCGTATGTGCTGTTCCCTCGCCTGAAGCGTAAGGACAAAGCCTCTTTTGCCGTTTTTGTCTACCGTAGCGCCCGCGATCCTGCCGGGCATCTTCCTTGCAAATTCTTTCTTCACGGCCATAAAGCCGAGATACGGCCCGCCGAATGAAAGGGCTAACCCCATGCTCTGGCCCTCGCCCGTCGCTATATCGGCGTCCATTTCGCGCGGCGACTTCAGAAGCCCCAGTGAAATAGGGTAGGCCGATTCTATGGCAAGCGCGCCGACTGAATGCGCCTTTTTTATTATGTCGGTGTGGTCGTCTATCGCCCCGAAGAAATTGGGGTTCTGCAGTATCACGCCCGCCGTTTTATCGTCAAAATATTTAAACATCTCTTCGCGCGTCGATTGGCCGTGGCTGACAGGGATTTCAACAAAATCTATATGCAGATTTTTAGTGTAGGTATAAAGGATTTTCCGGTATATCGGATTTACGCCGCCGTCTACTACTATCTTATTCCTGCCGGTTATTCTTGTGGCCATCATGGCGGCTTCGTAAAGCGCGGTGCCGCCGTCATAGAGCGAGGCATTGGCGATATCCATCCCCGTAAGCGCGCATATGGCGCTCTGGTATTCGTATACCGCCTGAAGCGTCCCCTGCGAGCATTCCGGCTGATACGGCGTGTAAGCGGTGTAAAATTCCGAACGCGACGAAAGCGCGTCAACTACGGAGGGGATATAATGGTCGTAGAAACCGCCGCCTATAAATTTGACTATCGCCGAACAATTACTCGCCGCAAGTTTCTGGAAATGGCTGGCCACTTCCATTTCGGATTTGCCGTTCGGCAGATCGAATGATTTCGGCTTATAGGCCGGGTTTATGTCCTTAAAAAGATCAGCGACGGAATTGACGCCGATCGCCTCAAGCATTGACTTTATATCTTCTTTTGTGTGCGGGATGTAATAGCTCATTTTTAGCGTCTAGCGTTTAGCGCATAGCGTTTAGGTAAGTGTCCCCAAATATTGCTTATAAATCTTGCTATCCATCAGGTTCTTTTTTTCGCCGGCGTCTTTAATATCTATCTTCGCTATCCAGCCAGCGCCGTACGGGTCTTTATTCACCGCTTCGGGAGCGGCCTCAAGGCCTTTGTTCACTTCCGAAACCGATCCAGAGAGCGGCGCGTATATGTCGCTCGCGGCTTTTACCGAATCTATCGACGCAAGCGCTTCAAATTGTTTTACTTCTTTGCCTTTCGCCGGCAGTTCCACGTAGGTAACATCGCCAAGGTGCGACTGCGCATAATCGCTTATGCCCACGGTGGCCTTACTGCCCTCTATCCGCACCCATTCATGCTCTTTTGTGTATAATAAATTGTCGACTATGTTCATAATAATGCCTCCTAACAAGTATTCGATAGTAGGGGAGGTTTAAACCTCACCTACTGCATGGGGCCTTGCCGTGCCCTTCTTATAAAATGGCTTATCGCAGATGGCGGCTTTTATTTCCGCGTTGCCGCTTTTTATCACGATATCTTCGCCGATTTTTGCGTGCGCGCTATCAACATAGCCAAGCCCGATTCCGCATGAAACGCTCGGCCCGAAACTGCCGCTTGTGACTATGCCGATCGCCAGGCCGCCTTTTTCTATTGAATTGCCGTGGCGCGGCGCCTTTCTTGAATCCGACCGGAAACCGACAAGTAATTTTTTCACGCCGGATTTTTTCTGCTTTAAAAGAGCGCTCTTGCCTATAAAATCTCTGTCAAAGTTTATAAATTTCTCCAGATTCGCCTCAAGCGGCGTAGTATCGTCATCCACATCCTGGCCGTACAGCGTATAACCCATCTCAAGGCGCAACGTATCTCTTGCGCCCAAACCGGCCGGTTTCAGCCGTTTATCCCGAAGTAAAGAATTCCAGAGTTCCGCTGCTTTGCCGGCGCTTACATAAAGCTCGTAACCCAATTCGCCAGTGTACCCTGTCCTACTTATTATATTCCTTTCCCCTAAAATATCAAAATAATTAAAAGTATAATACTTCAATTCTGCCGCATCCCGATTTACCCGTTCGGCTAAAATATCCCGCGAAAGCGGCCCCTGCAGGTCCAGCTTTGCCAGCGCCTTTGAGCGGTCTTCAAGATGCGCGCCCGCTTTAAGGCGCTCTTTCAGATGTGAAAAATCCTTTTCTATAGTGCCGGCGTTTACGACTATCATCCACTCATCTTGGGAGAGCCTGTAAACTATGAGGTCGTCGATTATGCCGCCTTTTTCGTTAAGCGCGGCGCCGTAGCGGCATCTGCCCGCAGGCATATCGTTGACGGAAAACGAGAACATATTCTCAAGGCCGGTTTGAACAGCATCGCCTTTTACATAGAACTCGCCCATATGGCATATGTCGAAAATTGAGGCGGCGGATCTTGTGTGATTGTGTTCGGCTATAATGCCGTCATATTGGATGGGCATATTCCAGCCGGCGAAGGGAGCCATTTTGGCTTTGAGTTTCAGGTGTTCATTGAACAGAGGGGTGGTTTTCATAAAACAAGCCTGAGCGAAAACCCAGGCATACGATTTTCTATTTGCTTCACCATGGTCAATTCCATGCGGCCAGAAGCATTGCTTTACGTTAGTGTGCTACTATTATAATGCTGAAATTAAAATTTGTAAAGAAAAAAGGCCGTATAGTTAAAAATACGGCCTTTATAATTAATAGTACCGCAAACTACTCCATCCTATATCCTTTGTTATCGCACTCGGGATTCAGCGGTGTGTAGTCCAAGCCGAGAGGATTGGTATATTCAGGATCCTCGGCTATATTGCCGGCCACATCCGGAAGGGTAAGCTGTTCCGCCCCAAGCTCATCGCACCAAACGTTATGGGTATTGCCATACCCATCCGCGCCAAAACAGTTATTTGTTATATTGGCAAGCCTTTCCTGAAGCAGTGAAGCATAGCTAAGGTGTATAGCGTCTGTGGAGCGGGTTATGATGTTATGGTGTATGAGCGTCTTCTCTTTATTCGTCCTCATCAGGACGCCGCGTTCGTTATTGTGCAGTGTGTTATTCAATATCTCTCCTTCTATTCCGCCTCGAGCGGTATCGGAATACAGATATATGCCTTCTTTGGCATTAAGGATGAGATTATTACTGATAAACGGCTGCAGCGAGTCTGCGATGGAGAGGTTGTAGACCTGCGCGGCCTTGCCGTATCTTTCATCCTGGAAGATATCGGGATCCGGCTTTATTATGCAGTCTTTTATCTTTATACCTGAGTCGATAACTGTTATGCCGGCATCATATATGGGCTTATCTACTGATATGAGGTTGCCTAGATCGTCGTACACGGCCAGACTGCCGTTTTCAAGCACGTCTATAATCCTGTCGCCGCTTTTGAGGATGGAAGCGGCGAATGTCTCATCTTTGGTAAACAGGCCGCCTTGACTGGCATATATATCCCTTGTGCCGTCTATTTTGATCTTCACTATCAAGTTGTTATGCGAATCGTACATATAGGTGTCTTTGCCGGGGATTAGGTAGTTTGCATACCAGCTGTCACCCACTATACCAAGGTCGAGGAGATTCACTTTGCCGTCATTATTCGCGTCTCCTTGGAAGTATGACACGCCCGCCTGATTCCAGTAGTCGCCCATTATACCAAGGTCGAGGAGATTCACTTTGCCGTCCAAATTAAAGTCGGCCCATACGCTGCCCTTGCCTATAAGCGGTTCGCCGGCTTTGTACTGTACGAAGATATTTTCAATGGAGGCGCCTGCCGAGTTTTCAGCCAGTATGTTGCCTTTTATCACGGTGTCAGAGGTATTTTCGCCGACGAGATTTATGCTCTTGCCCTGTATAGTGATATTTTCTTCGTATATGCCGCTGCAAACATATATGCTGTCCCCGGACTGCGAGGCGTCTATCGCCTCCTGTATGGAATCTCCGGGTGAGATTATGAAATCTGCCGGCTCAAGCGCAGGATCAGCATATCGTACAAAATCTGTATCTAATTCACCTCCTCCGAAAAATATTACATCACTTATGTAATCTATATATCCAGGCTGAGAACTATAGAGGTGATAAGTTACATAACCGCGGGCGCCGTAATAACTTGACGCCCAAGGCAAACCCGAAAATTCATACATACCATTTGAATCGGTGTTTGCGGTAAATGTCCATTCCTGTGCGAAGAACGCGCCTTTTAAAGTTAATACAACGCCTGCTATAGGTTGCCCAGTTATATTGTCTGTTACCCTGCCCCCTATAGTGGGATTCTGCCATACCGTTACGTCCGGGTAGTTGTTGGTTCCGCTTTGCAATGTAAATTCGTCGCTCGTAAATTCATAGAATCCGTCCTTTGCAATATGGAGTTTATAAGGAACATAAACTCCCTCGTCGTTGCCTCCTATCGCAAAGGCTATGATGTCATTTATAACGTATTGACCGTTTGAATCCGTACTTGTTGAATGCGATTCGATATTAGGATCATCAATAGCAGGCACTAATGTAACTTCCATTCCTTGAGCAGGCCACGTATTGATGACACCGGGAAATATAACATTCCCGCTCAACTGTGCGTATACGGGAACAGTATCTTTTACCCTTATAGTCATGTTCATATTTGAAGCTGCGCCATGTTCATCTGTGGCTGTAACCAAAACAGCGTAATCGCCTGCTTGGTCGCCCCTGGGTTGCCATGTAAACGTTGCATGCTCGTTAAGCTGCATGCCTTCCGGCATATTGGCTGCTGTTACTATAAAGCCGTCGTTTTCCGGATCTGCAACCGAAATCACCCAAAGATAAGATTCTCCTTCATTGATTTCCCACCAGCCTTCCCACGGCATGAAAAGCGGAGGGTTATTAGGAATAGGCGTAAGTGTTGTATTATGTTTAATATCGAATATAGTTGCTGAAAACGCAATCTCTTCACTTACATAATTTTGGTAGCCATCTTTGGAAACGTAGACTGTATATTTTGTCCAATATACTGCGCCGCCACTTGATTGAGTATATCGCTGCACGTCTGTAGCATTATAATCTCCGTTTTCGTCGGTTGCCGTTGTAATATCATGCAGTCCATATCCATAGGCATAGGGCTTCAAGGTCACCGTTGCTCCGGCAATCGGTTCAGATGTTGCCGAATCCAGCACAGTTCCACTTACCGTGCCGGTACCCCACCACGGAGGATTTATTGGAGTAGTAACATTAATATCAAAAGGTTGAATATCTTTTGCGCCTTTATCGTCTGTGACGGTAAATGTTATTGTGTGAAGGCCCACATCCGCAAGCTGCGGAGTCCATGTAAATGTTCCTGTGACTTGAGAACCGTTTAATACCGCCTGAAAATCAGCCGAAGGAACAGACGCTAAATCTGCGGAAAGTGAACTAATGCCGTCGTCATAGTCGCTTCCTATAACGGTAAAACCAACCGGCGCTCCGGCTAGCACTTCTTTGCCGTATACTTTTCTATGCGCCTCGGGATACCAGCTGAAGTCATAAGAGACGTCCTGTCCGTCTATTGTTGAAACAAGCGGAGGATAATTATGGAGCGGGCCGCCTTCCAGTTTCACTAAGCACAAATTGTCTATCCAGATAATGCCTTGCGACGGATCTCCCAAAGTATGATTGTAAAAGGTCTCGGTATAAGCAAATAGAAGCCTTATCTCCTTTACGCGCTGCAGCAGTTCGGGGGTAATATAAAGGCCTGCGCCGTCCCTGAATTTATTAAGAGGTATGTACTCCTCGCTTATCCTGCTTGCATCGCTTGATTTTTTAAATGAGTATATTTTCTCAACGCCGGCGACATCAATCACCAGGTCTACATCATATATATCGCCTGTATCCGCGGCTGATATAAGCGCATCGTAAGCAAGATGAGTAAAAGATGTCATATCCAGTAAATTTTGGCCGCTGTTGCTAAGATCGCTTCTCCAATATTGCGGATAGCCGCATGTTTGATTCAGATCCCATATTATTTCATGCCGTGCACTGTCTGTAAAAGCAACATCACTGTCACTTGCAGTGTTAAACCCGCCGGTCGCATATCCAAGACGGTTTGTAATGTGATCGCCGTCTTCGAAGTCATCTATAATAAGCTCGTTCTTAGTAGCGTTATTCTTATTCCAAAAAGCTACATCCTCTATAAAGATGGTGCCTCTGTGATCCATATTAAGACCTGTCGTCAAATGCCAATCCGTATGATCAGTCATTGCAATAGCTGCCGCTCTTAAATTTGCGGAGTTATAGGCAAGATTGTCGGTAAAGCGGGGGGCCGATTGACCCTGGCCGGGAGAACCATATTCATCACGAAATTCGGAAAGAGGTATTGCAGCAATATCAAGATCCTGCGCGTTACAAACCGCCTGATACGCCCGGTATATTCTAAACGGCTTACCTTCCTGATCAATCTCGCCGTCCGGGTAGTTGACTTGCAGATCAATACCCACTATATCTATGGTAGGATCTACGCCTTCGCCCCAGCCCGCCTGCAATTTCAGCCATAGGTGAGTGTAGTCAGCAATAGAAATAAGCGGGCCGCTGCCATCATTAACAAACGAATACCAAAAGGCATCTTCGGGATCAGGGAAACTTCCCAGCGCCCCATCCCACGATACCTGATGAGCGGTATTTAGAGGATTGCCGGGATTACCGCCGTAAACGTCGTAGTCCGCTATAAAGTCTCCTGTCCCAAAATTCCCCACTCCCGTAGACAGCCCTAAGAAGTTAGTCGCCGGATCCGCATTATCAAAGTCGTCTATGATCATAAAAACCGCTTCTCCAGCTACGGGCGTTATATTTTCTATGGTGCCGTCGGCTTTTATGCGATAGTAAAAACTGCCGATGTTCCTATTTACGGTCATTATACCCGTTAATTGGTCATACCTTGCGTCAATGAAGCCGTTATCCTCTACGTAGGTTACAATTCGATCGGAAACAAGAACGCTATCGGTCATCTGGCACGTCTCAAGTGAATATACGTACATATAACTTTCAATTGCACCTGCTCCCGATTTCCACGGTGTTCCGATATTTATTAAAATAAGATATTTGCCCTGGGAATCGACCCATATGTTGCCGTATGTCCTCCGGTATGGATTGAAACTATGTATCTGAGTCAAAGGGCCGGTTACAACATCTAATATATATGTAGCGCATGTTCCGGGGTAAGTGGTGAAAGGAAGGACATCATCTTCGATTATAACAAGTTCTTCTTTATCCGATGAAAATAATACGGCTATATCTTCCTGAATTGTCCTCAAATCATATTCATGGTTTGATAATTGATACCCGGCTATAACCTGATTTACAGCCGTATCGGTCACTTCAACCCAGAAAAAGTTGTCTCCGCCTATGTGTCTGCCGTCTATGATCGCCACGCTTCTGTTGTGCTCGGGTATGGAATAGGTAAGGGTGTACTCATCCGCGCACGCCTGTACCATAAAAGAGAAAAACGCAATGCTTGTTACTGTAAAAAATAACGATAACAAGATCTTATTTTTAATAATCACCGATTTCATGGCAGGCCTCCTTTTAATAAACCCTTTTCAAAATCCTGAAATTTCTTCTTACGCGTTTTCTCCCAACTAATTAGACGAGGGAGGATATAAAATCTAACTGCTTTTTATTCTTAAGTTGGGGTCGCTTAATGGGTTAGAAACTAACTTTTAGAAGGGCGGAGGGCTTACTTAAAACCTCGCATCTGCAATTCCCAGATCGAATATCCCCAGTCAGTGCCGCGCGCCTTTCCGTACAACCTGACGTAGCGGGCGGTAAAGGGTTTTTCAAAATAGATGTGGTTTTCTGTCCTGTTATTATCTTTTATTTCGCATACATCTATCCAGTTTTTAGCGTCGTCGGAACGTTGTATTATGTAATTACTGCCGTAGGCGTACTCCCATTGTATGTCTATCATATTTATTTTGTACACCTCTCCTAAATCCACATATATCCATTGGGGATCGAAATATTCGCCGCTCCCCCACCTGGTCCCCATTATTCCGTCCACTGCGCTTTTTGCGGCGTAATCCTCTGAGCCGGAACTTGCAAATGCCTTTTTGCCAAGAGCTATATTGGGCGATAAGCGTGGATATATGCGAAATTCAAACAGCGAATACCCCCACTCGGTAGTCCTCTTCTCCCCGTACATGCGGACAAATCTTGCTGTGATATTTTTCTTTGTCAGGTCTATCACATCCAACGACCCGCCGCCTTGTTTCGTAAACCATACTGTCTTCCAATTTTTGGAGTCATCGGAGATCTGGATTTTGTAGAAACGGCCGGAGGCTGTTTGCCAAAGAAGACAGATATACCCTATGGGAGTCGGTTCTTTCAAATCTACGTAAATCCATTGTGGATCGCGAAAGAGTGAAGACCATCTTGTGCCAAGATTATTATCTACGGCGTATTCCGCCTCCTGATATTTGCTGTCCGCGGAGGAAGCCCGCGCTTCTTTACCCGCGGCTATATTACGCCCCAAAATATTGAACTCATCATATCTTTCCACAACGCCGTCTTTTTTGACATAATAGACGTTTTTAAACGGGGTCACATTGAGGGCGGAGAGCGGCTTTGCTTCTTTTAATCCGAATATGCTTCCCCATATAAATGCGCTTAATGTTATTATTAGCGCGCCTAGCATAATAAGGTTTTTGGGTTTCTTTAATTCCTCGAGGGGGTCTCTTTCTTTTACGGCTATAAGGTAATCACCGGGATCGCCGTAAAGCATGTAACTTGCCCATATAAGGGCGGTCAGTCCATATTTTTCGATTAACCGCAAGCGCGCCTGCCTAAGAGCTTCACCGATACTTCTGCCTAATCGGATATTCCTGTAGAAGATACGCGAAAAATGCATAGAAAGGCCATCCTGTATCTTCCAGAAAGTACCGATATAATGCTTAACGCCCGCCAGAAGAAATACGTTTGCGAGGCCGTAGATCCTGTTTTCCTCGGCAGGGTCTATGCGCCACCCTTCTGTCTCGCCGGAGGAACAGGCGTTGGCAAAAACGAGTAACGGCATAGAACTCGAATCGCTAAGCGTCATTATCCTCTCCGCAGTCAGGTCTCCACCTGATAAAACGAGTCCGCTTTTTGAGGGGTCTTTTTCGTCGTATTTGGCGTGTCCCGCAAAGTGAAAGATATCGTACTCGCGCAGGTTTTTCATTATGTAGCCGGTATCTACCTCAGCCGTCCTCAGCTCAAGCTGTATCTTATTTTTTGCCCGATCCAGTTCATTGCGCACAAGGATGCCTTCTTCATACGCGTTTTTAAGATCGCTTGTCGGATCGTTTATGGAAAGCATTTTTAAAGTCTGGTGAGCGGTCCTGTGCGAATCGGTGTGGATTTTGTGCACAGTAAGCACTACGCGGCCGGTGGCGAAGCGAAGACACAAATAGTTTGAACCATCATACAAAAGTTCCCACGGTATATGCACCAATTGTTCGTCTATATAGAAAATTAAGTGGGTGGCTTCGGTCTCTTTTATTTCGTCTTTTATTTCTTTGGAAAATACCTGTTCGTATAAGAGATTGGCGCTTTTTCTGAGTTCCTCGAGGCTGTTTTCCGTCGTAAGGCCTTTTGAGTCCGCGCGGCTTATTACATTGAAAATATCGGAGCATAGATCGCTGATACCGGATTCGGAGATCTTGTGGACGGTATAATGCTTGTGTTCAAGACTCTCGCCTTTATAAAAGGCGTTCATCTTGAACTGATCGGGGGCGCTTTTATAAATCTCTATAATGACAGTCCGCATTATTACAGGGCTTTTAAGGAAAGGCTGGCAAGCGGGCGGGATTCTCCGCCGTGAATCACTTTCACTTTATAGTCTTCCAGCTTTATATGATCGAATTCTACACTGCCCATTTTGGTAAGTGACGACCTGACTTCTCTCTCGCCGTATACCAGGCTTATTCTTTCGCCGGAACACGGCTTTTTCGTCTTCCTGTTTTTTACATTCACTATCAGGTCTACGAGGTCCTTTTTGATCCTTGTAACCTTTATGGCTACCAGATAATTACTCACTGCTTTGGATATCTCTATTACTTTACTCTTCTTCTCTTCACTGCCCCTGAAAGCCGAAACGCCTGCAACTTTAGGCTGCAGCTGGGCTGTCAATATCGTGCCTGTGGTCCTGATGACCTTTACAACGTCTTCCGCAAATTCTACCACGGCGTCAAGCAGATCCTCGTAAACTGTTTCGGGCATCAGCTCTTTAGCTTTCGCTGTTAAATAGGAAGGCACCGGCTTCGTTTCGGCCGATATATCGGGTGTTATCAAAAACGACGCGAGCGCGGCCTCATCGCTATCCTCCTGGGCGGCTATATACTCTAGGATACCATCTTTTTTCTTTTCGTCAAGCAATCCCGATGCAAAAGACGCCATATCCTCTTCCGAGGGCTTAGCAGCCTTTTTCCCGCCGGAGGCGGGTCCGCCTTTGGCGGAGCCTGTCAGCTTTTGGCACGCTTCTTTTATTAAAACCGCCATAGTTTTCATGATGCACCTCTTCCGGTCGTCAATTGTGTTTCAGGTAACTTTCTACTGTCTTTTTTATCTTTTCTATGACTCTCTTCTTCTGCATATATAAGGCGTCGATACTTTTACCCAGCATCTTGGCCGTATTTTCATGCGAAATGCCGCGAAGATATATAAGGTTGATGACTAAAAAATCTTCTTTCGGCAGCGTCTTTAATGCCTTCTCGAAAAAACCGGCCCTCTCCTCATCTTCCAGTTTTTGCAATATATCCGCTTCTACGGATGCCTCTATATGATAATCCGCCGGGGCGTCTCCGTCCTCGACAGTCAATAATTCCATTATCTTGCCGCGCGAGAAGTATTTTCTCAGGTAATCGAATGTCACGTTTTTTGCCACTATATGAAGCCACGAAGCAAGGCTGCAGCCGTTTTTCCACCTGAAGCTTCTCAGTTTCGCGCAGTCGTTTTTTAAAAGCAGCGAAAAAACTTCTTGAAAAAGATCGTCTGCCATATCTTCTGTGTTCTTATATGCGACAAAATGGAACGTCTTGATTATAGCGTCGTAAACTATCCCTTTGTACTTATCTACGAACTCGCCCCATGCCTTTTTATCGTTTTTTACGCAGCGGGATACTAAGGCGCGCTCCCGGCGCATCAAGCCTTTATCTGGCTTTTTTCTATTCATTTAATTAAGGGGATATTTCTACGCCGGGAGCGCTACCTCACTTAGTAAGACGCGTAACGCCCTGCAATCTAACATGAAATCTGCCCTCCCCGGCAATATCCCTGTCCTCCCGCTATTAGCGTTTAAATTTTCCCATTACCTCGGCCTCTTGTAGGATGTGGCCCTTCATCGCTTTAAGCAGCTGATCCCGCGTCAGCCCTGATTCTACTTCTAACACCTTATCAAGGGCATAAATCTTGAAGAAATACCTGTGCGCAGGCCCCGGGGGCGCGGCCGGCCCGCCATAACCCACCCTCCTAAAATCGTTTACACCCTGCACGGCGCCGTTTTCCACCTCGTCATACTGAGGAATACCTTCGGATAATCTTGCGACCCCTTTACGGATATTGTAAATCACCCAGTGCACCCACATGCCGCCCGGGGCGTCGGGGTCCTCGCAGATAATAGCGAAGCTTTCGGTGCCGTCCGGCACATCCTCCCACAAAAGCGGCGGTGAAATATCCCTGCCTTTCACGGTATATTGATCGGGTATCATATCGCCGTCATTGAAAGCCGTGCTCTTTATCCTCAGCGCCATAGCGTCACCTCCTGCTAATAGAAGAAAAACAGTTAAAACCAAAGGGAAGATCTTTTTTATTATTTTCTTTATCAATATGACTTCGCCGACTTCGTTTTTATCGAAGTATCTGTGGCCTATCCACTGCCAGAAATACCCCAGAAAAAAGTTTAGAAGGCCCCAAATCCATTTGCCGGTCAAAATCTGAAAAATACCGAAAAAGGCCTGCGGTATACCTATGATATGAAGAACGCGGTCAACACTGCTGGTGTGACGCGCGAAAAAATCATCTATAAGCCACTTCATTTTGCCTACCATGATACCCCCTGTTTTGTTCCTCTTTTTTCGAATTCTTTTTTGATCGCGTTTATCACTTCGGATTTCCTGTTGATCCACTTTGGCGCTACAAGAAAATTCGGATTGGCGTCTGAGACCAGTCTGAAGACGACGCACTTAGGGTCTGTCGCCTCAAGGAAATCGCAGACCGTCTGCACATATTCCTGAAAAGGTAAAAGGTGTATCTTGCCTTCTTTGTAATATTCTTCCAGCTTTGTCCCTTTTAAGACATGCAGGATGTGCAGTTTTATTCCGGAGACAGGCAGGGCCGCTATCTTTTTCGCCGTCTTTATCATATCTTCGCGCGGCTCGCGCGGACGCCCCAGTATAACATGGGCGCCGACTTTTATGCCTTTTTTCACCGTCAGAGAGGCCGCTTCCACAAAATCGTGGAATGTGTGGCGCCTGTTTATAAATTTAAGGGTCCTGTCGTGCGAGCTCTGCAGGCCGTATTCGATCCACACTTCATAATCCTTAGAATAAGATTTTATCAGCTCCAGCCTTTTGTCGTCAACACAATCCGGCCGTGTCGATATGTACAGGCCGACAATGCCGGAAAAATCTTTTATCGCGTCGTATGCCTTCTTCAATTGCGAATGCGGCCCGTATGTGCCTGAGGCATTCTGAAAATATGCGATGAATTTTCCGGCCTTATAACGGCGCTTTGCGTGATCTATAGCCTTCTCAAGCTGCTTTTTTAAAGGAAGGCGCGTATCCGGAAAAGGAGAAAATCCTTTTTCGTTGCAATATATGCAGCCCTCCTTATCTATCTTGCCGTCGCGCGTGGGGCAGGTAAAGCCGGCGTTCAGGCTCAGGCGCTGTACGCGCTCGCCGTATTTCTCCCGCAAATAATCGTTAAATGAGTAATAGTATTGTTCCACAATCATCTCATAGTAGCGGAGGTTTAAACCTCCGCTACTGCTGCTAAGCGTGTAGCCGCACCATTAAAAGCGAAAGCGCGGCGGGTGTCACCCCTGATATCCGCGACGCCTGGCCCAGCGAATATGGCCGAACGCTCTCAAGTTTTTCTCTTATTTCGTTAGAGAGGCCTCTCACAGAAGCATAGTCGAACTTCTCCGGTATCTTTACGTGGTCTATTTTGTCAAATTTCTTTACGCTGGCAAGCTCTCTTTTAATGTACGCGCCGTATTTCATATCGACCTCTACCTGCACCTTCTCATAATAAGAAAGGCGGGGAAGCATGCGATTTGTCTTTAATATATCGTCGTATCCGACGTGGCTTTGCTTCAAAATGCGGTCCAGTTTAGCCGAACAAAGGGCCTTCTCGGCCTCTTTTATCATATTTTCTCTTTCCTTCATCGCTGAATATGCCTCCTCGCCGACAAGGCCAAAGCTCTTCCCTGTTCCCATAAGCCTGCGGTCGGCATTATCTTCTCTTATCACGAGCCTGTATTCCACTCTTGAAGTAAACATCCGGTAAGGCTCGGCGGTACCTTTTGTAACTAAATCATCTATGAGAACGCCTATATACGCTTCGGACCTCTTTAAGATGAAAGGCACCGTCTTCTTTATCTTAAGCGCCGCGTTTATGCCGGCCATAAGCCCGAGCGCCGCCGCTTCTTCGTAGCCGGTAGTGCCGTTTATCTGGCCCGCCAGATAAAGCCCGCTTACAGCTTTTGTCTCAAGCGTTGGATAAAGTTCTGTGGGATCGACAAAATCATATTCTATGCCGTAGCCCGGCTTATTTATCTTTGCCTTCTCGAGCCCCTCTATGCTATGGACGATCCCTTCTTGCACGTCCTCGGGCAGGCTTGTGGAAATGCCGTTCGGATAATATTCATCCGTGCGGAGCCCCTCCGGCTCAAGGAATATCGTATGTGAATCTCTCTCGGCAAACCGCACTATTTTGTCCTCTATGGAAGGGCAATAGCGGACACCCGTCGATTTTATCTTGCCGGCATATAGGGGCGAGCGGTCAAGATTGTCCTTGATTATCTTATGGGTCTTTTTGTTGGTGCGCGTTATATAGCAGGGCATCTGGGCAAGAGTGATATCTTTCGTAGAAAAAGAAAACGGTATGATATCCTTATCGCCGCGCTGTTCTGTAAGCGCCGAAAAATCTATCGTCTTTCCGTCGAGGCGCGGCGTTGTGCCTGTCTTTAACCTGCCGAGCTTCAGGCCGAGTTTCTTGAGGCCGCGTGAAAGGCCCGCGCACGCCTCCTCACCCATCCTTCCGCCGGCGAAATGCTTAAGGCCTATGTGTATCACGCCGTTAAGAAAAGTGCCTGTGGTCAAAATGACGGCGGAAGAACTTATTTTTTTGCCGTCTTTTAATACAATGCCTTTACACGCGCCATTTTTTACGATTAAATCTACCGCTTCGCCTTCTATGACTTCCAGCGCTTCCGTATTTAAAATACGGTTTCGCATGTAATCGTTATATGCCGCGCGGTCAACCTGTACGCGGGAGGAGCGCGCCGCGTATCCTTTAGAGGAATTGAGCATCCGGAATTGGATGGCGTTTTCATCGGCCGCCTTGGCCATTTCGCCGCCGAGTGAGTCTATCTCTTTGACAAGCTGGCCTTTGCCTACTCCGCCTATAGCGGGATTACAGGACATAAAGCCTATCTTTTCTATGTGAAGTGTCACGAGAAGCGTCTTAAGGCCCATCCTTGCCGAAGCGGATGCCGCTTCGCATCCCGCATGCCCGCCGCCCACTACAATTACGTCAAAGTCTTTCTTCACCCCGTTAGACCTCCTAGTGACTCAAACTTTTTCTTATTAAACTTTTTGTTTTCATACGTTGCGTCCTGTTGCATACCACTGTTTCAACCTCCGAAAATATAGTCTTAAGAGGTCTAACGGGGTTCATACAATAGATTCTTGCTAACCGTATCCTTTACATTTTTACCGCAAAGCACTTCCACAAGCGCCAGCGCAAATTCCATGGCCGTTCCCGGGCCTTTGCTTGTGATGATATTGCCGTCTATTACGACGTTTCCCTCGCCGCGGATTATATTTTTTCCGAATTTTTCCCCGCAGCCGGGATAACAAGTCGCCTTTTTGCCTTCCAATATCCCCAGCGGCAAAAGTACATATGGCGGCGCCGCGCAGATGGCGGCAATGACCTTGCCTTTTTGATTAAGCTCTTTTATAAGCGAGCTTACTTTCGGCGTCGCGGCAAGGTTCTGTACGCCGCCCATACCTCCCGGAAGCACTATCGCGTCCGGCAAATCATTGTAGGAGGCAATATCGATATCGGGTTTAATGTTTATACCGCGCGAGCCTTTTATTACGGACGCGCCTACGCCGACTATTGCGACATCAAGTCCGGCTCTCCGCAGCACATCTATAACGTTTACCGCCTCGATTTCCTCAAAGCCGTCAGCAAGCAAAACCGCTATCTTCTTTTTCACCCCGTTAGACCTCCTTTTACCCTTTAGACTTTACTCGAGTAGTCCGAGGGATTACCCCTGTAGACCCAGTCTTTACCCAATTCTGCTTAGGTCTAACGGGGTTCATATCAATACCCCTGGAAGTTTTCGGTAACGACGCGCTCTGCCGGCAGTGTCAGCTCTTCGGTAATGATCTTTTTCATCGCCTCAACCATGGCCGGCGGCCCGCAGATATAAAATTTCCTATCTTTGTAATCGGGGATCTCTTCTCTGATGATATCCTTATTTATCAGGCCCCTCCGGTAGTCCGCCCCGGGTGAGAGTTCTACTAAAACGTGTGCCACTTTCAATTTCGGATACTGCCGCGCCATTTCCGTGAAATCATCCTTAAACACAATATCCCGCTCTGACTGATTACCGTATAAAAGGGTTATATCCGTATCCAGTCTTCTATCAACAGCATATTTGCAAATACTCCTTATAGGCGTAATGCCTATGCCGCCGGAAAGAAAGGCGATCTTACCTTTGGCATCCTCGAGCGTAAAATTTCCCATCGGGTACTGCACTCCTACCGGATCGCCCGGCTGAAGATTATCCAGCTCTTTTGAAAAGGTGCTCTCGGTCAATTTTTTCGTAAATTCCATGTATCCTTTTTCCGTCGGAGAGGTTGATATCGAGAGGTATCTCTTGAGGTCAGGGTTTCCGTGGAGCATAACGGACATAAATTGCCCGGCCTTAAAATCGGCATCTGAAACTTCCAGCCGCGCGCTTTTAACATTATGCGTCCTCTGTATTATCTCCTTGACGCGGGTTTTTATCTCTTTTGGCATAATCACCTCTGGTAAAGATTTTTCTACACACCTTCCGGTAAATATAGTATAATCTAACAAAAAGGAGCTGCTATGAAAAAGATTCTGACCGTATTTTCCATTTTAGCCCTTCTTGCAGGGGCTTACTTTTTTCCGTTCTCAAACGCGTCATCCCAGGAAACAAAAGGCCTATCCCGAGACAATGGTATTATACTCTTTATGCAGGGTGATGTAAAAGTAAAATCTGAGAAATCGGATGCCTGGCTTGATGCCCAAAAAGGGATGATCCTCTCAAAAGGCGATAATCTTAAGACCGGGCCGGATTCATGGACTGAAATAGGATTCGGCAGGGATTTCGCCAACTCCGTGAGGGTGCAGGAAAATACTCATGTAATATTTACCGATCTTGGCGCCACGAAGATAAACCTTATACAGGGGGAACTCCGTTCGCTGGTGGAGAAACTGAGCAAAAACAGGATATTCGAGATAAAGACGGCTGTTTCTGTATGCGGAGTAAGAGGAACCGGTTGGGATATGGTAACCGACGGCAAGACCGCCAAGGCCTACGTGTATGAAAATATCGTATTTTTCTCCGGCTTGGGCCGGGGGCTAAGCAGCGAGGGCGTCATATTGGATGCCGGTAAAATGGGCATCCTCTCGGATCCCCAAAAGGCGATTGCCCTAGAGGACCTGCCTGTTGAAAAGATGTACGACTGGCAAAAGTGGAAAAAAGATTTTATCGAAAGAAGAAATGCTTTGACCGGCTCATCGTCTTCGGGCCGCGCCGGTTCCGCGCTTGATTTGCAGGCAACCACTGCAAGCGGAATGGAAAAGGTCAAGTCGGTTATATCCGATATAAATGACGAAAGAGATATCGACAGAAGGCTTGAATCCGAAACAACGACAAATCCCGGTTACGAATGATGAAACGACTATCGGCAATCATATTTATAAGCATGGTCTTACACGGCCCGTCTCTTTTTGCTCTTAGCGACGTGGAGCTGCGGTATCCTACTGTTGAAGTCGCAAAAGATGAAGAGGCGCTGATGGCCTTTCGGAAAGCGGCCCAGAAGCCCAGCATCAATATGTCGGCCTCTCTTCTATTCGGCTACGACGGTAACTCGAAATTGGACCATTACGACGAGGTTGGCAGTATGTTCTTCCAGGAGGCGGTAGGAGTAAGCGGCAAATATCCCATAAACGATACTCTCGCCGTAAGAGGGTCTTACGACCTTACTTCTATAAACTACCTCAGGACTTCCGATACGAACCTAATGGATAACCTCTTTGACGTAGGCATAGACAAAAAAATAGCCGATAATATCACGTGGTCTTTTGATTACCGGCCGGATATCGTGGACCTGCCTCACGACGAATTAGGTAAATATACGGAACATCTATTCGAGACCTCTTTAAGGCACGACATGTCTGAACGTATATACCAAAAAATAACTTACGGGCTTTCTGCGAAGCATTATCCTAAATGGCCGATAAGAAATAACGGCGGGGTGTTCAAATTCGGGAAGAGAGATGATTTAAGGAATACCGTCACCTACAGGCTGGGGCTTTACCTTACGGACAATTTATTTTTAAAAGAAGATACCGAGTTCTACTACAATTATTCGAACGAGCAGTATCTGGAATATTACGACTGCGCCTCATTCATCACAAGGACGACGCTTATTCATTTTACGACGAAAAAACTGTACGAGGTTGCGAATTTTTCCTATCAATATACTCCTTACACCAAACGCAGCATCTCCGACGAGCAGGAAAAACAGCGCGATAATATTTTTATCTTTGGGGGTTCTATCTTTTACGATTTCACCAAAAATGTGACGGTAGGCACTAACTTTAATTACAAAAAGAGTTTTTCGAACGAGGGCGTCAACAACTACTACGATTTCATTATATCGAGCGGGTTATACTGCAGGTTTTAATCCCATTTTAAATCCCACTGCGGCTTGCCAGGGCCGACCGGGGTTCTTTCTTTCTCTATCTTTTTATCCTCATCCTTATCTTCCTCTACCTTCTTTATCCGGTACTTACTTATAGTAAAAGTATCCTGCGCTGTCCTTATGGTGACTTTATCGCCGTCTACTTTTACAATTTCGCCCTCTATTTCTGTGCCGTCCTGTAATTGTATGAGATCGGCGCGGCAAACGAAGCAAAAACTAAAAACGAGAGCTAGTAAAAAAAATAATATTTTCATCAGCACACCTCCACGGAAGCATCGGGATCAAAAGGGTTGGTCCTCATAGACAGAGAAAAAAGATACGGATAGTTGGCCTCTAGATGACTCATATATGCGAGCCATTCCGCTATAAGGAGCGTGTATGCCCTCTTTATATCGCCGGCTAAATGTTCGGCGTCCGTATCTAAAAGTGACTTCAGGCTTTTTCTGTTCGCCAGCTCATCGGCCAGGTGAAACGTTGCCCAAAGCAGGTTTGTAAATGACTCATGCTCCAGAAGGTTCGGGTTTTCAAGGAGCGCCAGCAGAAAATCGCGCTTTTTTGCGAGGAATTCTTTTAGAGCGGCAATGTCTTTCCTGCTTAAATCTATATGAGCGGCGTGCGCCAGCACTTTTTTGCGCATTTTGGTAAATTCTTTATCGGACCATTCTTTATTCACGACAAGGTGCTTCGTTATTTCGGCCGCTTTTGAATCAAATGCGGCAAAATATACCATGAGTTCGGTGCCGACCTCGCTGAAAAAGGCGCCTATCACCATATTCAGTTTTTTGAGGAGGACCTTCTTTTCGCGATACGCCAACAACTCATGAAGGACCAAAGTCACCAAAAGTACTTCTATAAAAACAAATGCTATGTCGCCTATAAGGTAAATGAATATGTGGCGCGGGTCTTTAAATATAAGATAATGGATAAAATATACCGCCGCGGATAGCGCTATTAACACTATGCCAAATATTACCTGCCAGCTCAAAAAGCGTTTCATAAACCTCCTTTTTTAAGCCAAGGTTTTACGGGCGGTTTCGCCGTATCCGCGCTTTGGAAGGATTGAAATAGCCCGTCATGATATGCGTATATTTCTTCTTTAGCGCTTTAATAACCTCTCTTACGCCCAGCAATTCGGACGGCTCCGGCTTTATCCGCATTTGGCTAAAATACCTTAATGGGTCGTAATTCAGGTTTCGCCACTGGACCATATCGATATTATATTTGCCGACGAGAATCTTAAACGCGGCGAATTCGCACTTAGAGTCAGTAAATCCGGGCATAGTAAGATAATTTAGCGACACAAAGCCGCGCTTTTTCTTGGCCGCCTTTATGGACATGAGGACATCGCTGAACTTGTAGCCGCGCGGCTTATAATACGTATTATAATACATTTCCCTGGCGCTATTCAAGCTTACACGCATGCTGTCGGCTCCCGCATCGAACAATTTAGAAACGGCTTCTGGCGAGCAGGCGTTAGTATTAATATTTATGATGCCTTTTTTTGTCTCTTTTCTGATAAGCTTTATTGCCTTATGAATGACATCCGCCACTAAAAGCGGCTCCCCCTCGCAGCCCTGGCCGAAGCTCACAACAGGGTCAGCCACGTTCTTTATATGAAAAAGCGCGGCCTCCGATATCTCCTCCGGCGTGGGGACAAACTTTATGCGCGGCTGTGTCACGGGGATTTCTGAATCGGGCTGGCACGAGATACAGCCAAGGCAAAAGGCATTGCAGTAAGGCGACGTCGGCAGCGGCGCCTCATATCTGGATAAAAAGAAATTCTTCGCCGCGGGACAGCAATAAACAAGTGCGCATTTCTCCAGATGCCTCACCAGCCGGTTTTTCGGAAATATTTTTCGGAAGCGCGCCGCGTTTTTCCTGATAAGGGCCGCATCCATAAACCGCAGCTCCTGGCGAAGTTCGCTGTCAACCCTTACGGCGGCAACGTAAAATCCACCCTTATGGAAAGCGCACGCGGCGTATGAGAAAAGCGGCAACGGTTTCAATGGCTTAGGGGCCTTCATTTCGACGTACGCGCTGTTATAGGTCGCAGTATAACCGGGAGACGCGAATGCCGCAACAGCGAAACGTGGGTCTTTTTCCGGCACAGTAAAATTCCTGCTTCCCGGGTCATAGCCTATTGGCGCCCTTCCCGGCAGCATAAAAAACTCGCTTCCCGGCGGAAGCTTAACAAAATCTTCCCGCCTCAGCCGAAAGAAATTGCCGGCCTTCATCCCCGCCGGCTCAATACCCGGTACATCAAATATCTTCCCCTTATCGTCGGATACAAGCAGTCTCATAGTGGTGACGTCCTATTTGGGGACACCCTACATTGATTTAAAATTCAGACTCCAGCGCTAAATTATCCATAATCGGAGCGCCTATTTTTAAGGCATTATCCCATTCGCTTTCAGGGCTTTTAAGTATAAAGAGGTAGAATGTTCCTGTGTGATCATTTCCAAGGGCTAAGTTAAATTGAATAACCTTGCCGATTCCGGGCACTTCAGATCTGAAGAAGCCGTTATAACCCTTAAAATAAGCGCCGATTTCAACTGTATCTAAATCGCTGTATTCGGTTGTCAATTTAAGTTTATCGATAAACTGTTTTGCGTATTCCGAGGGCGCCATGCCCATTATATCCTTGCAATCTTTTATGACATTTACGGAAAAGCCGGTTTTGTAGGTATTATTCTCCGCTAACGGCTCTTTTGTAATAAATATAGCTCTTGTTCCTTTATTTTCATCCTCCTTAAAAAACCACCCTTTAGGCAAAAGGAATCCCGCCTGCACGCTTTCGCACCATTTCCACGAATATCCTTTGGGGGGCGCCGGCAAATCATTTTTCCCGGCAAACGAAACAGAACATACGGACGTAACAATAACTGCAAATAACAAAATATGATAAAATAGCTTAAAGTTATTTTTCATTGCTCCTCCTAGTGGTGACGTCCTATTTGGGGACACCCTGCGATTTCATTTTGCGTATCGCTTCATCTAAGATCGATTCATATGGCCGCGGTGTTTCTATATATTTGGTATATTCGCGCTGTCTCTCCTCTTCGGTGTGCCCAAAGCCGTCATAGAGAATATTTCTATCTATTATAGCATCTTCCTTTCCTTTTGCATAGTAGTTGTAGCTGGACCATGGATATGCCGATAGGTCTTTAACTATGCGCGCTCTTAAGGGATTCCGCTCGATATACCTCGCGCATTCCAAGAGGTATTCGTCCTTTTCTATTAAAATGCCTTTATATCTCGCTTGATATAAGTAGCCTACGTTATGGTATTTCCGCTTATGGTAGCGTGCGTATGCCTGAGAGATACTTTGCATGACATGGGGCAGGTCTTTTGCTTTAAGTATCCTAAGAAGAAAATGGAAATGGTTCCGCATGATGCAGTAATTAAAAAGCTTGAAACTGAATTTAGCTTTATATGATGAGATTATCTCTTTGAAGGCCATATAATCGGATTTATCCTTAAATAGCCCCTGCTTATTATGGCCCCTGTTGATTATGTGATATATTGCGCCGTCATATAGAACCCGCCCTGATCTAGACATAAAAATACCTCCCTTTACTTATATATACGTATGAGGAGGTTGTTTTCTTTCAAATTATTTTAAAATATTTTTATTTCAGCAGTGTAGGGTGTCCCTTTGCAGGACGTCACCCCTTATTGTTACCCCTTATTGGACGTCACCCCTTATTTTATTCTGTATATTCTATATAGGGGTCTCCCAAGGAAGGAATTACGTGGTCGCCGATTACACCGATTATACAGTCAGGATTCAGCGGAATGTAATCGGGGTCGAACTCAGGGTCTATATCATATGAGTTGCCCTGCTCTTCTGTAATTTTATCGGGCAGGGGCGTACATTCTTCTTGAGTTGCATCGCACCACACGTGACGGGGATTGTTGAAGAAAACATTGCCTATGATCTTGACGAGCCTCGCGTTCAAGAAGGCGCCGTCCTGGTAAGTGAAATGTATTCCTGAATCGGATGAATCTGTTATGATATTATCCTGAATGAGAGGGTTTTCCTTATGCATCCTTAAAAGCAAACCGCAGCCGTTATTAACAATGGTGTTATTCCGGATCTCACCTAATATTTGCCCGCCGAATGCCTGCGAGAACATATTTATACCCACTCGCGCGTTCAGGATAAGGTTATCCTCTATCAAAGGCGATGCATCTGTACTTTGGCATAAATTCCATATCTTGATACCGCTGCCGAATTT
>JAZDNG010000012.1:0-42572 GCA_043800065.1 Candidatus Omnitrophota bacterium
ATCCGGAAAGAGACGCCCATCATTCTTATAGATATGCACGCGGAGGCGACCAGTGAAAAGATAGCGCTTGGCTGGTATCTTGACGGCGAGGTGAGCGCGATATTGGGGACGCATACGCACGTTCAGACAGCCGATGAAAGGATATATCCTAAGGGCACGGCTTTTATTTCAGACCTCGGCATGACCGGGCCGCACGATTCCGTTATAGGGAGAAAAGTAGAGCAGATACTTGAGCGTTTTTTAACCAGCCTTCCGACGCGCTTTGAGATGGCGGAAGATAATGTGCAAATGAACGGTGTAGTTGTGACAATAGATGAAAATACCGGGAAGGCGCTGGAAATAAAAAGAATTAACGAAAAGTTAGGTGGATGATGTTTGCGATATTGGAAAAAAAGAGGCTAAATCCGCAGGTAACATTTATGAAGTTAAAAGCGCCGCATGTCGCGAAAAATGCAAAAGCGGGACAGTTTGTAGTGCTGAAGATAGACGAGAAAGGCGAAAGGATCCCTCTTACTATAGTGGATACGAATAAAAAAGAAGAGGCTGTTACCATAATATTCCAGGAGGTAGGTACTACCACTAAATGCCTTGCCAACCTTGATAAAGGCGGCGGCATTATGGATATTATAGGGCCTCTTGGCCGGTCCACGCACGTCGGAAAACTTGGCAAAGTGATATGCGTTGGCGGCGGAGTGGGGACCGCGGAGATCTATCCGGTAGCAAAGGCATTTAAAGAAGCGGGAAATGAAGTCACATCCATAATAGGCGCGCGCAATAAAGAGCTCGTTCTTTTGACCGGCGAGATGAAAGCAACGAGCGACCATTTTCATATAGCTACCGATGACGGTTCTTTCGGGGAAAAGGGATTTGTTACGGATATTTTAAAGAAACTGCTTGATAAGGGCACTTATAATCTGGTTTATGCCGTCGGGCCGATATTTATGATGAAGGCGGTAGCCGCGCTTACGAAGGGGTATAATCTAAAGACAATAGTCTCCTTAAATGCGAATATGGTGGACGCCACCGGCATGTGCGGTACGTGCCGCGTCACAGTAGGCGGAAAGACAAAATTTGCCTGCGTGGACGGCCCGGACTTTGACGCGCACGAGATAGATTTCGACGAGTTTGTAAACCGCGACAGGCGCTTTAAAGATAAAGAAGAGGAGTCGCTCGAGTGTTATGAAAAAACAGGGTGCAGAAGAAAGGGTTAAAAATTTTTTCGAGGTAGCGCTGGGACTTTCGGAAGAAGAAGCGAAGGCTGAAGCTAAAAGGTGTATTCAGTGCAAAAAACCGGATTGTGTCGCAGGATGCCCCGTCGAGATAGATATACCTAAGTTTATAGGGCTGATCCGAGACGGCAAATATAGCGAGTCCATAAAGGCCATCAAGGAGAAGAACAGCCTTCCAGCTGTGTGCGGCCGCGTCTGTCCGCAGGAAGAACAGTGCGAGCTGAAGTGCGTTTTGGGCAAAAAGGGAAAGCCCATCGATATAGGCTCGCTTGAGAGATTCGCAGCGGATTGGGAGCTGGCGGATAAGAGAAAGAATGGAGTACAGAGTACAGAGTGCAGAGCGCAGAGCGCTAAAGGTGCAAAAGTAGCCGTTATTGGTAGCGGCCCAGGCGGATTAACTTGCGCTGCGGACCTTGCGCGAAGGGGCTATAGTGTTACGCTTTTTGAATCGCTCCACAAATCCGGCGGAGTGCTCGTTTACGGCATACCGGAATTCAGGCTTCCAAAGGCTATAGTCGAAATCGAGAGTGAATACATAAAAAGTTTGGGCGTTGATTTAAAAGTAGATTATGTAATAGGAAAAACGGCCACTATACAGAAATTGCGGGAAGAGGGCTTCAAGGCATTTTATATAGGAACGGGGGCGGGGCTACCTTATTTTATGGGCATACCCGGCGAGAACTTAAACGGCGTATATTCTGCCAACGAATTCCTTACGCGCATAAACCTAATGAAGGCATACCGTTTTCCTGAGTATGATACGCCGGTAAAGATAGGAAAGTGCGTCGGAGTGATCGGCGGCGGCAATGTCGCTTTTGATTCTGCGCGATGCGCGAAACGGCTTGGCGCCCAAGAAGTTTATATTATATACAGACGAAGCCGCGATGAAATGCCGGCGAGGCATGATGAGATAAAAAACGCCGAAGAAGAAGGTATAATATTTAATCTTTTGACAAATCCTGTAAAGTGCCACGGCGACGAAAAGGGCTGGCTTAAAGAGGTAGAATTGGTAAAGAACGAACTTGGCGAGCCGGACGCGAGCGGTAGGCCGAGGCCCGTTTTGATAAAAGGATCTAATCACCGGATTCCCATGGACACCATAGTCGTTGCCATAGGCCAGGGGCCGAATCCGCTTTTATTAGAAACGATTCCGGAAGTGAAAATGAATGAGCGTGGGTATATAGCGACCGATGAAGATTGTCAGACATCCGCGCCGGATATTTTCGCCGGCGGCGATATCGTTACGGGCGCGGCGACAGTGATCCTGGCGATGGGCGCGGGCAAAAAGGCCGCAAAATCGATAAGCAAATACCTCAACCAAGGGGACGTTTCCCTTTGACATAAGTCTTTATGTAACATAAAGTTAAAATGTGTCATTTTCCGGATGATGCATGAATATGGTAATATAAAAAGTGGAAAATGATGGTCTGTAATATATTGCGATATAATGAGTTGCGACAAAGGGAAACGTCCCCTTTAATCTCGATAAAATAATGGCAGATAATGCATTAACAAAAGAAGAAAAACGCATATACACTGTAAGCGAGCTTACCGCAAATATACGCGAGCTCGTGGAAGGGGCATTTCCGGAGGTGTGGGTGGAGGGAGAGATCTCCAATTTTATCAAACACTCCTCGGGCCACATGTACTTCAGCGTTAAAGATTCCGGCGCGGTTTTATCGTGCGCATTTTTCCGCTCGGCTAATAAGGGATTAAAGTTTCAGATCAAAGAAGGCATGAATGTCGTCTGTTTTGGGAAGATCAGCGTCTATGACAAGCGCGGGCAATACCAGCTTTACGTGGATAAAATAGAGCCTAAAGGAGTAGGCGCGCTCCAGATGGCATTTGAGCAGCTCAAGGCGAGATTACAGAAAGAAGGGCTGTTTGATGAGGCGCGCAAAAGGCCTATTCCGTATCTACCGACTCGCATAGGCGTGGTGACTTCTCCGACCGGCGCCGCAATAAGAGATATATTGAATGTAGTCAAGCGGCGTTTTCAGAATGTGGAAGTCATATTGAATCCTGTGAGAGTCCAGGGAACCGGTGCGGAAAAAGAGATTGCCGAGGCGATAGAGGAATTCAACACTTTTAATAATATCTCCTCCGATAAACGCGTGGATGTATTAATAGTGGGAAGAGGCGGCGGCTCGCTTGAGGACTTGTGGGCTTTCAACGAAGAGATCCTCGCGCGCGCGATTTTTAATTCAAAGATACCGATAATAAGCGCGGTCGGCCACGAGATCGATTGGACCATAGCGGATTTTGTCGCGGATAAGAGAGCGCCGACACCTTCAGCCGCGGCAGAGATGGCCATCCCCAGAAAAGAAGACCTTTTGATCAGGCTGGAAGAACTCGACGGCCGGTTAGACGATTCTATAATCGGCAAAATTACTTTACTCGGAGACGAACTTAAGGCGCTATCGGAAAGTTATATTCTAAAGCAACCTATAAATATAATAGAGCAGTACCAGCAGCGCATAGACGACATTGCAAAAAATATTGAACTCAGAACAGAATATATTCTGGATATAAATAAGGCGGCTTTCAGCAATCTCTGCGGAAAACTTGATATACTGAGTCCGCTTAGAGTCCTTTCGCGCGGTTATAGCATAACCAGCCGCGCCGATTCGGGCATAGTAGTGAAGGATTCCACGGAACTTAAAAAAGGCGACGAAGTAAAGACAAGGCTTTCTAAAGGTGAATTTGTTAGCAAAGTTCAATAGATACACCTACGCGGTGTAAAATTACACCGCGTAGGTGTATAACGGTAAATATGGAGAGCTTAAAATGGCGGAGATAAAATTTGAAGAAGCGCTGAAGAAGCTGGAGAAGATAGTGACGGATCTGGAGAAGGGCGAGCTTTCGTTAGATGAATCTCTCGCGAAATACGAAGAGGGCATAAAACTTTCAAAGATCTGTTCCAGGCAGCTTGAAGCGGCAAAGAGCAAAGTAGAGCTTCTTATGAAATCGGGCAGCAAATTCGGGCTGGCCCCTTTTGAAGAGGCCATTGGCGAGGAGAAGGCGAAGACAAGGCATAAACGGCCAAAGAAATCCGACGATTCCCCGGGATTATTTTAAATAGTTATCCACAGAGTAGCGGACGTTTAAACGTCCGTTACTTGAGGTGAGTGTGAATTTTTTAGTAAAAAATAAACAGTTAATAGATAAAAAGCTTGAAAAGCTTCTTCCCAAAAAGACGGCGCGGCCGAATTTGATACACGAGGCTATGCGCTATTCTGTCCTTAACGGCGGAAAGAGGATAAGACCGATACTATTGGTGGAAAGCGCTAAAAGCTCCGGCAGAAAAACAGACGACGCTCTTTTGCTCGGGTGCGCTATAGAATTGATACACGCCTATTCTTTAATACATGACGACCTGCCATCAATGGATGATGCCGCCACAAGGCGCGGAAGACTGAGCTGCCACATAAAATACGGCGAGGCAAACGCGATTCTTGCGGGCGATGCGCTCCTCTCGCTTGCTTTCAATGTCATGTCGCAGATAAAGGATAAGAAAAAAATCGGCGATATCGTATTTGAGGTTTCGCGCGCCATAGGTACTTTCGGTATGGTGGGTGGCCAGGCAATGGATTTAAGCATTAAAGATAAAGCTGATACAAACTTGCCTACAATGGAGTATATAAATATACTGAAGACAGGCTCACTCATAAAAGTCTCCTGCAAAATAGGGGGCATCATAGGCGGCGCCGCTCAAAAGAAGATAAAGGCACTGGAGTCCTACGGCGAGCATCTGGGGCTTGCTTTTCAGATAGTCGATGATATATTAGATAACGACGGCTATGCGAAGATCATAGGCATAAGCGCCGCGCGGAAAGAAGCGGAAGACCTGATAAGTGTTGCGAAAAAATCGCTGGATGTATTCGGGGAAAAAGCCGGCAATTTAAATAAAATAGCGGATTTTGTTCTCAATAGAAAGAAATAGTTATCCACAGGGTAGGGGACGTTTAAACGTCCCCTACGAGACTATTATGGAAAAATTATTGGATAAAATAAACATCCCCGAAGACCTGAGGCGGCTGGATGCAGAAGATCTGCCGCAATTGGCAGAAGAGATAAGGGAGTCAATAATAGATGTTGTCGCAAAAAACGGCGGCCATCTTTCGTCATCACTCGGCGCGGTGGAGCTTGCGATAGCGGTCCATTATGTATTTGATACGCCGCGCGACAAAGTGTTGTGGGATGTGGGTCATCAGGCATACGCGCATAAGATATTGACCGGACGAAGAGAGGCATTTCGCGCGATGCGTCAGCTGGGCGGCATAAGCGGATTTCCCAATTGGCGCGAAAGCGAATTTGACGTATTTACCGTCGGCCATAGTTCCACATCAATAGGGAGCGCCCTCGGCCTTGCAGCCGCGCGCGACCTAAAGGGAGGGAGCGAAAGAATCGTCGCAATAATAGGAGATGCCGCTTTAGGCGGAGGGATGGCATTTGAAGCGATGAATCACGCCGGCCATCTTAATAAAGACATGCTTGTCATATTAAACGATAACGAACTCTCCATAACAAGGAGCGTTGGAGCGCTCAGCAGCTATCTCAACAGCATATTAGTGAATCCCGTGTATAATAAGATGCACAGCGACCTGGAGCGTCTCGTAAAACGGATACCGCGTTTCGGATTTGGCGCCTACAGGGCCGCGAGAAGATTTGAAGAGGGCGTCAAAAATCTGCTTGTCCCCGGCCTATTTTTCGAGAAACTCGGATTCAGGTATTTCGGTCCTATAGACGGCCACTCGGTCGAGGATCTTATCAGCAAGTTGAAGCAGATAAAGAACCTTAAAGGGCCTATAATGCTTCATACGATTACCAAAAAGGGAAAAGGGTATAAATTTTCGGAAGAATGCCCGTCGGAATTTCACGGAAGCGCGCCTTTTAATAAATTTTCCGGCGAGATGGCAGATTCTTTAGCCGACAAAGATACATTCACGTCGGCTTTTTCGGAGAAGTTGTCGGAGATGGCAGAAAAAGATAAAAGGGTCGTTGCGATTTCCGCTTCCATGTTATCCGGCACCGGCTGCGATAAATTTGCGGAAAAATACCCCGAGCGTATGTTTGACGTAGGAATAGCCGAAGAGCATGCTGTAACTTTTGCGGGTGCTTTGGCGAAAGGAGGTTTTAAGCCGTTTGTGGCGATATATTCCACCTTTCTCCAGCGCGCTTATGACCAGATAATACACGATGTCTCTCTGCAGTCACTCGGCGTCGTATTTTGCGTTGACAGGGCCGGCCTTGTAGGAGAAGACGGCGAGACGCATAATGGAATATTTGACATCGCGTATCTAAGGCATATTCCAAATATGATAGTAGCAGCGCCTAAGAACACCATTGAGCTTAAAGATATGATGGAGTTAACCCTTGGTTCAAACAAGCCTTTCAGCATACGCTATCCAAGAGGGGGGCAGGTTTTCGGCCTGGGGCGCGATATGCCTTATTCAAAGCCTATAATAGGAAAGGCCGAAACCTTGCGTGAGGGGAAACATCTTGCTATTTTAGCGCTGGGAAGCATGGTCGCAGTATCCCTTGAAGCGGCGAAGATACTTGATAAAGCAGACATTCACGCCACAGTTATCAATGCGCGTTTTGTAAAACCGCTTGACGGAGAATTGATCGAGGAGCTAGCGAGGCGCTTTAAAAAATTTGTTACCATAGAAGAAGGCGTCGCGAGCGGTGGTTTCGGCAGTGCGGTCTTGGAATTTATAGACAGAGAGAACATAAAAGGAATAGAGCTGAAGGCAATAGGGCTTCCTGACGAATTCATAAGCCACGGAAAGCGCGAGGAACTTTTAAGAAAATATAACTTGACTGCGGAAGGCATCGCCAATGTTGTGGCTAGCGAGATGTTTGAAAAACAGTTAAAGGAGGCGTGATGGTTCGAGTTCGCTTTGCACCAAGCCCGACGGGATTTTTACACATAGGAAGCGCAAGGAGTGCCCTTTTTAACTGGCTTTTCGCCCGCCACGAAAAAGGGGCGTTTTTACTGCGTATCGAGGATACCGACAAAGCGCGCTCTAAGGATGAATTTCTGGAGGAGATTTTGGCGAGCCTTAAATGGCTGGGGATGGAATCGGATGAGCCGCTTGTATTCCAATCCGAACGGCTGGATCTGTATCGCCGAACCGCCGAAAAACTTCTTAAGGAAGATAAAGCATATAGAGAAGAGAACGCGATACGCTTTAAGATGCCGAAAAAGAAAATAAGGTTTAATGATATCTGCAGAAATGAGATCGAATTTGACTCCGAAGTGCTAAAAGACGAAGTCCTGATAAAGTCCGATGGTTTCCCCACGTATAATTTTGCCTGCGTTATAGATGATGCCGATATGAAGATAACGCATGTCGTGCGCGGCGATGACCATATCTCAAATACGCCGAAACAGATAGCGATATATGAGGCGCTAAAGCTTCCTATGCCAAAATTTGCGCATATCCCCCTCATAATGGGCCCCGACGGCGGACGGCTTTCAAAGCGTCACGGCGCCACAAGTATTATGGAATATAGAGAGATGGGTTATCTTTCAGATTCCCTGGTGAATTTTCTCGCGCTTATGGGATGGGCTCCGGGCGGTGACAGGGAGATACTGCCCGTAAAAGAGATCGTAAAAGAATTTACCCTCGAGAAGGTGAATAAGACAAGCGCCATTTTTAATATTGATAAATTGAACTGGCTTAACGGCCAGTATCTGAAGGAGAAAGATCCGAAAGAACTTTTAGAGCTTTTAACGCCGCTCCTTTTAGAAAGCGGAATAATAAGCGAAGATTTTGATAGAGAAAAATTATTCCGTCTGGTAGAATTATACAAAATCCGGATGAAGACCTTGCCAGATTTTGCGGGCCATATCAGGGCCTTCTATACCGACGAGCTTGATTACGACCCCGCAGGGACAAAAGAGCATCTTAAGAAGGAAGGCACGAAGCCTATTTTATCCGGCTGGTACAAGAGGCTTGCTTCGATAAACGATTTTAACGCGGCCACACTCGAAAAGAATTGTAAGCAATTGGCTTCAGAGTTAGGTGTAAAACCCGCGCGCATAATACATTCTACCCGGATGGCGATAAGCGGCTCGACGCAGGGCGCGGGGCTTTTCGAGATGATGGAAGTGATGGGTAAGGACACCGTATTAACGCGCCTTGACTACGCGATAAAAAACTTTGCTCTTTAGACATTTATTATTAATTATAGACTAAATTGGCGGATGGTGTAACGGTAGCACTACAGATTCTGGATCTGTTAGTCTAGGTTCAAATCCTAGTCCGCCAACCACTAAACGATTTGGTCTTCGCCCCCAAAAAGTAAGGAATGTGCTTTTTGGGGCTCCGACCCGCCACAATGCAAATAGCGGGCGGGGCTCGCGCCCAAATCGTTTTAAGGAGACAACTTTTTAGTAAAAAAGTTTTCTCCTTAATGTTCCTCTTTCAAAAAAGCAGCGTTAAGAAATGCGACGAATAGGAGCATTGTAGGCGCGAAGGGCCAAACCGCCAAACACTTATGAACACACCAAAACCGACGACCAATTTTATCCGCGATATTATCGATAAAGATCTAGGAGCCGGTAAATTCGGTAACAAGGTCCACACCCGCTTTCCTCCGGAACCGAACGGCTACCTTCATATCGGCCACGCCAAGAGTATATGTCTCAATTTCGGGATCGCCCGTGATTATAAGGGACCTTGCAATCTCCGCTTCGACGATACAAACCCGGAGACCGAAGAAGTCGAATACGTCAATTCTATTAAGGAAGATGTCAGGTGGCTCGGCTTTGACTGGGAAGGCCGGCTTTATTACGCGTCGGATTATTTTGAGAAACTATACGAATACGCGTTAGTACTTATCAAAAAAGGCAAAGCCTTTGTCTGCGACCAGTCTCTCGAAGATATGCGAAAAAGCCGTGGTACTATTACAGAGCCCGGAAAAGATAGTCCGTACCGCAACCGCAGCATTGAAGAAAATCTCGACTTATTCACGCGCATGAGGAAGAGCGAATTTGAAGAAGGCCAAAAAGTCCTCCGCGGCAAAATAGATATGGCCTACCCCAATATGCTGCTGCGTGACCCCGTATTTTACAGGATAAAAAAGATGCCGCATCACAGGACTAAAGATAAATGGTGCATCTATCCCACATATGATTTTACTCATTGCATATGTGACTCTATCGAGGGGATAACTCATTCTATCTGCACCTTGGAATTTAATGTTCACCGTCAGCTCTACGACTGGATTCTCGACGAGCTTGGCATACACCATTCTCAGCAAATAGAATTTGCGCGGCTTAACCTGAGCCATACCATTTTAAGCAAGCGCAAACTTTTGCAGCTTGTGGAGAAAAAATATGTCAGCGGCTGGAATGACCCCCGCATGCCTACGATTTCAGGATTAAGGCGGCGCGGTTATACGCCTGAGTCTATCAGAAAGTTTTGCGAGCGTATAGGCGTGGCAAAATTTGACAGCATTGTCGATATGATAGTCCTTGAAAACAGTATCCGCGAAGAGCTTAATAAAAAAGCGCCGCGAGTCATGACAGTACTCCGGCCGCTTAAAGTGATAATAGATAATTATCCCGAGGGTGAAACCGAAGAATTTGACGCGATTAATAATCCCGAAGACGCATCTATGGGTACGAGATCAGTGCCTTTTTCGCGGGAACTATACATAGAACAGGATGATTTTCGCGAAGATCCGCCGAAGCAGTTTTTCCGGATGGCTCCCGGAGCCGAGGTTAGATTGCGCTATGCATATATCGTGAAATGCGCCGGTGTCATTAAAGATGAAAAGACCGGCGCAATAAAAGAGATTCATTGCACCTATGATCCTGCCACAAAGGGCGGTGATGCCCCCGACAAGAGAAAGATAAGAGGTACTATCCACTGGGTATCCTCGCGCCATGCTATAGACGCTGAAGCGCGCTTATATGACACGCTTTTTGTAAAACGCGATCCGGAGGGTGCGCCGGAAGGAAAAGATTTTACCGTTAATCTGAATCCTAGATCTTTGGAGGTTGTCTCATCCTGCAAGGCCGAACCAGGCCTCAAAAATGCAGTGCCGGGTAGCCATTATCAATTTGAGAGACTAGGATATTTCTTTGTAGATAGCTTGGCCGAAAACGACAAACCCGTTTTTAACCGCGTGGTAACATTGCGGGATACGTGGGCCAAGATCGAGAAGAAGCTTTAGGAGTAAACAGAATTCTTGCACCTTTGAAAGTTGATGGTATAATATAAAAATGCGCGCGGGTGGCGGAACTGGCATACGCGCTAGCTTGAGGAGCTAGTTCCTAACGGATTGCGGGTTCAAATCCCGCCTCGCGCACCACTAAACGATTTGGTCTTAGGGGCCAAAAAGTAAGGAATGTGCTTTTTGCCCCTCCGACCCGCTACGATGGAAGTAGCGGGCGGGGCTAGCGCCCAAATCGTTTTAAGGGGACAACTTTTTAGTAAAAAAGTTTTCCCCTTAATGTTCCTCTTTCAAAAATATAACACTAAATAGGGACAGGCACCGTTGTCCCTCTTTTACTTATTATGAAAAAATCTTTTTTCAATAACATATTCCGGACCCTTCGATATAGAAATTTCCGCCTATTTTTTATAGGGCAGGGCATTTCCCTTATAGGGACTTGGATGCAGTATATCGCGATGGGCTGGCTCGTGTACCGGCTTACTAATTCAGCGCTTATGTTAGGTGTAGTCGGATTTTCAAGCCAGATACCCACGTTTTTATTAAGCCCTTTTGCCGGCGTCTTCGCCGATAGATACGACCGCCGCAGCATACTTTTAATCACTCAGATACTGGCAATGATCCAGGCATTTATTCTGGCGTTTCTTACCCTTACCCACACCATAGCAGTTTGGCATATTATCGTTATGGGTATATTTCTCGGGGTAATAAATTCATTTGATATACCGGCTCGCCAGTCCTTTGTGATCGAAATGGTCGAGAGAAAAGAGGCGTTGGGGAATGCCATAGCGCTCAATTCTCTTATGTTCAATATGGCGCGGCTTGTGGGGCCTTCGATAGCAGGCGTAATTGTAGCGCTTGCCGGCGAGGGAGTCTGCTTTCTTTTAAATGGGATAACTTTTCTGGCGGTAATCGCATGCCTTATGGCTATGAAGATCAGCCCGAAGAAAAGAAAGACAGCTTATAAAAATGTCATGCACGGCCTGAAGGAAGGTTTTAATTATACATTCGGCTCTACGCCCATAAAATTTATATTGATCCTTTTGGGGACCATGAGCCTTCTAGGCGCTTCTTATGTGGTACTTATGCCGGTCTTTGCAAAGAATGTCTTTCACGGCGGGCCGGGAACCCTTGGCTTTCTCATGGGGGCTGTCGGCGTAGGAGCGCTTATCGGTACCTTGTATCTTGCTTCGCGGCACGGCGTATTGCGTTTAGGCAATATTATCCCGGTCTCATCGGCCATATTCAGCGTAGGCATGATATTTTTTTCATTTTCGAATAATCTGTGGGTATCCCTGGCCATATTGGTGACGATCGGTTTCGGTTTTATGGTCCAAATGGCGTCGAGCAACATCGTTTTGCAAACCATAGTGGACGATGATAAGCGCGGCCGGGTCATGAGTTTTTATTCCATGGCTTTTATGGGCATGATGCCCTTAGGGAGCCTTATTGCAGGATATCTTGCGAATAATATAGGAGCGCCGAAGACGCTTATGATAAGCGGCCTGTTTTGCGCCCTGGCTTCGCTTTTATTTGCCGCCAAGATACCGCATTTGAAGAAAATTGTGCACCCTATCTACGAAAAGATAGGAATATCGCCTGAAGTAGCGCGGGGCATGAGCGCCGCCACAGGGCTTACTGTACCACCCGAAGACTGAAATAGCCGTTGATGCCGTAACCAGAAGCGATATGTTACAAATACAGCCATTCGGCCCCGCCATGGCGGGGCGTCACGAAGGAGCCAATTATGGAACGAGTCTACCTTACACAGAAAAAGTACGAAGAATTGATCAAAGAATTGGAGCGGCTTAAAAAAGTTGAGAGACGCGAAATAGCAAAAGAGATAGGAGTGGCGCGCGACAAAGGCGATATCAGTGAAAACGCCGAATATGATGCCGCAAAAGATAAACAAGGGCTTATCGAAAAACGGATAGCCGAGCTGGAGGACAAGCTGAGCCGCGCCGCAACAGTAGAAAGCCTGAAAATCGATACTACAAAAATCAATATAAGCGCCAAGGTATATTTAGAGAACCTTAAAACCAAAGAAAAGATGGCGTATTATTTAGTAGGCCCGGATGAGTCAGACTTTTCCCAAAATAAGATATCCATCACCTCGCCAGTAGGAAAAAGCTTGATAGGACGAAAAGCGGGAGAAACAGTGAAAATCCAAGTTCCCGCAGGTTTATTGGAATATAAAATTGTGAAATTTGAATACGGCGCAGAGTAAAAGCAGGTAGAGAAAATAGAAAGTTTGTTTTTCATTGCCCGGTTCATTTTTTTCTTGCCGTTTAGCATTTTTGAAGGTATACTACAGATCGTCACCCAAAGCAAGGGGGTATTTATGGATGAAAATTACAAAAGTAGTGAACGAAGAAAATTTTTAAGATGCAATTACGAAAAAGGTTTTAGCTACAACGCTGTAAATTTGTCCAAAGACAAGAGATTTATGTCGTCGCTTATCAATGCCATCGGCCGCAACCTTAGCGGTTCAGGCATGCTTTTCAGTACCAGCGAGTTACCTGCGCTATCCAGCCTTTTAGTGCTAAACCTTGATTACCGCACCGCGAGAGTCTGTGAAGAGATAGAAAAGAACGTCCTCATAATTAATAACCGCGTTCTTGGCAAGGTAGTGAGGATAGAAGAGAGATCGAGCGGCGAATACGACATCGGAGTAGCTTTTATAACGAAATCAGACCGGCTCCCCAAAGACATCCAAAGCCTCATTAGTTAATATTGATGAAGATAAAAAAGATCACAGCCGTAAATTTCAAAAGATACGGCCGGCTCATAACATGCCCCGAAAAACGCTCAGTCGCCAGAGGCGTGAACCTCTTCCGCATAGTCCTAAAAGAGAACCGGCGCTGCGGCTGGAGAATAGCGTATCTTATCCTCAGAGATAAATCCATAACCAAGCTCGAAAAACATCCGGATTCATTTGAAAGCTTCGAGCCGGTCCACGGAAAGAGCCTTATCTACCTCGCGAGCGGTAAAACCCCCCGAAAAATAGAGTGTTTTTATTTAGATAAGCCCATAGTACTGGAAAAAGGCATTTGGCATGGCGTAGTAACGCTCGGCACCGAAAGCGAAATAAAAATAACCGAGAATGCCGAAGTAAAATGCGTTTTTTGGCCCCTTCATTTTTTTTACCCCGTTAGAAGTAAGGCGCCGAAGGCGACTGCCGCACCTGTTGGTGCGGACTTCTAACGGGGTTGACTTTCCGACTCATTCAGGGTATAATCCAATCCGAGATGGACATAATATTAATATCTCTTACTATATTGGGAAGTTTGGCAATCGGTTGGTCTATAGGCGCCAATGATGCCGCCAATTCGCTTGGTACAGCCGTAGGTTCGCGTGTAGTGACGCTTAAACAGGCGATATTATTAATAGCTATTTTTGGGTTTTTAGGAGCATTTCTGCAGGGCGGCCACGTATCCAAGACCATAGGTAAAGGCATTGTCCCCATAGATCAGCTGGATAAGGATGCCGGGTTATATCTCGCGCTTATCGCGTCTTTTGCGGCTTGCGCCTGGGTCGTTATCGCCACATATTGGAAGATACCTATCTCGACCAGTCATTCCATCGTAGGCGCCGTAGCGGGAGCAGGTTTGGCGCTGGGCACCACAATTAAATGGAAGGTCCTTTTTGATATATTTGTCTGCTGGATCGCCACCCCTTTCGGAGCGGCCATTTTAGGATATATATTTTACCGCAGTATGCAGAATATATTTTACCGCATCGTTCCCCGAAGGTACCTGAGAGTTACTTTCGCCACTTTGATTATCGCAAGCGGCTGCTATGTTGCCTATACATGGGGCGCGAATGATGTGGCCAATTCCATAGGATTGGTAGTGGGGGCCGGGATATTTTCGCCTAATGTAGCCATTATTTTAGGCGGTATTGCCATAGTAATCGGCATTACTACGTGGGGATATAAAGTTATTGAGACAGTAGGCTCCGAAATAACGCATCTTTTGCCCATAATGGCATTTTCGGCGCAGCTTGCCAGCGCGATAAATATCCACGTATACACCATGTTTGGAATACCGGTATCCACAAGCCATTCCATAGTCGGGGCTATTTTCGGAGTAGGCTTAGTGAAGGGAATGCATGTCCTGAATGGGCGTATAGCGAGGGATATGGCCTTGTGCTGGGTAGCCACTCCGTTTATTTCAGGGTTAATAAGCTTTTCGGTATTTAAGCTGGTCATGATATTCGTTAAAATAGGGGGTTAAAAATGAGAGGAATGGGAAATATTTTAGGCTGGCTCGGCATGGAACAGGAGAGGACTATATTGGAGGATGCCCAGAAGCACGTGGAAGAGACTTATAAGACCGTCTCCTACTTTACCGACGCTATCAAGGCGTTTATCAAGGGAGATACAGCAGCCAAGAATGCCGCAATCGAAAACGTAAGCCGCAGTGAACATGAGGCGGATCTATTGCGCTCCAAGATGGTCAAACAGCTTTCGCAAAGCCTGATGCTTCCTCCCGACAGGGAAGACCTTATGCATTTTGTGAAATCGCTCGACAGGATAGCCGACTGGACAAACGGCGCCGCGAGGATACTGGGTTTTATTGAAACGACGCCGCCCGAGAGCGTATCAAAAAATATATTCATTGCGACAGAGCTGATCCTCAATTCCGTTACAAAATTAAGAGAAAGTATAAACGCGCTTACCAGAAACGACCTCAAAAAGGCGCTTTCGGACTGCGAAGATGTAGACCGGCTGGAACACGAGGCGGACGACCAGAAGAGAGTGCTGATAGGATCGCTCATACATGCGAAGCTTGAGACGGTGGCATTTTTCTTATGCTACCAGCTGGCAGAATATCTGGAGGGAGTGACCGACAAGATAGAAGATGCCGCAGATTTTGTAAAAGTGGTCGCTATCAGGTCGAGGTAATATTTTTAGTATTGCGTATCGCGTATAGTGTATTGCGAAAAATTAACGCAATACTCAATACGCACGACGCAATACGAATTTGTATACATGAAAAAAATAAAATTTACACCTCGGGCAATTATATTTGATATGGACGGCGTTATTATCGACTCTATGCCGTATCATTTTCTCGCCTGGTATGAAGCGTTAAGGCCCTTGGGAGTCAGGGTAAGTTGTTTTGAGGTCTATTCCAAAGAAGGCGAGGACTGGAAAAAGACCCTCAGAGAATTCTTAAAAAAAGCCGATATAAAACCCACCGAAAAGATACTAAGCGGCATATTTCGCCGCAGAAAAAAGATCTTTAAGAAAAATTTTAAACGCTTTATATTTAAAGGCGCAAAAGAAGTCCTGGTATGCCTTAAGGAAAAAGGTTATCTTCTCGGCCTTGTGACCGGCACGCCCAAAAAAGAGGTAAAAAAGATCCTGCCGGCTTCGATATACAGGTTATTCGGCTGTATAGTATCCGGAGACGAGGTGAAAAAAGGAAAACCGCATCCGGAGCCGTATCTTCGAGCGGCGAAACTGATGGATGTAAAACCTTCGGAGTGCGTTGTTATAGAGAACGCCCCTTTCGGAGTAAAATCGGCTAAATGTGCCGGAATGTTTTGCATAGCAGTTACCACCGGGCTTACAAAAGAATATCTTAAAGGGGCGGATATAATCGTTGACGGTTTGCCGGATATAATAGAAGTGGTAGAGAATCGACGTTAAGGGGGATGAAATGTTTAATAAAATTCTTATAGCGGCCATTTTAGTTTTTGGTTTAACGCGCCCCGCGGCACTCGGTGCGGATGAAAAGGTCCATCCGGAAGTCAGTAAATTTTTAAATAACCTGGAGAACGCGATATACAAGATGGATACCTATAGCTCGACCATGGTCTCCGAAAACTGGAAAGGTAAGAAGCGCGAATATAAAGTTACGGAATTCCGGTTCAAGAAGCCGAACCTTATAAGGACTGATGTTATTGACGGCGACAAAAAAGGAAGCACCGTTGTTTTAAATAAAGAGGGAAAGATAAGAGGCAAAAATTCTATGGGCCTCAGAAAGACGCTGAATCCGACGGATTCAAGGCTGAAAAATATACGCGGCGCGACATTTATGCAGGCCAGTTTCATAGATATGGTAGACAGGCTGAAAGACCATATTCTGGAAAGAGGCTGTAGAGCCAGAGTGGTGGTTGAGCAGTATATGGACAGGCCTACCTATCACCTTATGATAGAACACGATGATGACGATGATCCGGTGACGCTGGAAGAAGTCTGGTACGATAAGGATACATACCTCATAATGAAAAAAATAAAGTTCGAAGGGGAAACCAAAGTAAGCGATATTACCTGGAAGGACCGTAAGATCAACATCTCCCTTGATGACAGCCTGTTCGTGCAGTGATTCGTGACAATGCTATGGACGCATTCGATAAATATTATAATAAGCTCAACGAAAACCAAAAGAAAGCCGTCGATATTACCGACGGCCCCCTTCTTATATTAGCCGGTCCCGGCACGGGGAAGACTGAGCTCCTGTCGGTGCGCGGGGCAAATATAATCCGGCAAAAAAAAGCCCGGCCCGGTAACATCCTCATACTGACCTACACTAATTCCGCCGCAAAGGCCATGAAAGAGCGCCTTGTTAAAATCATAGGCCCCTCCGCGCATGATATAGAAAGCGCCACCTTTCACAGTTTCGCCAATTCGGTAATATTAGATTCGGAAGATGCCGCGAATTACATACAGGAAAAGATCCAGATGCAGGATATAGAGCGCATAAGGCTTCTTGAGTATATCCTTGATAAAACAGAAGGCATAGACGCCATAAGGCCGATGAAATCGCCCTATTTTTACCGCCAGGATATAGAGAGAAGGATAAGCGATCTGAAGAGGGAAGGCGTAACACCTGCGGAATTCTCGGCGCTGGCGGATTCTTTCAAGCCCGATGGCGTTCTGTTCGAAGAAAAGCACGCGGAGCGAATAAGAGCGCTGGCGCTGGCGTACAAATTATATGAGGAGTATAAAGACGGTAAAAACGAGGATATTTTTGATTCGCGAGGCCGGTACGATTACGACGATATGATCATTTTTGCCCAAAAGGTGGTAAAAAATGAAAAGTATCTTAGAGACAGGCTGCAGGAGGAATATAAATACATAATGGTGGACGAATTCCAGGATACTAACGGCGCGCAACTGAAGCTGCTTTTTGAGCTCGCAGCCGGCAAATCGCCCAATTTGTGCTGCGTCGGGGATGATGACCAGGCGATATACCGTTTTCAAGGCGCCTCAGTCGCGAATTTCAGAATATTAAGAGAAAAATTACCGGATATGACGGAAGTGTCGCTCAAAGACAATTACCGCTCGACAAAAGAAATAGTAAAATTGGCGGGAAATATAATAAGACACATACCGGAAGATACGCGCGTTACGGAAAAGGACCTTGTGTCGCGGAAAGATTACAAAGATAAGACAATAGAATTTCATGAATTTTCCACAGGAAGCGCCGAGCTTATCTATATAACTGACAGGATAAAAGATATACATAAAAATGTTGACTACAACGATATTGCGGTGCTTGTCAGGAAACGGGACGATGTGCTTAAGATTGTGGATGCCTTTCTCGGAGCCGGCATACCTTACGCGACCGACGGCAAAGAGGATATAAGCGGCGAAAACCGCGTCAGGCAAATGCTGGATGTCCTCGAGTTCGCGCACCTCAAAAATACCGCGGATTACGCCTCCAAAGACAGCCTCTTCTACCGCATTATAACCAGCGATTATTTAGGCGTGAAGATGACGGATGTGCTGAAATTTATCTCGTACGTGAACGGTAAAAAAAGAGAAGAAAAGGATACGCTAAAGAAGAGCCAGATAGCCGTTTATACAGAATTTATAAGTTCGTTCGCCGCGAGTAACGCGGAAAAAGCCGCGCGTTTTGGCAGGGAGATTGGGCTATCGGATACAGCCGCTTTTATAAGAGCGGCATCCGTCATCAAGTCTCTTTTGGACGGGGCCGAGACAAAACCGGTCCATACCATGTTTATGGAATATATAAAATCCGCGGGCGCGTACAAGTATATACTCTCGTCATACAATGATAATGAAGTTCTGAGAATACGCGACCTGCGCGCTTTATGCTCGTTCATAAACATGGTCAAAATAAAGAACGTGACTCAGCCCGGCATCAGGCTGGCTGACTTTATGGACGAGATCGAGACCATGCTGAAGCACGGCCTGCCGCTTGTTGGCAAGCTTGTAACCATGACGCAGGACGGGGTCAGGGTATTTACAGCGCACGGCTCAAAAGGGCTCGAATTTCATACGGTAATAATACCTTTTTGTCTGCAGAAAAAAAACTGGCCTATGCAGCCCTTACCCAGCAAGATCCCTTTGCCCGCGGAAATATACAATATCGGCGGCAATGCCATGGACAAGGAGGCTGTAAAAGAGATGAACTTCTACGATGAAACAAGGCTTTTTTACGTTGCCTCTACGCGCGCCAAATCAAACCTTATTTATACATCAAGCCCTACGGAAAGCGCGGTGAGCAGTCTGTATCTCGCTTCCGCGGGATTAAGCGCGGATGAGCCGGAATCCGGCATGAAAGAGGAGACGCTCCTTGGGAAATCGCTCGCGCTTGTTGAAGAGAAAGAGCCTTTTATAGGGACGGAAAAAGTCCTGCGGGACCTGGTCAGCGATCTGACGCTTAACCCGACTAAACTGAACAACTATATCAAATGCCGCAGGAAATTTCTGTATGATAACGTGCTCCTTCTGCCCGCCGGGAAAAATATTTTTCTTACTTTCGGAAACTGCGCGCATAAAGCGCTGGAGGACGTTTACGGGCGCTTTATGAAGACAGACAAATTTCCGGACTTCGGTTTTTTCAGTGATTCATTTAAGAGAGAGCTTATGAATCAGGGCGTAGACAAGTCTATAGAGGCGGACTGCAATAAATGGCTCCCCTCTCTAAAAAATTGGTATATAACAGCGTCGAAAAACCCTGTGAAACCCATTGCTCTTGAGGAAAGCCTGGAGATAGCGCTGCCGGGCAAGCTTGTATTCAGGGGGAAGCTCGACAAAACAGAGTTTGTAGACGAGAAAAAGGGCCTTGTGCGGGTGCTTGATTATAAAACCGGCCCGCCGGATGAACATGTGAAAAACATATACAATGTGTCCGATCTTAGAAGCCGTGAGTGCGATGATTATCTGCGGCAGCTGGTGGCGTATAAATTACTTTTTGAAAAAAGCAAAAAGAACGCGGGCCTTAGAGTTACCGAAGGCACGCTTGTCTTTACCGCAGAAGTAAAAGCCACGGTACTTAAATACGGGCTCAAGAAAGGCGCGTATATAAATAAGACCGTTGAACTCAGCGATGACATGGTAGAGCAGCTTGAAGATGTCATAAAAAACTGCTGGCGCGATATTAATGCCCTGAAGTTCGAAAAATTGGAAAATACGGATGAAAACAAGAAAAAGACATGCAACAAATGCGAATATAATGACATTTGTTGGGAAAGGTAAAATGAAAAAAATGATTTTGTTTTTTAGCATCGTAATTTTGCTGCTTCAAGGCAGCGCTATTGCAGAAAATAAATGGACGGCGCTCGTCGAAGAATCCGGAAAAGTGCTGGCGGAGATTCAACAGATGCCGGATGAGGGCATTCCCGACGATCTTTTAAGGGAATGCGCGGCGATAGCAGTTTTTCCTTCCACTATTTCGGCTGGATTCGGAATAGGCGGTAAATACGGCCAGGGCATAATTATGGTACGTGAAGACGGAAAGAATAAGTGGTCTCCTCCTGCGATCTTCAATCTTGTGGGCGGGAGCATAGGATGGCAGATAGGGGGCCAGGCCACGGATTTTATCCTTCTTATAGGCAACAAAAGAAGCGTGGACGGTATTTTGCAGGGTAAATTTAAATTGGGCGTCGATGCTTCAGTGGCGGCAGGGCCGGTCGGAAGGGCGGCAGAAGCCTCCACCGACGTGCAGCTAAAGGGCGGGATATTGTCATATTCAAGGAGCCGCGGCCTTTTTGCCGGCGCAAAACTTGAAGGCGCGGTCATTGCCCAGCATTGGGACGGAAATAAGGAGCTTTACGGAAAAGGCTTATCGGCAAACGAAATATTGCTGGAGAATAAAGCAAAGATGCCGGATTCGGCAAAAACAATACTGGGTGTATTGAAAGAGTACCCGTACAAAAAATAAATTTGTCCACACCTACGCGGTATAAATTTACACCACGTAGGTGTGGAAACTATTCGCTAAAACATGTTTGATTTTAAAAAGCATCTCAATCCGTCTCAATACGAAGCCGTTACCAAAACGGAAGGGCCCCTTCTTGTCATAGCGGGCGCAGGTTCGGGGAAGACGAGGGTGATAGAATATCGCGTCCTTTATCTTGTGCAGAACAAAGTAGAGCCGGGATCGATACTTCTACTTTCCTTCACCAGAAAAGCATCGCGCGAGATGATCTCCCGCGCGGAAAGACATGATCCGCGGTGTAAACACATTGAAGGGGGCACATTCCACTCTTTCGCGTATAGAGCCTTAAAAAAATACGCAAAGAACCTCGGGTTTTCGCATAACTTTTCAATACTGGACGAGACAGAGGCGGAAGATGCGATAGCCAGATGTGTCGCAAAACTCAATTTTACCCCGCCCTTACGCGCAGGGGCGGGGTTTACGGAAAGAGAAGAGCGTTTCCCCAAAAAGAATACGCTCCGCAGCATAATAAGCGTATCTGTCAATAAACACGTAAGCATCGAAGAAGTCATAAATAAGGAATATCCGCATTTTCTGGACTACGCTCACGATATAGAGCGCCTGCGAAAGGCCTATACGGAATATAAGATAAACAAAAATTATATGGATTACGACGACCTTCTTGTCTACCTGAAGCTTCTGCTTGAAAATCCAGAGATACGGGAGCGTGTTTCGGGGAAGTATAAGTATATTATGGTTGACGAATATCAGGATACCAATGCGCTCCAGGGAGACATAACATACCTTTTAGGCAGGGACCACTCTAATATTATGGCGGTAGGCGACGACGCCCAGGGCATATACGGTTTTCGGGGGGCGTCCCACGAAAACATCATGAATTTTCCGAAAAAGTTTTCGCATTGCAGGGTAATAAAACTGGAGGAGAATTACAGGAGTACGCAACTTATTTTAAATGTCGCCAATACCACCCTTGAGAATATGAAAAATAAATATTCAAAATGCCTTACTTCAATGCGCAAAGAAGACGGAGTCATGCCCGAACTACTCTTTTTTAAAGATGCCTACGAAGAGGCCGAGTGGATCGCGTCAAAAATAAAAGATTTTAACGACGAAGGGCTCGCGCTTCGGGACCAGAGCGTCCTTTTCCGCTCAGCTTATATATCTATACCGCTTCAGGCGGAACTGGGTAAGCGCCATATACCGTATCAAGTTGTAGGCGGCCTTAGATTTTATGAAACCGCTCATGTGAAGGACGTGATGGCTCACCTGAAGATTATTGCCAATCCAAAGGACGAGCTTGCCTGGCGAAGAGCGGTCATGCTTATAAAAGGGGTAGGGGCGGTTACTTCCGAAAAGATCCTGAAAGATATTTCCGGCTCTTCTTCCTTGCCCCATATGATCGACAAAGTACTTCGCGCCTGTTCTCCGAAACATAAATATTCCAGCGCCCTCACCAGGTTAAATAAGGCTCTTAAGAGCGCAATAGACGACAAGCTGAAGATAGCGGAAATTTACGAAATATTTCTCGATTATTACAGGCCGATACTTCGCGATAAATTTGACGACTGGCATCTCAGGGTCAATGACCTCGAGACGCTTAAGCAGATAATCGCGAAATACGACTCACTCAATGAATTTCTGGCGGATTTTGCCATTGAATCTCCGGAGAAAGGCGTCTGGAAAGTTGAGCCGTCTAAAAGGCCCGACGAACATCCGGTCACGCTCTCTACGATACATTCCGCAAAAGGGCTTGAATGGAACGCCGTATTTTTAATGGGGCTTACCGATGGCGTGCTTCCCGTTAGTTTTGCTTTAGACGACGAGGAGGATATAGAGGAGGAGCACAGGCTCTTTTATGTGGGCATAACACGCGCAAAGGACAGGCTCTTTCTTTCCATGCATCATGAGGGCGCGAGGGGAGGGATGTACAAATTTAATAAGATCTCGCAGTTTGTCGACATGCCAAACCTTATGTCTATACTTGAGGTCAATGATATCTCCGGAACCGAAGAAGAGATAGACCTTGATGAGGAAGAGCTTCTATTCCCTTAGCTGCTTTTCGGCGTCGATGATATCCCTGTTTATCAGGGATATGGTGTTTCTTATCTTTTCTTTGAGTTTTATTGACGCCGGCGTTTCTAAGATCTCGTTAAGTATCTGAACGGCCATCCTGAAGTAACGTATTATTTCCCCCTCGTCATCTTCTGTATAGCGCATTGTCTTTTCAAAACTCTCTTTTCTCATCCATGCCTCAAGCGCAGGCGTAAGGTGATAGAAATAGCGCTTGCTTAAGGGGCCTATAGAGGCCCTCTTTTCCATATGCTGTATATGGTTTAAAATATTCTCGGTTATTTCCGATGATTCCTTTGCCTTTTTGGAAAGAGGAGGCTTGACGCTGCCTTTTCGCGGTTCAAATACGAGCGCCAAAGAAAGCATGCCGAGCTCCGATTCGGAAAGATGCTCCAAAACCCCTTTTTCGTAAAGTTCGGAGAGCGATAGCTCGTAACCGTAGATTTTGCTTGCGAAACTCCCCTTTTCCGTTAAGGACTCCGCCTTTATATAACCAAGGTCCTTCATAAGTTTTACTTTTGAATGCAAAAGTTCGATCGCCTTTTTCTGGGATTGTTTCTTTTCCTGGAAATAATGGAAAGACAGGGGGTAAATGTCGTATAATTTTTCCCCGTATTTTTCGTACAGATTCAGTATGGTGGCGTAGGAGGCGTTAAAACGGCTGTGGACCTTTTCCGGATATCCGTATATGACCGTTTCCAATTCCTGGAACGAGGTGTAATGAGGATTTACGCGGCTATATACGAAACCTTCCTTGTCTATACCGCGCCTGCCGGCCCTTCCGGCCATCTGGTAAAAATCGCGCGTCTTAAGAGTTCCGTAATATTTACCGTAAAACTTCCTCAATTCGTCAAATACCACCGTGCGCGCCGGCATGTTTATCCCCAGCGCGAATGTCTCTGTCGTGAATATGACTTTTATGAGTTTACTGGTAAAAAGACGTTCGATCACTTCTTTCAGAGTAGGAAGCATGCCGGCGTGGTGGTAGGCGATCCCCTTTTCCAGAAGAGGCATCATACGCGTCGCGCTCTTTTCGTTTAAAAGGTCAAATCTTTCACAAAGGTCATGGTACATCGACCTTATCCTTGATTTATCCTCGGCATTCAGGAAATCGAACCCGAACATCTCTTCGGCGAGGTATTCGCAGCGCCTTCTGCCGAAGGAGAAGTATATGCACGGCAGTTTATTATTTTCAAAAAGATGCTTTACAAGGACAGTCGTTTTGTTCGGTTTTAATGAATGGTGCCGCGTAAAGCGGCTTCCGCGGTAAGCGTGGCGCCCCGCAGGATGAGCTGTTTTATATCCGAGGTGTTTCACCTTGCCCAGGCTATCCACCAGTTCACCCTGGCATTGATAAAAGAAATGGAGCGGCACAGGGCGCTTGTCTTCCTTGACCACCTTAAGCGGCTTTTTGTGGACGGACTGTATCCACCTTGAGAGCTCGTCGATATTCGGTATAGTAGCCGAAAGAGCGAGCATATTCATATGTTTTGGAAGAAATATGAGAGACTCTTCCCACACGGTACCGCGTTCATAATCGTCAAGGTAGTGGATTTCGTCAAAGATTATCCATGAGTATTTTTGGAGGTTGCTCTCTTCCTCGAGGACCTTATTGCGGAAGATCTCTGTAGTCATTATGAGGATAGGAGCATGGGGGTTTATGCTGACATCACCTGTGAGTATGCCGATCTTATCCTTGAAAGTCCCCTGGAAGTCGCGGAATTTCTGGTTTGAGAGCGCTTTTATGGGCGCCGTATATATGGCGTAAGTATTTTTCGCGAGGCAGTCGTTTATGATGTATTCGGCTATAGCGGTTTTTCCCGAACCGGTCGGCGCCGAGACTATTACGGAATGGCCCTCCTTGATGTAGTCTATGGCTTTCTGTTGAAATGGATCGTATTGCATGGTTCTATTGTACCCTATTACTTCGTGTTTTTCTAATAATTTTTTACCAATATTGTATATACGCCCATTTTGAGGTATAATTTAAGCATGAATTTTCTTGAACTGGTGCGAAGAAGGCGGAGCACACGGAAGTATCTATCAAAGCCTGTGCCGCGCGAGGCCATAGACAGGTGCCTTGAGGCGGCGCGGCTTGCGCCTTCGGCCTGCAATTCCCAGCCGTGGTCATTTATTATTGCAGATAAAGATAATTTAAAAGACGATCTTGCCGCCACCGCGTTTTCAGGACCGTATTCCATGAATTCTTTCGCAAAATCTGCGCCGATACTTATAGTTGTGATAACAGAACGTTCCGGTTATATCGCAACACTCGGCGGATATTTCAAAGGCGTGCAGTACAGCCTCATAGATATTGGCATAGCGTGCGAGCATCTTGTTCTGCAGGCGGAAGAGGAAGGCTTGGGCACATGCTGGCTGGGGTGGTTTAATGAAAAAGCGGTCAAGAAGGTACTCGGCCTGCCGGACGAAAAGAAAATAGACATAATAATAAGCATGGGCTACCCTGCGGGGGGAGAAGTAAGAGAAAAAGCAAGAAAATCATTAGATGAAATCAGGCGTTATACGTAGTTGGGCTACGGTTACGATACCCGTTTCGTCTTTCGGTTACGGTTACGTCACCGTTACCTTAACCGATACGGGCTTCGTCACCCTAGCCGTTACCCATTAACCGAAATTTATATGCGCAATCTTACAAACACAGGTTTCTTCATATCCTCCAAAATAGGCAAGGCGATAAAAGATTATAATCTTATAGAAGACGGCGATAAAATTTTAATCGCTGTCTCCGGAGGGAAAGACAGCCTTACCTTATTGAAGCTTCTCCATGAGAGAAAAAGGTGGGCGCCTGTAAAATTTGATATCATCGCGGCTCATATAGAAACTGATTTCAAATGCGCCGGATGCGCGCACAGGAATGTCCTCAGCGGCACATTCAAAGATATGGGCGCTAAATATCTATTCAAGAAAATAAAAATCCTCGACAAGGATAAAAATACAAGCTGCTTTTGGTGTTCATGGAATAGGAGAAAGGCCCTTTTCAAAATGGCGGATAAGAACGGCTGCAATAAGGTTGCCTTCGGCCATCATAAAGACGACATAATCGAAACCACATTACTAAATCTTTTTTTCCAGGGCGAATTTTCGACGATGAACCCGCGACAGGAGCTTTTCAACGGCGGAATGACCGTAATACGGCCGTTGTGCTACGTCGAAGAACGTATGATAAAAAAGTTTGCAAAAGAGAATGGTTTTCCCAAGCAGCTTTGCAGGTGCCCAAATTCGTACGATTCGAACAGGCGATATCTTAAGGGATTTATTAAGCGGATGGAGAAACGCTCGCCCCATATCAGGACCAATATCTTTCGCAGCGTAGCCCGAATTAAGAGAGAGTATATTGATTTGAAAGAAGAGAAATAGTGCAATCCGAACGCTATATCGTCCACGTCGACATGGATGCGTTTTTCGCGTCCATAGAGCAAAGGGACAACCCTTCCCTTGGGGGTAAGCCGGTTATAGTGGGTGCCGATCCGCAAAAAGGAAGAGGAAGGGGCGTAGTTGCCGCCTCTTCTTACGAAGCGCGAAAATTCGGTATACATTCGGCCATGCCCATTTCCACGGCCTATCAAAAATGTCCTCATGCGGCATTTCTATTGCCCGACATGCAGAAGTATAGTGAAGTTTCGCGCCACATATATAAGATACTTTACGATTTTACTCCGGAGATAGAGCCGGTAAGCATAGACGAAGCGTTTCTGAATATAACCGGGAGCTATAAGTTATTTGGCACGCCGCAAAAGACATGCCTTTTGATCAAATCAAGTATAAAAAAAGAGACATTGCTTACAGCTTCCATAGGGCTTGCGCCTACCAAGATGGCCGCGAAGATCGCCTCAGATTTGGAAAAACCCGACGGGCTTGTTCGGGTCAGCCGCAAAAATTTGCTCGATTTTCTGTGGCCGCTGGATATAAAGAGGCTTTGGGGTCTAGGCAAAAAGACAGAGGCTGTACTAAAGGACCGCGGCATCAGTACGATTGGCGAGCTTGCGAAGAAAGATGTAAAAGAGATTATGGATCTATTGGGGAAAAACGGCCTTCACCTCTGGCAATTAGCCAATGGCATAGATGACAGCGAAGTTTTGACAGATAGCGAGGCGAAATCCCTGAGCAGCGAGACGACATTTGATAAAGATACCTCTGACCGGGATCAGGTAGAGGCGGCAATAATGTCACTTTGCGAAAAAGTCTCCGCAAGGCTGCGTTGCGAGGGCCTTAAAGCGAAGACTGTAACTTTGAAGATAAGGCTGGAAGGCTTTCTCACTTATACAAGGGCACTTACTCTTGGGGTGTCCACCAATCATACGGACATATTATATAAATATGCAAAGGAACTTTACGCTAAATTCGATACGTTCGACGGCCCAAAAAATTCAAGGCTGCTCAGTATCGCCCTGAGCAAACGAAGTGCGCCGAAGGGCGATCCACAAAAAAAGAAAATACGCCTTATAGGGGTAAAGGCATCCAATTTGATTTCTTCGCGTCAAAAGGATTATCTATTCAAGGATTTCGGAGACGAAAAAAGAGAGATGGTGCATCAAGCGCTTGACCGGATAAGAGAAAGATTCGGCAGCGGTTTTATTCGCCGGGCCGGCGGCCTGAGGCATTAAGGGGACGAGAGGCATTGAGGGGACGTTTCACTTTATTATAACTCTTTGTTTTTGAATAAGTTACAAACAGTCATTTTCCGTTTTCACATAACATAAAATGGAAATTGACGAATTGCAACTTATTGATTATGAGAAGGTTATGTCAAAGTGAAACGTCCCCTTTAATCGGCATTGTAATTCGCGCTGTTTTATGGTAATATAAATGTATGCGGATTCGTCACTTCTTAAAAAAAGACAGCGGGCCTGTCCTGCACCGTAATGGTGCAGGGTTTACTCTTCTGGAAGCCCTTATGGCAATGACAATATTTGCTTTCTGCGCGTCGGCCCTCTTCGCATCGCTTTATTCAGGTTTTAACCTCGTCAACGATATTCGTGAAAACATGATCGCGTCCTCAATAATCCAGCAAAAGATAGAAAGTCTAAGGAAGACCTTTTTTGTGAGCATGCCCGTATACGGCGAAAGCACATTTACGGACGCTTCTTTATCTAAGCTTAATAATCCTTCGGCGAAAGTGAATATTGATCAATATGCAGATGCCAACATAATACGGGCCGCGGTAATGGTGACATGGTATTCCCGTTTAAATACAAGCAAACAAAATACAAAGAGAGTAATGACGCTTATCACCAAAAATGGCATAAACTCCATATAGGAGAGAATGCAGTTGATTAAAAAAATATTCAAAGAAAGCGGCCTTACGCTTATAGAACTTTTAGTAGCGACTTTGATCGGGACATTGGTTTTTATGGTGTTATTTTATGTCTCGTTTTCCATTCAGGAAAATATTAATATAAGCAGCGGCATTCTCGGCATTACTGAAAGCGGACGGTTGGCAGTTAGCTATATCTCAAATGATGCCCGCCAGGCAAAATTGCTCACTTCTTACAGCTCGTACTCTACGAACAATACCACTCTGGTGCTGGAAATACCGGTGGCAAATACGAGCGGTACGATAATAGGTTCCGATATGATAGTCTATGCCCTGGATTCGGCCGACCCTGCTAAATTGCGCCGCATAGTTTACGCTATAGCAGGCAGCTCGAGAAGTGACAGCAATAAAATTATTGCCGAAGACGTAGATACCCTGTTATTTTCGTCATACGGAACCGGGCTTTCTTCGATAGCGAGCCCGGGCACCGTAAAATTATTGACCATAAAGATCATAACTAAAACAAATGCGGCAGGAGTAGTCCGCGTAAACGAGATAATGACATCGGCTTCCCTAAGAAACAAAAAGATAAGCTATTGACGGAAAAAGGCTGGGCGCTCATAACAGTGCTGGTGGTTCTCTTTGTTATGTTCGCGCTTGTGGGGGCCTTTCTTTTTTTGGCGACCGGCGCCAGGCTTATTAACGAACGATACCATGAAAACGCCGCGGCGCTTTACCTGGCGGAGGCCGGCGTGGATTACTCCATATGGGAGATAAATTACGGTGGCGCGGACTTTTCGGGGTGGACCGGTGACCCAGCAATAGAAGCGACAAAGTCTATAAATAATATTCAGGATTCGGACGGTAATATATACGGTAATGTAAATATCTCTGTCTATAATTTCGGCCAGAACATCGTTACAGTGAGATCCGCGGGCACTTTTACCTCTTTAACCGGCCCTCAAGTTTCAAGGACCATTCAGGTCATACTGAAGGAGCATAAGCTTTTCAATTACGCAATTTTGACTTCCGAAGGCATAGATATGTCCGGCAGCGTAACGATAGACAGCTATGATTCCGCTCAAGGGCCGTACGGCGGTTCAAATGTCTTCCAAAACGGTGATATAGTCACCAATAACCAGGGTGATCCCGCCATAACAATCTCCGGCAACAATGTAGCGGTCAACGGAGATGCCGCAACAGGTCCCGGCGGCACAATAGATGATCCCCATGGCGATATAACAGGCGGAACCTATGATAATGCGGAAATATTTATGCCGTCTGTTAGCGTACCTGCCAGCCTGACTTCATTAGTTTCGGGAGGGGTCATAAATCACAGCGAAACACTCTCAACAGGAGACTACAAATACGATTCATTGGATCTAAATGCGAACAAGACTCTTACATTAAACGGAGACGTCAACTTATATTTGACCGAGGACCCGTCAATTCAACTGACCGGAGCAGGCCAGATAGTAGTGAACGGATCTGCAAGTATATATTTTGACGGCGATTTACAGTTAAGCGGTAAAGGCGTACTTAATACCTCGGCTGATCCGTCAAGTTTTGCATTGTACGGAACTGACAGCGCAACTGATGTATCTATTACCGGCGTGGGCGCGTTTTACGGAACTTTATATGCGCCATCAACCCATCTTAGCGCTTCCGGTAATAGCGATATATACGGAGCCGTAGCAACGAAGGATACCAGTGTCTCCGGCGTAGCGGGAAATACCGCGATTCATTTCGACGAACAATTGATAGAGGATTCGCCTACCATGGGATATGACCCGTATAATTGGGAAGAAAAATAAAGGATAGAAACCATGGCCATTAGAAAAAGACGGCAGTTAAAATTTGGATCAATGGAAAAGCGCAGGAAAAGACGGGCCAAGCTTAAAGCTGCGGGAAAGAACCCCGATCAGTATTTTTATTCCGGTATTTACATAGCAGAAAAAAAATAAATGAGGCCGCAACTTACGGAGCTTTTTTCTTTTATTACATATTAAATGTCTTTTAAAATGACTATTTTTGTTTCTTATTGTCTTAATTTTCAATGCGTTAAATGCTGTTAGGGGAAATGAAAAAGTTACATATTGACATACTATTATTTGTGTGATATAATTCAGTTAATCCCGCACCTGAGTAGTGCGGGATTAAGTAAACCCCGTTAGACCTCTTAAAAGCGTTAGGTAATGGTAAAGACAAATGACATTCGGCAGAACGCAGGCATGCGGGACAACTGAGATTATAAAAGATCTAAAATCTAGTTGGAGGTTTAACGGGGTAAAAACATAGCGAGGTGAACGTATGAGATTAAAAAGTGGCCCCTTCAAGTATCAAGTACTCTCCGACAAAGAAAAAAAGAATCTCCTGCTTCTAGACGTAATAATACAAAAAGGCCCCATTTCCCGGACGGATGTTTCCAAAGAGACAGATTTGAATATAGTTACCGTGTCCAATTATGTAAATAACTATATCGAAAAAGGCCTTGTTATTGAAAAGGGTTTTGATGTTTCATCGGGTGGCAGAAAGCCGACTTTAGTGGAACTCGATGCCTCGGGCGGTTATGCTATAGGCGTGGATATCGGACCTATGGATGAGACGGCAATAATGACGGACCTTAGCGCCAAAATAATATGGAAAGAAAAAAAGAAAAGGCCGCAGGGGAACATGGAAGAAGTTATAAAAGTGGCTGCGGAACTTCTTAAGGATACGATAGCTAACTCTAAGGCCCCTAAAGAAAAGATACTTGCGGTCGGCTTCGGCATATCAGGGGTTATAGACGAAAATTCCGGCACGGTAAGAGATACCGATCCAAACCGGGGCAGGACCACAGGCAGCCTTAACGCTTTCAAGGAGACCATAGAAGGGACTTTTAATCTGCCCGTATTTATCGGAAATGACGCTACTTGCGCGGCATTCGGTGAGAAACGGCTGAGCCTGGAAAGAGGCATTGAAAATATGCTATATGTCTATTCCGACGTGGGCTGCGGCATCATAATAAAAGGAGATATATATTGCGGCGCCGGAGGGAGCGCCGGTGAGATGCAGATATCCTCTGAGGAGATCTGCGGAAATGATATAAAAGCTGGTTCAAAAGAGATGTATTATTTAAGGCCGCTTGGCGTAGATTTGGGAATAGTAGCAAAAGCGAAGAAGGCCATAGAAGAAGGAGTGGGCACTAAAGTATTGGAACTCGTAAACGGAAAAGCGGAAGATATAATACTGGGGAAGGTAATAAAAGCGGCCGAATCGGGCGATAAGCTGGCCATGGATCTTATTGAGAATGCCGGAGTGAGCTTGGGGACGCGTATAGCCTACCTGATAAATCTCTTTAATCCTGAGGTGGTGGTAATAGGCGGAGGTATAGAAAAGGCGGGGGAACTCATAATCGAACCCATAAGACGGACCGTGCGAAAACTTGCCTTTGAAGAGCCGGCTGCGAAGGTGCGCATAATACCATCTGCATTGGGAGATGAGGCGGTTGCTTTGGGCGCCGCGAGCCTGGTCTTACGCGAAGTATTTACACAAGTTTAGAGGAGATTTCAGAATGGCGGGGATAAAAGGATTATTTGCCGGAATAGAATTGAGTGACAAGGAAAAGAAGAATCTGTTGATACTTGACGCTATTCGTAAAAAAGGCCCCATAGGCAGGACCGAAATATCCAAGCTTACGGGCTTTAACATAGTTACAGTCAGCAATTATATCGATCATTATATAAAAGAGGGGCTTGTTTCGGAAGGGGGTTACGATACATCATCAGGCGGCAGGAAACCGATGCTGGTAGACCTTAATTATAAATCGGCATATGCCGTCGGCGTCGGTTTTGATATGGTAGATATGGTGGTAGTCGTAACCGACCTGCGCTCTAATATCCTTTTTCAATTAAGAAAAAAACGCCCAGTAGAGACAGGAAAAGCCCTACTTAGTAATTTAATAGAGATGGTAGAAGAGATCCTTAGTAAATCTTCGTTAGACAGGAAAAATATAAAAGGCATAGGGCTTGCCGTGGCCGGCATCATTGACAAAGATAATATGAGCATAAGATGGCCGGGGCCGCTGGGCACTCCGGATGTAATCGTTTCCGCTTCCCTCCTGGATACGCTGGAGCACAGGTTCGGCATACCCGTAGTGGTCGAAAACGATGCCGATTGCGCGGCCTTTGGCGAGCAATGGCTGGCCCTCGACCCTGAGCTTAAAAATGTCATATACATGTATTCCGGCGTTTCGTGCGGTATAATTATCAACGGCCAGATCTATAAAGGCGCCTCAGGCTGCGCAGGGGAACTGGGCATATTGAGCCCGCGTAATCTGGGTAAATATGACTGGCATAGGGAATCCCGCGGGTTGGGGCGATGGAATATGGAATTGAGCACCCTTGATGATATGGAAGAAATATATGAAAAGCACGGTGATTCGAAGATATTTAAATTAGCGGGCGGCGGGCCGGATAAAGTTACGTTTTTATCAATATTGGAGGCGGCGCATTCAAAAGACGAAACGGCAATTCAATTATTAAATAAGGCAGGCGAGGATCTCGGTAAAAAAGTGGCTTTTTTAGTAAATTTATTAAACCCGCAGGTAGTGGTGATAGGAGGCGGCGTTGAAAGAGCCGGATCTTTTCTTTTTGACCCCTTAAGGAATGCGGTAAAAGAGTGGGCCTTCGAAGAAGTAATAAAAGTTCTTAAAATAGTTCCGGCCCAGTTGGCCGAAAACGCGGTGCCATTAGGCGCTGCCAGTGTTGTAGTGCAAAAATATTTCGAAAATATGTAAGCGAGGCCCAAACTTACGGAACGTAGTGTCCGCCGGAGGCGGATCCGCCTTTGGCGGAAACGTAAGTTTGCTGGCCGAGCTTATCCTTGACATCCTGTGAAAGCAAGATGTCAAGGGTTAAATTCGCACAGTGACTTATGTCACGAACATAAGAGGATAATAATTCCATAAGTCACGTGCTCATTTAAGGAGATAATTATGACTGAAGGAAGAATCTGCTCAATGTGTAAAAAAGTTTTTCTTCCGAATAAGTACCGGCCGAATCAGGTAATATGCTCCAATCTTGAATGCCAGTACCAAAGGCAGCTTCATAATATGAAGAACTGGCGGGATAGTAACCCGAATTATTTCAAGTATAAGGAGATAAAAGATGTCAAGTGGAAGGATTCCTGCCGCGAAAGGGCACGGCGGTGGAGGCAAAATCATCTTGATTACCTGAAACTTTACAGGCAGGAGCACAAAGAAGAGCACAGAGAGTATATGAGGAAGTACATGAGGGATTACAGGAAAAAGACGAGAGAAAAGACGCAGGCCCCGATTAACCCGGAAAGCCCGACAGATCAGTTAGGCAAAGCAGACTCTTCGGAATTATAATCAGGCAGTATCTAATCCAAAGGTCTAAATATTTTTAATGATAAGAACAAAGATCAAAAATAATATAGAAAGCCCGAAAAATGCGGTATCGGCAGCCTTGTTTGTAACCATCACCGCTCTTATTTTTTTGTCTTTGTCCGCTACTCCGCACGCCGCGCAATCCGACGTATCTATAGACAGTTATCTAAACAAGGCCGATCTCTATTATAAAGAAGGCAGATATCAGGAAGCGATCTTATCCTGGGATAAAGTGCTTTCGGCGGACCCGAACAATGCTAAAGCAGCCCGCGGCATCAAGGACGCGGAGCTAAAGATGGCGAAGATAAAGGATTTTTTCGGCAGTAATGTATTCAAAGGATTCGTGACTGTTGATGAATTTTCTATCGAAGATTGCGTGTCTATGGCAGCAGAACAAAGCATCCCGCTTGAAGTCGCCAGAGAGCAGATGAAGCTTGCCGGCATAAAAGTATGGGAAGCAAGAAGGTCATTTTTCCCGGAACTTTCACTTTCATGGACAAGGACCAGCGGCATACAATCGAGCGGAAAGGTAGAAGGCCTTGAATACGGCATTGAGGGCAAGCAGCCCGCTTTTCATTCCGGGAGTATTATGTATGCCCTTGCTCAGGCGAAAGTGGATCTCTCCATAGCGGAATCGAATTACGACAAAATAAGAAATGAATTATATTTTGAAGTAGCAAAGGCGTACTACAGCCTTATAAAAACCAAGAAACAGCTGGAGTATACGCAGGATATCTATAGTGAAGTAAAACCTGTCTACGAGATAATCAAAAAGGCGTATGAAAAATCGGCGGCTCCGACAATAGAATTTTTAAACGCAGAATCCAGCTTTAGCCAGCTTTATTACCGGATAATATCGAATGAAAACGAATTTCAACTTGCAAAACTTACATTGGAGCAGAAACTGGGTATTGAAGACATAAGGGGCATCAATATTGTTTTAGATAACAAGCCCTCTCTTGTCAACAGAAGCCTGAAAGAATGTCTTGAACTTGCGATCGAACACCGCCCCGATTTAAAAATAGGTTTTTATACCGTAAAATACACCGAATACGGCAAAAAGATCGCGGATACTAAAGAAATGCCTAAAGTGGATCTCGTCGGCAACTATAAAAAATCATCAGAAGTGTATAGAGAGGGTTATTTAGGCAATGAATCGCAATCACTTGACCCCCATAAAAAGTGGTATATAGGGCTTGAAGCGAGTGTGCCGTTTCTCGGAAGCACGGCAAGCTATTCATATTTCAGAAGGCATGACCCGCCCAGCCTGAGCACCTACCAGCCCGATTCCGAACAAAGAGGCACCACATGGAAGTTCGACGTCCTGAACAATATTAAGAATTTCTCTGAAATGGAACAGGCGAAGATAGCCAATGTAAGGGCCGAACAGGAACTGGATGATGCAAGGAAAAAGGCTATCATGGAGGTAAAAGAAGCATTTTACGGTTATGAAAAATCGCGCGTTCAACTGACGGCGGCCAAGGCGCAGACGGAATACCGCGAAAAAGAATTTAAGATATTAAAGTTCAAAAAAAGCATGGGCGAGGGGGAATTATCGGATCTCTTTGAAACGGTAACCAAACTTATAGAGGCAAATACTCTCTATTGTGATGCCGAGGCCAACCTCAATATATCCGTAGCGGCGCTCAATAAGGCTATAGGGATAGAGGATTACTTTTAGCTTTAAGCTGTAAGCTATAAGGGAGGTAAGATGAACATTTTTAAAGCGGAATTTTTTAAAAAGAGAAAAAAGCTGGTCATTCTGTCCATTTTGCTTATAGGAGTCCTCATTATGTGGGGGTGGACGAATCTGTCAAAAGGACCTGCCGGAGGAGCTAAGCTGATAAAAGAACTTATCTCGGGGTCCAGGGCAGGTAAGTCCGGCGCCGAAGAATTGAGCGAGCCCCCCATTCCGGTAAGAACCGAAAAAGTAGTAAAAACAGATTATGTCGATTCCATTGTGTCATTCGGGACTATAAAGGGATTTCAGGAGATACCTGTCAAGTTTGAAGAGGCCGCCAGAATCTACAAATTTTATTTCAAAGAAGGGGAACCGATAAAGAAGGGCGACCTTGTCGTATCCGAAGAGCAGGAAGAGCAAACGCGGAAGGTGGAATATGCCGGGATAGAGTATAATAAAAACAGGACATTATACGATTTGGGCGCCATAACTAAAGATAAACTCAGGCAGGCAGAACTTGAATTTGAAGTCGCGAAAGAATCTTTAAATAAAAGGAATTTTTATGCGCCGTCGGATGGTTTTATAGGTACGCGGTGGATGAAAGAAGGGGAGGTCGCTTCTCCCAATGAAATCGTAACTACTTTTGTAGAGATAGGTTGCATTTTCTGCGAGGCCGGTGTCATAGAGAAAGATATGGATAAGGTAGAAACAGGCCAGAAGGCCAGTATAATGATAGAAGCCTTTCCGGCTAAGAATTTTGAAGGTGTGGTCGATTCTGTCTCGCCGATTTTAGAAGGCCGAAGCCGCACGCAGACCGTCAGGATCCTTGTCCCTAACGAGAAAGGCCTTATCAAGCCGGGCATGTTCGCAAAAGCCGATATAACGATATTTGAAAAGAAAGACGCGATAGTAATACCGCGAAAGGCATTGCAGAAGACAGATGAAGGCTATACGGTCTTCGGTGTTGTAAGGCCCGAAGGCGGAGCTAAAAAGACGCCGGCAGGGTTTGACGAAGCCACCGCCAGGGTAATTTCCGTTAAAGTTGACAGGGCCGGCGAAGAAAGAGCGCTTATAGGTGAGGGCCTTACGGAAGGCGAAGAGATTATAATAGAGACCCCCGAAGCAAAATCGAGCATTAAAGACGGTGCGAAAATAGAGATAATGCCTGAGAGGGGAGAATAAGCGGAGCAGAGTATAATGAGTTTAGCTTCATTTTCCGTAAAAAGGCCTGTCACTATAACGATGGTCTATTTGGGGATAATCCTTTTGGGGGTTATATCCTGGTTTCGCCTGCCGCAGGAATTTTTTCCTCCTATCACCTATCCCCAACTATCCGTAATCACCAATTATCCGAATGCCGCCCCTGAAGAGATAGAGACATTAGTTACCAAGCCGATAGAAGAAGCCGTCGGAACGGTTAAAAACGCAAGAAGGGTTATCTCTACCTCGCGCGAAGGCACCTCTATAGTAACTGTGGAGTTTAACTGGGGCACCGATATGAATTTTGCTGCCCTGGGCATGAGGGAGAAGATAGACCTTATAAAAGAACGGCTCCCAAGAGACGCCGAAGAGCCCCTTGTAACAAAGTATAATCCTTTTGCCCTGCCGATCCTCACCTTAAGCGTTAGCGGAGAACGGCCGCTTAATGAACTATATGAGATATCGAAACGTTACATAAAGGATAAGCTTGAGAAGATAGAGGGTGTTGCATCATGCTCCATATCCGGAGGCATTGACAGGGAAATACAGGTCAATGTAAGGGAAGGCGCTCTCCAGGCCTCGAATATAAGGCTTTTAGATGTCGTGGAAGTCATAAGAGGGTCCAATTTAAATTATCCGGCCGGGACTACTAAAGAGGAATTTTTTGAATGGCTCATAAGGACGATGGGGGAATTTGCCACTGTCTCGCAGATTGAAAGCGCTGTTGTCTCCACGGATGAAGGTGAAGAAAGAGGAACGAGGCAAAAATCCGGTGACGATTCTTTTGTCAAAAGAAGGCACCTCATAAAACTTGGGGATATTGCCGAGGTAAGAGATGCCTTCAAAGAAAGAACCAGTTATTCGCGCTATAACGGAAAAGAAAACGTCTCTATAGCGATACAGAAACAGGCCGAAGCAAATACTATAAATACAGTCCGAAAAGTCCTTAGCGAGTTAAAGAAAGTAAGAGATATCCTGCCCGAACGCGTTGAAGTAGATATTGTCTATGATCAATCAAAATTCATAAAGAATTCTATAGCGAGCGTAAGGGATGCCGCTTTCCAGGGCGGTATTCTAGCCATACTGGTGCTTCTATTTTTCTTAAGGAACATAAGAAATTCTCTGATAGTCGCCGTGACTATACCGGTCTCTATAATAGGAACTTTCTGCCTTATGTATTTTTCCAATATCTCTATCAATATGATATCTCTGGGGGGGCTGGCCATGGGCGTGGGCATGCTTGTGGACGGCGCAATAGTCGTCATAGAAAACATATTCAGGCGTATAGAACTGGGAAATGCCACAAAGGCCGCAGCCGAGAAGGGGGCGGAGGAGATGATACCCGCGGTCACTTCGAGCGTTCTTACTACCGTAGCGGTATTTCTGCCTATGGTATTTGTTATAGGCGTAGCCGGCCAGATATTTAAAGAACTCGCCCTTACGGTTACTTATTCGTTGCTCGCGTCGCTATTTGTCGCGTTTACCTTGATCCCCATGCTTGTTACCCTCGGAAAGAAGCATGGGCAGGTGAAATTTAAAATAGCGGACAAAATCGACCATTTTCTCAAGAAAACGGCGGATTTTTATGCCGCGATCCTGAAGATATTTCTCGCAAACAAAAAGAAAGGCCTCCTGATAGTATTTTCGGCTTTTTTGATAAGCATATTGTTATTCATTTTTATAGGCAAGGAGTTTATGCCTAAAGTAGATGAAGGTCAATTTATGATAAAACTAGATATGCCTGCCGGGACTAAGCTTGACGTAGCCAACAAAGTGGCGCTCAGCATAGAGAATACCATATTGAAGATGAAGTATGTAAAAACAGTAAGCACTACCGTCGGCTCAAATAAAGAGGAATCTGCCTCATCGGGCAGTATAGAAATGCTGCAGTCAAACCAGGCCCAAATAGCGGTCAGCCTCAAGACTAAAAGAAGGATAAGCACCGATGATTTCATCCAAGAATTAAAAAATAAGCTGGATAAAGTCGATACGGAAGGAGCCGAAATCAACTACGTGCTTTCTCAGAGCGTGATCTTTTCGGCCTTTCAAGAAGGCGCGGCGCCCATAGTCGTTGAGATAAAAGGGCAGGATTTCGGAAAACTCGATAACATAGCAAAATCGGTTACAGCCGAAATCGGCAAAATAAAAGGTGTTTATAACGTAAAGAGCACGATCAAAGATCCGGCCCCCGAAACAAAGATAATAGTTGATAAGAATAAAGCGGCGCTGTATAGGCTTTCTGTTTATGACATAGCCCAGACAGCGCAAATAGCCATAGAGGGTTGGGTCGCTACGAAATTTAAGGAAGAAGGAAAAGAGATAGATGTGAGGGTAAGGCTTAGGGATGCCGATAGAAAAGATATTGCCTCTATAAAACAGCTAAAGGTAGCCTCACGTGACGGCGCGGAAGTCGCCCTGGGAGAAGTGACTACCTTGCTAAAGGGCAGGGGCCCCAGCGAGATACGCAGAGTCGACAAAGAGAGGACCGTATTGGTCTATGCCAGCATATTCAACAGAAACGCAAGTGATGTTATCAAAGAAGTAGAAAAAGCAATCAATAATGTAAAGATACCTGCCGGTTATCCCAAGCTGAAACTTGCCGGCGAAGAAGAGCAGATGAAAGAATCTTTCTCAAGTCTTATATTCGCATTGATACTTTCAGTGCTTCTTGTTTATATGATAATGGCGGCGCAATTCGAATCACTATGGCAGCCGTTTTTAATAATGTTTACCGTCCCCTTATCGGTTATAGGCGTGGCCGCGGCCTTTATCATAACAGGCACTACCGTAAATATAGTTTCAATCCTGGGATTCATAATATTGGGCGGCATAGTCGTCAATAACGGTATAGTTCTGATAGATTATATAAATGTCCTGCGAGGCGAAGGAAAGAACTTATACGATTCGGTTATAGAGGCATCTGCCACGCGGTTACGCCCCATACTTATGACTGCATTGACGACAGTTTTGGGGCTTGTGCCGCTTGCGCTTGGGTTGGGCGAAGGCGCCGAGCTTCAGTCTCCGCTGGCCGTAACCGTAATGGGCGGGCTTTTAGTATCCACATTCCTTACTTTGATCGTAATACCGACCATTTACCTCATGTCTGAAGAATTCTTTGCGCGCTTTACGAAAAAAGAGCCGCCAATTATCTAAACATAAAGTACGATAACCTATGTCACTCGCAAAAATTTCCGTCGAAAGACCTATAGCGGTAATGATGCTCTATATGGGCATCATTCTCATCGGTATCATTTCCCTTACAAGGCTTCCCGTAGCGCTCATGCCGGACGTATCATATAAGAAAATAACGATCATTACCCGCGTGAGAGGAGGGATGCCGCCTACGGAAGTAGAGGAGCTCGTAACAAGGCCGATAGAGGATGCCGTATCTTTAGTGGGCCGCATCGAGGATATAACATCCCGCTCTGAAAAAGGGGAATCCCAGGTAGTGATAAGGTTTGAGCCCGGCACAGACATGGATTTTGCGGCCCTTGAGGTCCGGGAGAAGTTTACAAGAGTAAAAAATAAACTGCCTAAAGAGATAGAGCGGCCCGTTATAGCCAGATACGAAGAAACAGACGCCTACGTTCTTATAGCGGCAACGAAAAGCGATAAATATACAACTGAATATCTGCGAAAGGTAATAGATGAGGACATAAAGGAGTACCTGCTCAGGATTGACGGCGTCGCAAATGTCGATGTATACGGCGGCCGCGAAAGAAAGATATTGGTAGAGTTTGACCAGACAAAGCTGAACGCTTATAATATCTCTATTTTGAGCGCGATAGATATGCTGGGCCTCAATAACCTTAATCTTCTTGCCGGGAATGTCGAGGACAAGCGCAATAAATATATGCTCAGGACCGTCGGTGCATATAAAAGCGTTGAGGAGATAAGAAATATCCCGATGGCAGTCAGCGGAATAGGCTCCCTTATAAAATTAAAGGACATCGCAAGCGTCGAAGATTCGTTTATTGAGCCCGAGAATTACGCGAGGCTCAGCATGAAACCCGAAAAGTTCCCAAGCGACGTGGTTTCGCTGTATGTGCATAAAGAATCCACCGCAAATACCATAAAGGTGGTAGATGAGATAAAAAAGCAGATAGACGGCCCCATAAGAGAAAAATTGGCCAAGCTGGGGCTTGTGCTCGGGAAAGATCTCAGCATAGATATAATAAGCGACCAGGCCGATTTTATCAAGAAAGCGATAAAAACCGTTAGAAATGCTTTATTGCAAGGCGCCGTGCTCGCCGCGCTCCTACTCTTTTATTACCTTAGGGATAAAAGGTCAACTTTTATAATCTGCGCTTCAATCCCCATATCCGTTATAGCAACTTTTGCTCTTATGTTTTTGCGCAATACCTTTTTTCCTCAGGAGCCGATCAGTATTAATGTCATGACTTTAAGCGGCCTGGCCCTCGGCATAGGTATGCTCGTGGACAATTCCATAGTCGTCATAGAGAATATCTTTTCAAAAAGAGAAAAAAAGATGCCGCCCAAAGAAGCCGCGATTACGGGCACGAACGAGGTTTTTATCGCTATAGTGGCATCTACGCTTACCACAATAATAGTCTTTTTTCCTATAGTTTTTGTAACGGAAGAAGTAAAGATGCTTTATGGAGAGCTGGCCTTAACAGTTACTTTCTCTCTTCTCGCTTCTTTGCTGGTAGCCCTTACGCTTGTGCCCAGCCTTGCGGCCATGTCAAAAAGAGAGGTACCAAAGGGAATAGATATAAAAAGGTCCAAAAAAATTTACCGCAAATGGCTTACTGTAATTATACGAAAGAGATATCTCGCTGTTTCAATAGCGGCCATAATATTTGCGGTATCGCTTTTTGTTTTTAAGCACCTGGACAGGGAATTTATGGGCCAGACGGAACAGGGTAAATTTACCATTTTTGCGCGGCTTGAAGCCGGGGCAAAACTGGATGCCTCGGACGAAATGGTGAAAGAGATAGAAGATGCGATATCCCTTAATCAGGCGGTTAAAAATTTTTCTTCCAGGATAGAGGGCTGGTCTTCCCGGATTTATGTGAGCCTTCTTCCGTTCAGCGAAACACGTCAAAGGACGGAAGATGTCATAGAGTGGCTACGGCCCCGCATGAAAGAGATAGAGCGCAAATACCGCGGCGGGTTCGTCTATTTTTCAGAGATACAATCGCCGGGGATGCCCGAGATAAGCTTGGACGTATATGGGCATAATTATGACAAATTGAACGAATTAATAGCCGGTTTAGGCCAGGGGCTTCAGTCAGTGCCCGGCATGGTAGACCTTAAACGCTCGATAGAGCCGGGCCGCCCGGAATTCAGAATAATAATCGATAAAGACAAGGCCGGTTATTACGGCATGACTACGCGGGAAATAGCCGATATTCTCCATGCCGAAACAAGAGGGCTTAGGGCAACGCTATTTCATACCGAGGGAAGCGAGGTAGAGATAGTAGGCCGCCTTGAGGAGGATTATAGAAAGACTTTTGAAGATATAAGGAATCTTTTATTAATTACCCCCAAAGGGGATATCATACGCTTGAAACAGGTTGCGCGCTTTGAGCCGGATATAGGCCCGAGTGAAATACACCGAAAGAATAAAAACAGGTTTATAGAGCTGAGTGGGACATCTACCTCGTTGTCGCAGTCACGGGCCATACAGACGATTAAAAAAGCGCTCAAGGGTTTTAAGATGCCGCAGGACTATTACTGGGAGTTCGGGGGTGATTACGAAAAGCAGGTACAAAACCAGAGGCAGCTGACTCTGGTTTTATTATTAACTGTGATCCTTGTTTATATGGTTATGGCATCGCTCTTTGAGTCATATTACCAGCCCCTCATAATAATGATAACCATACCCCTTGCTTATGTGGGAGCTGTATTTATTCTATGGCTTTTCAAAATAGCCGTAGGTATAGGAGTCCTGATAGGGGCTATAATGCTGGGCGGAATAGTGGTAAATAACGCAATAGTCCTTGTTGACAGGATCAATGCCATAAGGGCCGAAAATAGATCGGCAATAAGAGCAGTCATATCGGGCGGGAATGACAGGTTAAGGCCCATTCTTCTCACAACGGGAACGACGGTACTCGGGCTTATGCCCATGATATTTGACCGTTCCGAAGCTTCTAATCTTTGGGCGCCTCTGGCCGTAACTGTTACCGCCGGTTTGATCTTTTCAACGATTTTAACCTTGATTTTGATACCAAGTATATATATAATTTCTGAAGATATACGAGGATCGTTCCAAAGAAGGACGTTCTTTGCCGATGTAAAACTATTGGTCAAACTGTTGCGTAGTGAAGCGGCTGTAGTAAAAGTAGCCATTAAAAGGCTTATTAAAAGACAGGAGTAGTATGAAGAGACTTTTCGAAACAAAATACGGTTATTT
>JAZDNG010000018.1:0-23430 GCA_043800065.1 Candidatus Omnitrophota bacterium
GTTAAACAGCGCAAGTAGAAGGAATAGACAATGGCCAGACACATGACCACAAGAAGGCAGAAAAATATATCACAGCTCCTCAGGGAGAAGAAAGAGATATATCGGGTTAAATTAAAAGCGCGCAAAAAGAAATAGAAAAAATCATAGCGAGGGATAACAGGGGACGTCCGCAAAGGGACACCCTAGTGAGCATTTATGGGCGTGTACGTATACTGCATAAAAGAAGATCATACTTATAAATCCTCAATCATGGGCCGGGAGTTTGAGAACGAATGGTTCCGGCTGGATGAGGACGGTACGATAACCGTAAAAGGGCGAAACGGGCAGGGTTACGCCTGGGACGGTTGCAGCGCCAAATGGAAATGGAGGGATATGTATTTCGGGACGCCGGAAGCCGTCCTGAATTATGACACGGGCCGGAGTAAGACCTATTACGCATCCCTCATCCATGACGTATTTTATCAATTCGCGAAAGACGTGAGGCCGTTCATACAGCGCAAAGAAATCGACAGAGAATTTTATCTTATTCTGAAGAGAGACGGCTTCAGATGCGCCGGGCTTTATCATTGGTTTGTGCGCGCCTTCGGATGGTATTCGTGGTGGCGAAAAGGTAGAACTGCGTAAGATATTTCACAGGAGCTAATTCGCAGCGTTTACGGAGCGAAAGGAGGCATTATGGGAGTCAAGAAGGTTGGAGAGCAATATCGATGCAACGTGTGCGGCAACGAAGTCGAGGTCACGAAAGTAGGCGGCGGAGAACTCGTCTGTTGCGGCCAGCCTATGGAGAAGACTAATTAGGAACCAGACATGAAACTTTGAGTGGACACAAATTATGCAGAATAAAAAATGTATCGATTGTTCCGAATCTAAAAAATGCAGAGAAAGCAGCGTCGCGTGGGTATTTTTCATCATAGGGTTGATAGCCACTATATCTATACGCGCCGTTACGGTTCTTATTCACATACACCCGGCTTATGGCCAGATCGCCTGGTATATGGGAGTTTTGGGATTCTTCATATTTTTTATGTATAAATTTAAAGTGGACCACGCCAGATCCAGGCTTATTAAAGAGAAAAGACTAATACATAAGCTTTCGCAGGGCGGCGCAATAGAAAAAGAGGACCGCGAACTTATGGGCTCTGTGCTTTGCGCATTGAGTTCAAATAAGGACAGGATCAATTATTTCTTTATATTCGCTTCGTCGGCTCTCGCGCTCATTATAGCGGTGTATTTCGATTTTCTAAGGTAACGAGAAATCCGGTGCCGTCCTACAAGAAATCCGGTGCCGTCCTACAAAAGAAATCCGGTGCCGTCCTACAATGGGACACCCTAGGAGCCGACCATGAAAATTTGGAGAATAGCGAGTCCGGTATTTATAGGATTGGGGCTTTTATGTACTGCGGCGATTGCCGAAGGCTCGCCTCGCGGCGAAGCCGAGGGCCTTCCGCCTAATATATCCATAGAAGTGGAGTTTAAGGAATTTAGCAGAAAAGACGCCGGCGTCAAAGGACTGGGCGAAACTTATAGTGTTAATGCCTCGAGCTATACAAAACAGCATATAGTCGTGACCGACGGGCTTTCGGCTTCCATCAGAGTGGGAAAGGATGTGCCGTTTGTTGATTATTATGTAGATTATCTCTTTAATAATGGGTATATTGAGACGAGAGAAGTCGTATGGAAAGAAGTCGGCACATCGCTCAGAGTGACTCCTAAAATAAGAGGCGGTGTCATAGAAATAGAACTTACGCCCGAAATAAGCGCTGTCATAGACAGGAAGAAAAAAATCATCGACGTTAAAACGCTTTCCACTACCGTAATGGCTCGCGACGGCCAGCCGGTTTCCATCGGCGGGCTTATTCAGGATGAAGATTTTTCCGGGATGTTTTTCAGATCCGGCAAGTCGTCCAACCTCGATATTATCCTGACACCGAGAATAATCAGGTGAAAGAGTGAATTAAGATGAAATCGCATACCCAATATTTATGGTTCAATACGAAAAAGAGAGAGGAATTTGTTAATATAACTCCTCAGGTGGAGGAGGTGCTCGCGAAAAGCGGCATAAAAGAAGGCTTGTGCCTTGTAAATGCCATGCATATAACGGCAAGCGTATTTATAAACGACGATGAAAGCGGCCTGCACGAGGATTTTCGCGTCTTTCTTGAAAAATTGGCGCCTCACGGCATAGACAGATACAGGCACAATATGACAGGTGAAGATAACGGCGAAGCCCATATAAGGAGGACCATTATGGGCAGGGAGGTCGTCGTGGCAGTAACAAGCGGCAAGCTTGATTTTGGGCCGTGGGAGCGGATCTTCTACGGTGAATTTGACGGCCAGCGCAAGAAAAGGGTACTGGTTAAAATTATCGGTGAATAGAAATGGGGTAATCAGGGGACGTCCTGCAGAGAGACTGTTGAAAAACTCAGTTTTAGCGGTTAAAACGACTATATTATTATGAGAACAAAAATAGCTCTCGACGAGAAACATTTTTGATTACCACTGAGTTTGACCATTTTCCGGTAATATATCTAGTTTTTCAACAGTCTCGCAGAGGGACACCCTAGTGAACATTAGGGATATGTATTTCGGGACGCCGGAAGCCGTCCTGAATAGCGATTATGGACAGGTAGCGTTGTGTCCCCAAGTGATGTGCCCCAAGAGATGGCATTAGAAATCAAAAACCTATCCCGCCCCGCCAAGCTTGCCCTCATAAACCGTTAAATCCTGTTGCTTTCCCTCGTCTGCCAGTGCTATAATTTGTTTATGAGAAAGGAGGGATTCATGATAAAGAAGATCTTATTTTTAATTATGTCAGGCATCATTATTATGCCGTGCTTCGCAGCAGCTGAAGAAAAGCCTCTTCAGCTGGCGGTATTTAATCCTGTTCAGCTAGTGCCGGAGGAAGATTCCATTAAAGGCGTGCGTCTTAGCCTGTTTTACACAGTCAATGAAGACGTTACCGGCTTGAGTTTTGCATGGATCGGCGTCAACAGGGCTACAGGTGATGTCCGGGGTATAGAGTGGGGCCTCGGAAACCTGGTTGAGGGCGATTGCTATGGCTGGCAGGCCGGCGTTGTCAACTATGTCAGAGAGCGTTTTGTAGGCCTTCAATACGGTATAGCCAATATCGCTCAAGGCGATCTCACAGGCGTGCAGTGGGGCATTGTGAATTGGACAGAGGGATTCATGCACGGCGCGCAATGCGGTGTTGTAAATATTTCTAAAAGCGAATCATGCGGCATAGATTTAGGCGTAGTAAATTATAACGAAGGATCGTTCAAAGGGTTGCAAGGCGGATTCGTTAATTATTCCGCAGAAATGCACGGCCTTCAGCTGGGGCTTGTCAATTATACGAAATCCCTTGACGGCCTCCAGATAGGCCTCGGTAACTATAACGGCAATAAGAAGCCCATGGAGTTTATGGTTCTTGTCAATTGGTCGTTCTGATTTTTCAGAGGAATTAGGTGCCGTCCTACAATATGAATTAGGTGCCGTCCTACAAGGGGACACCCTGCGTAAAAGTGACATAAAGAAAGCGTAAAATAATGAAAATATTACTTATCTCAGGAAGCCCCAATAAAGAGAAAAGCCGGACATTTTTCCTGGCGAAAGAGGCCCTGAGAGGCCTTCTGGGCCAGGATGTAAAGCATGAGATCATCCACCTGTGTGACCTCAAGATAGAATTTTGCAGGCATCTTGAAAAATGTCACAAAAAGATCATGGATTGCCCTATAAAGGACGATGTCGGCCGAGTGCTGCAGAAGATGCTTGACGCCGACGGCATAATATTGGCTTCGCCGAATTACATAAATCAGATCACGGCTTCAATGAAGGCGCTTTTTGACCGCTCGGCGCATTTTATCCACTGCAAGAGGCTCTTGGGAAAATATATATCCGGAGTCGTATCTTCGGGAAGCGGCATGGATAAGGAAGTGCTTGATTATATCAGATATTATGCCCACACTTGCGGGGCCCAGTATTCGGGCGGGGTATCTTCCGCGGCGTCGGCCGTTAAAGAAAAAGCGGACGAAGCCCTTGAATTGGGGCGGAAGATGATTTCGGACATAAAAGAGAAGAGGGCATACCCCGATCAGATAGATGCTATCGAAAAAGGTAAACAACACTTTAGCGGGGTAATGAAGGCGCGAAAAGACTATTGGAAGGAAGAATATCAATACTGGATAGATAAAGGTTGGCTGGGAGGAACAGGAAAGAAGTGCCGTATTTAAAAGTGTGTGTGCTTAGGAGCAGTAGCAGCGGTAATTGCACCGCTATTTGGACGGCGAAATCCGGTATTTTGATTGATTGCGCGGGCATTGGCTTGAAGGAAATCGAAAAAGACTTAAAAGACATTGAGCTGGATCCGTCCCGGATCAATGGCATTGTCATAACGCACGGGCATGAAGATCATATCTGTAAAAATACTTTCAAAATAGCGGGCCGCTACGGGATACCGATCTATATACACCGCGATACATATCAAGTCATTAAGGAACGATATTGTATCAAAAATAATCAATTTAAAATAATGCATCATACGGAGAAATCATTTATAATAAATGATTTAAATATTGCGCCCTTTAAAACATTCCATAACGGCGGCTATGTGGGTAAGCCGTTCGGTTTTTGCGTAGAATATAAACATAAGGGCTCGTGCCGCAAGGTGGGACTTTTAACAGATACGAGCAAGGTAACCGATAGCATGGTCAGAATGCTGCATGATTGTAAGTGCCTTATAATTGAATGTAATCATGATGCAGAGTTAGCGCAGGATCGATCGCCAAATCAGTTGACTTGGAGAGAACACCTTAACAATGAGGCTGCCGCTCTTGCGCTGATAAAGATCAAGAATGGATCTACCGATAGAGTAGCTCTAAAGCACGTCTTTCTGGCGCATATTAGCGAAAGACATAATAAGCCCAGGACTCTTATCAGCCGGATATCAAATGATATTTGTAAAGAAAATATCGCGGGTTGCGATCTAATGCTGACCTACCGTGAAAAAAGGACCCAAGTCAAAGAAATATTATGAAACTCTACACCGATCAAACAATAGCAAGAGACCCTCTCCCGACGGATCTTGACATGAATGATGAATTCAAGTCAGCATTTGATCTTATGGAGAATACCAGGGAGTGCCTTTTTATTACAGGTAAGGCGGGTACCGGCAAATCGACTCTTTTGAAATATTTCAAGGCCAATACGGGTAAAAAGATAATCGTGTTAGCCCCGACAGGTGTCGCGGCGATCAATGTAGGCGGCCAGACCATCCATTCCTTCTTCAGGCTGCCTCCGAAGATTATTCAAAAGGATACCATAAAGCGCCTCAGAGATAAGAGCCTGGTCGAAAATCTCGACATGGTAATAATAGACGAGGTGTCGATGGTCCGGGCGGACATTATGGACGGCATTGACTATGCATTGCGTCTCAACCGCGGTAGGATGAAGATACCGTTTGGCGGAGTCCAGATGGTATTTTTTGGAGATCTTTTCCAGCTGTCTCCTGTGGTCGAGAACGAAGCAAAGGAGTTGATGGAAGAGCTGTATCCGAGTCCTTATTTTTTCAGCGCGAAAGTGTTTAACGATTGTCATATCAGGGCAATCGAGTTGTCGACTATATATAGGCAAAAAGACAGTTCGTTTATGGAGCTCTTAAATAGGGTCAGGAATAAAGAGTATGCAAAAGCCGATCTGGACACATTAAATAATAGGGTCCAAAAAGATGCCGCGGTTTCCAAGAAAGACACGACAGTGATCCTGACAACGACAAACCGCTTGGCAAGCACAATAAATCAGGATCGCCTATCAGGGCTTTCCGGCAAAGAGATAACATATGAGGCAACGGCAACCGGGAAATTCGAAGAGTCGGCATATCCGACCGACACATCCTTGAAGCTTAAAAAAGGCGCGCAGGTAATACTGATAAAAAATGATCCTGCCAAACAATGGGTGAATGGCACACTTGCAAAAGTCGTCGCCCTGTCTAACGATTCGGTAGTCGTAGATATCAACGGGCGTACATGCGATGTTCCAATTGTCAAGTGGCAGAAGATAGAGTATAGCTATGACGAGGATGAAGACAAGATAGAAGACGAGGTCGTGGGAGCCTTCGCGCAATATCCCATAAAGCTGGCCTGGGCCATAACTATTCATAAGAGCCAGGGCCAGACTTTTGATAAGGTCATAATCGACCTGGGGCACGGCGCATTTACTCACGGCCAGCTATATGTCGCGTTGAGCAGGTGCACCTGTCTGGACGGCATAAGGCTTAAGCGGCCGGTGACCCCGAGGGACATCATATTTGATCGGCGTATCTATGAGTTTAAGAGTAGGTTCGCCAGTTTATTTTAAAAGGTAAGAAAAAATGAAGATATCGCGGCCATTGGTGATTTTGGATCTGGAAACTACCGGCACATGGGTCGAAAAAGACAAGATAGTTGAAATAGGCTTGATCAAACTTATGCCGGACGGGACAAAGCTGGATTATATAAAACGCGTTAATCCGGGAATGCCGATTCCTCCAAATGTTACCCGCATCATCAACATTACGGACGCCGACGTTAAAGATAAACCGCGTTTTGAGAACATCGCAAAGGAAGTTTTATCATTTTTAGGAGATTGCGACCTCGCCGGCTTTAATATTTTGAGGTTTGACCTGCCTTTATTGGAGCGCGAATTTTACGATGCTAATCTTAATTTTCATTGGCGCGACCGCGATATTTATGACGCGCAAAAGATATACCATATACACGAAAAAAGGGATCTCTTGGCCGCCTACCTTCTTTATTGCGGCAAAAAACTCGAGAATGCGCACTCCGCCCTGGGCGACGCCGAAGCTACTCTGGGTATACTTGATGTGCAGGTAGGAAAATACGGGTCGACAGAATTAGGTATAAAGTCCTTAAAGGATATCGACTATGAACGCTCAAGCGATTATTTTGATAAAGAGCGGAAGTTTTGCTGGTGGAACGGCCAGCTTTATCCTACATTTGGCAAGCACGGGAAAAAGAAACATATAAAAGATATCGCAAAGGACGATCGCAAATATTTAGAATGGATGCTGACCAAGGACTTTGACAATGAGGTCAAGGCGATGATACAAAAGGTGCTGGACGGCCAATTCCCAAAACCTCCGGATAAATTAATCGTTAAACTATGACTCGCAGAGAAATTGCTTAAGAATATAGCTGATGAAGTTGGTTTTTGATGTTTTCGTTGGACAGATATTCGTCAAGAGTTGTGTTGGGACGGTCTATAAAACCCTTGGGGGTGATCTCGATAATACGGTTAGCCACGGTCTGGATCAGCTGATGGTCTCGCGAAGAAAAGAGGATGGTTCCGCCGAATTCCTCCAAGCCCTTGTTTAAGGACGTGATCGACTCCAGGTCCAGGTGGTTAGTCGGGTCATCCATGATCAACACATTGGCCTTGGCAAGCATCGTGCGCGCCAGCATGCATCTAACCCGCTCGCCGCCCGACAGTACGCCGATGGACTTTAAAGATTCCTCACCGGAAAAAAGCATGCGCCCCAGGAACCCGCGCACAAACCTGTCATCGGTATTATCCGAATAACGGCAAAGCCAGTCTACAATACTGCAGTCGTCATTGAAAAATTTGGAGCTGTCTTTGGGATAATAAGCCTGGTTGATCGAAACGCCCCACTTAAAAGTGCCGCTGTCAGGCTGCATTTCTTCAATCAGGATCCGAAATAAAGTCGTCTTGGCAAGGTCATTCGGGCCGACAAAAGCGATCTTATCGCCCTTTGAAGCCGTCATGGTAAAATTTTTGAACATTACCTGCCCGTCGAGCGCTTTAGATAAATGGCCGATGTGTAAAATATTACTTCCGGACTCACGCTCCTGGTCAAATTTGATATACGGATATTTTCTTGAAGAAGGCTTGATATCTTCAACAGTAAGCTTTTCCAGCATCTTTTTGCGGCAGGTTGCCTGTTTGGCCTTGGAGGCGTTGGCGCTGAAACGGTCGATAAAGCTCTGCAGCTCTTTTCGTTTTTCCTCTATTTTTTTATTTGATTCAACGCGCTGTCTCGCGGCCAACTGGCTGGCCTCTCGCCAGAAAGTGAAATTACCCTTGTATATCTGGATCTTACCGTAATCGATATCCGCAATGTGCGTGCAGACTCTGTCCAGAAAGTGGCGGTCGTGGGAAACTATGATGGCGGTATTTTCGAAACCGCATAAAAATTCCTCAAGCCACATGCAATTTTCAATGTCCAGATGATTTGTAGGCTCATCGAGTAACAGTATATCCGGATTGCCGAACAATGCCTGGGCCAGGAGGACACGCACCTTTTGTCCGCCCCGAAGCCCCTTCATTTGCGTTCTCTGTAATTCTTCCGGAACGCCAAGATTGCTTAATAATTTGGCCGCATCGGATTCGGCGTTCCACCCGTCCAGCTCGACAAACTCTGCCTCAAGCTCGGATATGCGCAGCCCGTCTTTATTGGAAAAGTCCCCTTTAGCGTACAGCGCATCTTTTTCCAGTATGATGTCATAAAGTATTTTATGGCCCATTATAACCGTAGTTAAGGCGGTATATTCGTCAAAAGCGAATTGGTCCTGCCCAAGGACCGCTATCCGCTCGCCCGGAGTCACTATGACTTCTCCCGACGTGGACTCTATTTCGCCGGAAAGTATCTTTAAAAACGTGGATTTACCCGAACCGTTGGCGCCGATCAATCCATAGCAGTTTCCCGCGGAAAAAGTTATATTTACATGCGAAAACAGTTTGCGGTCGCCGTAACGCAGCGACACATCTTTTGCTGAGATCATAATTTACTGTACCCGGCCTTTCATGAAGGATAGATTATACCACCTAAGCCTTAAAATTATAAGAAAATAAAAATCCGGCGCGGCATTTTGTCCTGCGATATCCCCAAAAATTTTAAAATAATTGAAAGAAAATAGCCCTCTCATACGTATATATATGTGAGAGGCAGCTAAAATTAACCCTTGACAATACAACCATTTAGTTGTATACTTTATATAGGGTAGGAAGTAGGATGTGTGGCAAAATGTACCTGTTACTATTACCTTGCCGAGTCCGGCAGGTCTCCCGTAAGGGAGTTTGTAGACTCGTTAGACTTTAAGTCTCAGCGAAAGTTTTTCTTTATTAAGGAGTTGTTAGAAGAATTTGGCTATAAGCTGCCGTTTCCGCATGCAAAATATATAGGAAGCGATATATTTGAATTAAGATTTAGAGGCCGCGAAGGCAATATAAGGGTGTTATTTTTCTTTTATCTTCGGGATAAAGCCATATTTACGAATGGGTTTATAAAAAAAAGCGCCAAGACGCCAAAAAATGAACTAGAAATCGCCATAGAAAGAAAAATCAAGTATTTGAATAGATATGAAGGAGATGATACAAAATGAAATCCGAAAAAGTCGACGGACATTTAAAAGAGAAGCTTAAGGACCCATATTTTAAAGAGCTCTACGAGATTGAACAGCAAAAGCTCAAGATTGTGAAAAGGATCATAGAATACCGCATAAAAAATAAGCTCAGCCAGAAGCAACTAGCTAAAAAAGTCGGTGTGACGCAGCAGCACATCTCAAAGATCGAAAACGGGGAATTCAGCAGCATCGCTACGCTTGAGAAGACGCTCCTTTTTATCGGTTATACAGTTAAGATGCAGGCCATTCCTCTTAGTCAGGCCGTTAGGCACCGTATTGAACAAGTAATCTATCCTAAAGGGCGAGTGCAATTCGCCTAAAAACGCCCTACCACAATCCCCTTGCCTTCCCTTTCCGCCGATGCTATAATAAATACCGCTAAAATCGGAGAAGCGTACATATGATCGTCAATCATCAGTTTCGCATACCTGCCCATGCCTTACAGAAACATTCTATATCAAAAAACGAGATAAGCGCTCTGCCTATCAAGCATTATACCGGCGCTATCCATGTCATAGATTCGGACGCGAAGATGAAAGTGGCCGCGCGGTCTCTCGACAGAGAGAAGGTCCTGGGTTTTGATACGGAGACGAGGCCCACTTTTAAGAAGGGCGAATCCTACACGCCGTCCCTTCTTCAGCTTGCCGCCAGCGACGGAGTATACATATTTCAGATAGGGCGTATTAATTCTCATAAAGTGCTTGCCGATGTTTTGGCCGATCAGAATGTGCTGAAAACGGGCATTGCAGTATCGGATGATATAAGAAAACTGAATGATGTATTGCCCTTCGAGCCTTCGGGTTTCGTCGAACTGGCGGGCATGTCGGCCAAGGCCGGAATAAAGAACGCGGGCATACGCGGACTGGCGGCGCTATTATTCGGCTTTAGGATATCCAAACAGACGCAGTGCTCCCGCTGGGACGCGCCGGCGCTTACGCCCGCGCAGATAGTTTATGCGGCCACCGACGCGTGGGTGTGCAGGGAGATATATTTCGCACTGCTAGGCATACTAAGAAAGGATGGAGGTAAATATGGAAGAGAAACAGATAGGAACCGTTGACCATTTTTTTGGCAATATCAGCGTGAGCATGATTAAATTGACCGATACGCTGAAGGTGGGCGATAAGATACGCATAAAAGGCAGCACATCTGATCTTGTGCAGGATGTGGATTCTATGCAGATAGACCGCGTTCCCGCCCAGGAAGCAAAGGCGGGCGACCTTGTCAGCATAAAAGTTGCCCAAAAGGTCCGCAAGGACGATGCCGTCTATAAGCTCTAAATAACTTGCAACCTATGAAGATAGTAACAAAATCCATAAAAATCCCTACAAAAGGCGATCCGGACCTGATTGATATAACGGCCAAGGTGGCCGGTATTCTGGATTCGGCTAATATAAAAGAAGGCAGCGCCACGGTATTTGTAGTGGGCTCGACCGCAGCCATAGCCACTTTTGAATATGAGCCCGGCCTAGTAAAAGATATTAAGGAATTGTTTGAAAAAATGATCCCGCGCTCCAAACACTATAATCATGACGAGACATGGGGAGACGCTAATGGCTTTAGCCATTTACGGGCGTCCCTCAAGGGTCCGTCGCTCGTTGTGCCTTTTCGTGAAGGAAAACTTGTCCTGGGCACATGGCAGCAGATCGTTCTGGCCGAGTTTGATAACAGGCCCCGGCAGAGAGAGGTTGTAGTTCAACTGATAGGAGAATAGTTATGTTTAGAGAAAAAATAAAGGTGCTTGATTGTACTGTCCGCGACGGCGGGCTTATCAATAACCACGCCTTTGACCACAGGTTCGTCAAAGAGGTTTATAAGGCGCTATCCGCGGCCGGCGTCGACTATATGGAGATAGGCTATAAGAACTCGAAGAAGCTTTTTTCTCCCAAAGAATACGGGCTATGGAAGTTCTGCGATGATGAGGAAATAAACAAGATAAAGCATGAGGTAAAGTCGAACACAAAGATATCGGTGATGGTGGATATTGGCCGCGTTGATATGGATGATGTCAAACCCGCTTCTGAAAGCCCCGTAGATATGGTGAGGGTGGCTTCATACGTAAAAGACATAGACAAAGCTATATTTATGACTAACGAATTTGCCGACAGAGGATACGAGACCACGATAAATATTATGGCCATATCCCGCGCTCTGGAGAATGAACTTACCGATGCCCTTCATCAGATAGAAAAGGAGTCGAAGGCGTCCGTCATATACATCGTCGACAGCTTTGGCGCGCTCTATCAGGAGACGATCGAATTTCTGGTAAAGAAGTTTAAGAGCATACTAAAGACAAAGGAGATCGGCATACACGCGCACAATAACCAGCAGCTGGGATTCGGCAATACTATAGAGGCCATTATCCATGACGCCAACTATGTTGACGCCACAGTATACGGCATAGGAAGGGCGGCCGGCAACTGCCCACTTGAGCTTCTGATAGGCTTTCTGAAAAATCCCAAATTTGATATCCGTCCCATACTCGAACTGATTTCAAAGGAATTTATCCCGCTGAACAAGCAGATTGAATGGGGGTATATAATACCTTACGCCATTACGGGTATGCTCGATGAGCACCCGCGCGTCGCCATGGAATTGCGCAATAGCGCGAAAAAAGAGAACTACCGCGAATTCTACGAGAGCCTGACTACAAATATTTAGGAATCATGTTATGGATATGACACGTTTCAGGAAAAAACCCGTCATGGGTATACTGCGCGGCGTAAGCCGAAATGCGCTGGAGTCTCTTATTGAAACAGTAATATTCGCAGGTCTGGAGACGCTTGAAATCACAATGAATACCGAGGGCGCGGAGTCGCTTATAAGTGACGCGGTAAGGATTGCAAAGGGCCGGCTTATGCTCGGCGCCGGTACGGTGCTTACGAGGGATGCCATGAACGAAGCGCTCGATGCGGGCGCCACATTTATAGTGATGCCTGTCCTTATCCCTGAGGTCGTGGAGGCCTGCGTCAGGAAGAAGGTGCCGGTTTTTCCGGGTGCCTTTACGCCGCAGGAGATTTTTAACGCCTGGAATGCGGGCGCCACCATGGTAAAGCTTTTTCCCGCAAAGTTTTTCGGCCCGTCGTATATCAAAGAGATCAAAGGGCCGTTTAATGAGATAGAATTGCTTGCCTGCGGCGGGATCACACCTTTGACAATAAGAGAGTATTTGACCGGCGGCGCTTCGGCCGTCGCGTTCGGCGCGAGTATTTTTAAAAAGGAATGGCTGGAAAAAAGAGATTTTACGAAGATCGGCAAAGGCATAAAAGAACTCATTTCCCTCATATAATACTCAAGCATAAAAATTTGCGGCGCAGCGGTTAGTTTTATGACAAAAATACTCTCGGTCACGGGATTACGCAAGTCGTACGGTGACATTGTTGCCGTTGGCGGCGTCTCCTTCGGTGTAGAGCGCAATGAGATCGTCGGGCTTCTCGGCCCGAACGGCGCCGGAAAGACAACCACCATAGATATTATCCTCGGCGTACTTGAGCAGGACGCAGGCACCGTCAATATCGAGGGCATGGATCTTGCCTCGCACCGCTCCGAGGCAATAGGCCGCACGAATTTTACCGCTGCCTATGCTCCCTTGCCCGGAAACCTTACCGTATCCGAAAACCTGCGCATTTTTGGCCGCCTCTACGGAGTTAAGGAAATCCCAAAACGCATCGACGCCCTGCTAAAGCAGTTTGATCTGGAAACCTTTCGAAATAAGAGGTGCGGCGTACTCTCTTCCGGTGAACAGACGCGCGCAGGCCTGGCCAAGGCAATGCTCAATGACCCGCACCTTCTTTTACTGGACGAACCGACAGCGTCGCTTGATCCTGCCACCGCGCGCGATATCCGCGCCACAATCCGCAAATACGCCGAAAAAGGCGGAGGCGGTGTGCTCTGGACCTCGCACAATATGTACGAGGTAGAGGATATATGCGACCGCGTGCTTTTTCTCTCGCACGGCAAAATTTTGCTCGAAGGAAACCCCAAGACTTTGCCGGCAGAGCATGGCAAAAAGACGCTCGAAGAGCTTTTTATAGCCGTGGCGCGGGAACCTCTTACGCTGGGAATGGGATAAACATGTCATTTTACCGCACATTCGCTATCGTGCTTCGCCAATTCTACCTCATCCGCGGCAGCTTCTCGCGCGTCTTCCCGCTATTTGCGTGGATAGGGGTAGACATGATCCTTTGGGGGTTTCTCACTAAATATCTCAACACCATGGCCCCCGCCGGATTTAATTTTGTGCCGGCGCTTCTTGGGGCGGTTCTTTTGTGGGATTTTTGCATACGCGTCATGCAGGGAGTGACGATGGCGTTCTTCGAGGACGTTTGGTCACGCAATTTTCTCAACATCTTCGCAACGCCGCTTTTAGTGTCGGAATATGTGGGGGGCCTTGTCCTTTCAAGTATTTTGACGAGCGTGATTGGCCTGGCAGTAATGCTCTTTATCGCGGTGCCGTTCTTCAACTTATCCTTTATCATTTATGGATTGGCGGTCATACCGTTTCTTCTGGCGCTTTTTTTCTTCGGCATCTCGCTCGGTATTTTCGGGAGCGCTTTGGTACTTCGTTTTGGCCCGGCGTCAGAGTGGTTTATCTGGCCGCTTCCCGCGCTTTTATCGCCCTTTGCCGCGGTATTGTACCCTCTTTCGACGCTTCCCAATTGGATGCAGTCCATTGCGCACCTTTTGCCGCCGTCGTATGTATTTGAGGGATTAAGGGCGATAATCTCGGGTGGTGAGTTTTCCGGCATCAACGCTTTATGCGGTATCTCTCTTGCCATAGGGTACATCCTTTTGGCGTATTGGTTTTTTACAAAAGTCTACCGGCACGCTCTTCGCACCGGCCTCATAACCCGCTACAGCGCCGAAAACCTGGGATAGCCCGGCCTCGCCAACCCTCTACCTGGTTTCCCTTGTCTTTCCCGACCCCCGGTGTTATAATACATAAATAAAACCCGCGGCGCATACTCCGTTGACATTTTGATCAAAATCTGACCAGAGCAAACCCGGAACTTTATAGGGTAAAAATTGTCTAAATGGATGCAGGTATAGATAAACCAAATATGCAGAACCAGGAAGATTCGGCGCTGGTAAGCGCTTTTCAGCGTGGCGATAAAAGCGCGTTTGATAGGCTGGTTTTGAAATATAAGGACATGGTCTTTAATTTATGTTACCGTTTTCTAGGAAATCGCGAGGAAGCCGATGACTGCGCCCAAGAAACGTTTATCAAAGTCTACCGCTCCCTCAAGAACTTCAGGCTCGAATCGGCTTTTTCGACGTGGCTTTACAGAATAGCCGTCAATACCTGTAAAAACAAGATAACATCTTTAGAATACCGCCATCGGAAAAATACAATAGCCCTTAACGCTGAGAGAAAAAGCGAAGACGGGTTTTATACGCTTGAGATAAAAGATGGTTCTTTGTCGCCCAAAGAGATACTCGAGAAAAAAGAAAAAGATATGCTGTTACAGCGGGCGATAGATTCTTTGCCGGAAGACCAGAAGGCAATAGTCGTATTGCGGGATATCGAAGGCCTGTCCTACGGCGAAATATCCGAGATCGGCGGTTACAAGCTCGGCACAGTCAAGTCGAAACTTGCGAGGGCAAGGCAGGCACTTGCCAAAAAATTGAGGGCGTGATTTAAATGAAATGTTTGAGAGTCAAAGAACTTTTATCGGAATATATTGACGGTGCCTTGGACGCCGGCACTGTGGCATTGCTGGAAAATCATGTAACTACCTGCCGCAATTGCCGTGAAGAATTGGCAATTTTAAAGACCGTTATAAAAGATTTAGGCTCTACGGAAAAGACAAAAGCGCCGGCCGATTTTCTCCAGAAGGTCCACGAGCGGCTGGAGAGGCGGTCTGAATTCGAAAGGGTGATGCGCAAACTATTCGTTCCGGTAAGAGTAAAAGTGCCGCTGGAAGTCGCCGGTGTTCTGGCGACGGTGATCCTGATAGTTTTAGTGTCCAATAATGTACGCTTGACTAAAGAGGAGGTTTTCCAAGATAGATCTGCCGCGCCCGTTAAGTTCGCGGAACAATTCAAATCGCAATCGAAAGTAATGATGGATGAAAAGGCCATAGAACCCGCTGTGGCAAATGAGACAATAGAATTGACACTTCTTATAAGTCCGGAAGAGTCTATATTGGGGTATGCCACAATAGAGTCAGAGGGCGCAGCAGAAAAAGATAAGCTAATCCGACAAGACGCAGCACTTGAGACTAAAGAGGTCGTTCGGCTAACCGGTAAGTCTGAAGCGCGCTCGCTGGACGTCGAAAAGGCCTTACTGCCCCCGCCGGATTTAAACAAGACACTTTTTAAGTTAGAAGACCTCATAAAGCTTACGGAAGGTAAGATTATTTTCATCGAACGCGACAAACAGACAGCAGCCCCGCAGTTTATTGCCGTGGAGATCCCTCTAAAAAATTACGCATTTTTTGTTGAGAAATTAAGCAAGCTGGGAAAGATTTCTCGATTCCCACCTACCCCTACGCAGGAAGCGAAGACCAAAGATCCGGTCAATCTACGCATAAAACTAGTGCCAGCCGAGTGATTCCTCGATTAAGCTAAGAATATACCCGATAACCCTCCGGAAATAGCCTATTAATTCCTGGAACTTTTTACGTGGCCTCCGGTCTAACAAGATGTAAGGGCCAAAAAGGCCTGTAAAAAGTTAACGGAGTCAACAGAAACGGAGGTGCAAGATGAAACGGGTAATATGCTTGTTGGCGAGTCTGGTATTTTTCTTTTCGGGCCTGGGGCAAACAGCTTCTTATGCCGAAACATACGAAATATCCGACTATTTGAAGACACTGGAACTGGGCAGCCCATTTGACTATAGGAGCCTTACAATAATTCCTATATACGGGGCCGATGCTAAGGAGAAAATAAATTGCATAACCCTGGATGAGGCGGTGAGCAGGGGAGCTATCACTGTCACGGAGTTAAATGGCGGTAACGTTCCGCAGGTAAGGATAAGTAACAATTCCAATTACTATGTTCTTCTCATTTGCGGGGAGATGCTTACCGGATGCAAGCAGGATAGACTTGTGGGAAAGGACGCCCTGATAGGGCCCAAGTCTAAAGATATAATACTGCCGGTCTATTGCTGCGAACACGGCCGCTGGGTTTCAAAGAGCGATTCTTTTTTCAGCGAAAGCAATCAGGCCGAACCGGTATTACGCGGCATGCTTTACGAGCGAAAAGAACAGTCTAATATTTGGAACAGGATTGCCGAATATTCGAAAGACTTATGCGTGGAATCCGAGACAGGCGCTTTGCAGGATGTCTATAGAAACAAGGAAGTCGCAAAGAAAATGGACACATATGTCAAAAAGTTATCCAATATCCCGCGCCTGGATAGAGATGCCGTGGGCGTGGCGGTAGGCCTAAATGGCAGGATCGTAGGCGTGGATATATTTTCTAGCGCTTCGATTTTTGCCCGTTTTTGGCCCAAACTCCTTAAGTCCTATGCGGCGCTGGCCATAGCGGAGGAATGTTCTAAGGGTGCATTGACGCAGGCTCAGGTAAAGAGGCTGCTTAACGGGATTTACAGGGCCGATTTTTCCAATAAGCCGGCGCTGGATCTCGGAACCGAATTTCAGGCTTACGTATCCGACATGATATGTAACGCTCTGATCTATCGCGGTAATATGGTCCACCTTGCGGCATTTCCCGGAAGTGATAGATTGATACCGAACCCGGGAAGAGGAAGAATTTCCGCTATTGACATGATCGAATAAAATCACACTCATTTTTGCGGTGCCGCCAAGCCCCAAGTGAGTTCGCTTGGGGCTTGTTATTTTCAAAAATTTTAAAAAACCAACCTTTCAATCCTTCCCGGGAACTTTTGCCATCCTTCGACTGTCTAATATAGTGACAAAGCAGACAAACCGAAAGCCCCTCGACAGGCTCGGGACGATTTGCATACGAGCAATAGAGGGCAAATCGGAGGCCAAGATGAGAAAAAGAACCATTATTAAATTCCTGTGTATAATAGCGACAGTCCTTTTAGTAACTACCCTATTCTATTCGGAGGCGTTTGCCCGGGGCGTTGCCCGGAGTGTTAACCGCCGCAGAGAAAACAGAGCGCAGGTCCGTCCGTACCGCCATGAGTACGTCAGGATCTACGAACCGGTCTTTTTCGGCTTCAGGATCGGAGATGTCGTAGTAAACCTCCCGGTAGGGTATCAGAATGTTATAATCAATGGCAGGCCATACCATTATTACGACGGCATTTATTATGAAAAAAGCCCGCGCGGATATATCATCTTTCGGTAACGCGGCAGAAAGATTAGGTTGATAAACCCAAGGGCCGCGATATAATAAAGATATGCCACATCATATTAATATGAGGGACATAGATTCCGATATACTAAAGCGGGCTGCCGGAGGCGACATAGGGGCGTTTGAAGATATATACAGATCGTTCAGCGGTTTTGTATATAATGTGGCCCTCGGGATCACCCGCGACAGGTCCGACGCGGAAGAAGTGACGCAGGATGTATTTATAAAGGCGCACCGCGGCCTGAGAGGTTTCAGGTTTGGCTCGTCTTTGAAGACGTGGATCTATAGGATAGCGGCAAATGAGGCGCTGAACCGTTACCAAAAGACCAAGAAAGAGCAAAGCCGGCGGCTGAATTACGATGACAATATTGACCCCGAGCCCGCTGTCGGCTCAGGCCGGGAAGAGATAATGCAGAGCGACAGCGAAAAAAGATTCGCCATGTTATTGGAGAAGCTGGATCAGCATCAAAGGGCATGTCTGGTGCTGCGTGAGATAGAAGGGTTGAGCTATAAGGATATCGCCGGCGTATTGAGGATACCGGTCAACACGGTCCGGTCAAGACTAAAGAGGGCGCGTCAGGCACTTCTTGAAAAGGCAAGAAAGGGGCTGAGTAAAGATGGACTGCAAGAATATACAGGAATTACTTAAATCGGATTATTTAGACGGCGAGCTCCGCCCGGCGAGAAAACAATTGGTGCGGGAGCATCTTTTAAAGTGCCCCGCCTGCCGCGAGCTTCTGGCCCGATTGAAAACGCAGCGCGGGCTCATCATGAGCGCAAAAAAAGAGATACCCCCCGAACGCGTGTGGCACAATATACGCCGCGCCATCACAACCGAGAGAACAGGGGAAGAGAGTAAGCTCCGCTCACTCTTAGAGCGCCTTAGAGAACGATTTTTTATGCCGCGTCCCGTATTCGCCGTGGCCACAGCGCTTGCGGCGATAATATGCGTTGTATTCGTGGCGGGCGCTATCACAAGGACCCGGCCTTTTTACGCGGGTAACGGCGAAGATATTTTCACGATCTACACGCTAAACGGCGAGAGCAGTGATTCACTGAACGATTTCGGGACGGCTATAGAGGAATATTTCCTATAGTTTGCCCTGGGCTTAAATATGGAGGTGCAAGATGAACAAGATACGACCGTTACTAATAGGTGTCGCGATATTCTTTTTGGCAGCCGGTGCCGCGTATGCTGGGGAGAAGGACGGGGCGAAGATATACAAGGAGCTCAATCTGACGGAGGAACAGCAGAAGAAGATAGAGGCCAACCGCACTGAGCAGCGCAAACAGCGGGAAGCTCTCTCAAAGTCAATTAAAGAAGAATACAAGAAGCTCGAAAAGGCGCTCGAAGATCCTTCTCAAACGAAAGAGAAAGTAGAGCCAATAGCCCAAAAGATAAAATCTCTGCAGGCAGAGATGGTCGATAATAGAATAAACGCTATTTTTGAGGCAAAAGCCATCATGACCCCGGAGCAGTTTGCGCAGTTTAATCAACTGATGGAGAAGCGCAAAGGCGAAAAAGGCGGCCATTCCAAAAAATGGCGCAAGGAAAAAGCTGATACCGAAAAAAATTGTCCGTAAAGAAATGGTTGACTATGCCGAGCGATAAGAAGTATAATTCATATATAGCGTGAAATTATAATATATGAATATAATAAAAACTGCTTTTATAGTTCTGATTTTTTCCTCCTTAGTAGTTCCCATGTTATTTGCCGGCGAACCATTGACATGGGAAGACTGTCTGGCCGAAGCGAAAAAGAATAACCCCGACCTTATCTCCGCGGCAGAAGTCATTCAACAGAAAACGTCCGATAAATTTTCCACCGAGAGCGCGCTCCTCCCTCAGGTGACCGGCAGCGCAGGGGCCTCAAGAGCAGAAACGACTTCGAGCGCTACCTCAAGCACGATAAGGAATTCTTATTCATACGGTGTCGACGGCACGCAATTAATATTTGACGGCCTAAAGACTATTAATGACATAAACGCCGCCACAGAGAATGTGAAGTCCGCCAGAGAAAACTACCGGTTTATCTCCTCCGAGGTGAGATTCGGCCTGCGCACAGCTTTCGCGGATCTATTGAAAGCGCAGGAATTGATAAATGTGGCGGAAGATATATTTAAAATAAGAAGGAGCAATCTCGAATTAATAACATTGCGCTACATGTCGGGCCTTGAACACAAGGGGGCGCTCTTAACCGCCGAAGCCAACGCCGCGCAGGCGAGTTATGACCTTGCCAAGGCAAGGAGAGACCTGGTCTATTCTCAGAAGGAGCTCGCGCGGCAAATGGGCCAGGAGGATTTTGCGCCCATGCTGGTCGAGGGTAATTTTATTGTGCGCGATACCGCGGAGGTAAAGCCCGATTTTATGGAGATCATCAAGACAAACCCTTCTATCCTGAAAGCGGCTGCCACAAAGAATGCGGCGCTTTTTTCCAAAAAGTCCGCCATAGGCAGTTTTCTTCCGGAGATTTCGGGCAATGCCGGCGCGGGCCGCTCAGGCAAAAGCCTGGCGCCTCAGAACAACCAGTGGAACTTCGGCGCGACTTTAAGTATGCCTATATTTGAAGGCGGATTAAAACTCGCCCAGCTCACTCAGGCAGATGCGACGTATAAAAAAGCGATGGCCGACGAAGATAGCGTAAGAAACACAGCTATAGTCAGCCTGGAGGAGACCTGGGCGGTGCTGCAAAATACCATAGAAAATGTAGGCGTAAATGCCAAGCTGCTCTATGCCTATGAAGTGCGCGCAAAGATATCGGAAGCGCAATATTCTACCGGTTTTATGACTTTCGATAACTGGATCATCATACAGGACGATTTAGTCGGCGCTAAAAAGGCCTACCTGAATGCCCAGGCGGACGCTTTGATCGCAGAGGCAGGCTGGATTTACGCGAAAGGAGAGACTTTAGAATATGCGCAATAAAAAGATAATTTATGTGGTTTTAATCGCTGTAGCCATTGCCGCCTTTTTCTATTTTAAAACGAGGCCCGTTGAATCCGAAAACGGCATGGTCGTTGTGGAGATAAAACCGGCCATCGGCGCCATCGAGAATATAATTTCTACCACAGGCACGGTGTTGCCTAAAAACCGGCTTGAGATAAAACCTCCGGTGCCCGGCAGGGTCGATAAGATACTTGTGAAAGAAGGCGAAAGAGTAGAGACGGGTCAGACCCTGGGATGGATGAGCTCGACAGAGCGGGCGGCGCTTTTGGATGCCGCGCGCGGCCAGGGGGAAGAAGTGCTGAAGTATTGGGAAGGGGTGTATAAACCCATTCCGCTTATATCGCCGATCGACGGTGAGGTAATAGTAGCTACGACTCAACCGGGCCAGACCGTCACTACAAGTGACGCGGTTATTGTACTGTCGGACCATTTGATCGCGAGGGCGCAGGTGGACGAAACGGACATCGGAAAAATAGCGGTCGGGCAGAACGCGGCCATCGTCATTGACGCTTATCCCGATACGAGGATAAAGGCGAAAGTGGAACATATATATTATGAATCCCAAACCGTTAATAATGTAACCATCTACAATGCAGACCTTTTACCCGAAAAGGTGCTGCCGTTTTTCCGGTCGGGGATGAACGCCACTATAGATTTTATAGAAAGCAGCAAGGAAGACGCGCTTCTTTTACCGTCCGCGGCCGTAGTCAGCGATAAAGAAGGCCCGTATGTCTTCGTTAAGCAGTCCGCTATCGACAAAGAAGGCAGAAGGCAGCCGGTTACGCTGGGAATATCCGGCGATAAAAACGTAGAGATCACTTCCGGCATAACCGCAAATGACACGATATTAGTAAAAGGAAAGAAATACGCACTTCCTAAAAGTAGTACGGGAACAAATCCGTTTATGCCCTCCCGAAGAAGGTAATCGCAAGATATGGATATGATAGAACTAAAAAACGTTTCCAAAACATACCACATGGGTAAAGTGGATGTAAAGGCCCTCGATGATGTTTCGCTTAAGATTTCGCACGGCGAATTTGTAGCTATAATGGGGGCTTCCGGTTCGGGAAAATCCACTCTTATGCACATACTCGGCCTTCTGGACAGGCCGAACTCAGGGTCGTATGTCCTGGAAGGCAGAGAGACGACCGCATTGCCCGACGATAACCTGGCAACGATCAGAAACAGGACTGTAGGTTTTGTATTTCAGCAATTTCATCTCCTGCCTCGGATGACTGCCCTCGAAAATGCGGAATTACCGCTCATCTACGCCGGCAAACGCCATTTAAAAGAACTCGCCAAAAAAAAGATAGAGATTGTCGGGTTGAAAGACCGCGAGACACACCAGCCCAGCGAACTTTCAGGGGGCGAGCAGCAGCGCGTTGCCATCGCGAGGGCCCTTGTCAACGAACCCTTGATCATCATGGCGGACGAGCCGACGGGCAACCTCGATTCCAGAAGTAAAGAAGAAATAATGACTATATTGGAGCGCTTAAACCGAGAAGGCAAAACGCTTATTATAGTGACACATGAAAAAGAAATAGCGGAATATGCTAAAAGAGTTATCACCATGCGCGACGGCCGCATAATTTCCGACGAGCTTACCGGAGAAAAAAAGAAAGAACTTAAATGCCCGTCCGTTGAAACTCTTCGGGAAAAAATACCCGCAAAAACCATACACCATACGAGCGGCATAGAATTTATGGATTATTTCAGGCAGGCGGGTTCCGCGATGTTAGCGCATAAGATGCGTTCGGTATTATCTATTCTGGGTATATTGATCGGCGTCGCGGCCGTTATTGCCATGCTGGCGGTAGGCGAAGGCGCCAAGATATCCATTGAGGCGCAGCTTGCCTCATTAGGGTCAAATCTCCTGGTTGTGCGCCCGGGCTCCGCGCGCGTGCACGGAGTTTCAATGGAGGCGGGTAGTGTTACACGGTTTACTTTCCAGGACGTAGAAGAGATAAAAAAACTTCCTGAAGGGGTAAGGCGGGTAAGCGCTTCCGTTTCGGGGCGCGGACAGCTTGTATATGGTAATAAAAACTGGAATACGCGGGTAGAAGGTGTTGGCGCCGACTACGGTGAGATGCGCGCCTATGTACCCGAAATAGGAAAATTCTTTAACGAAGAAGAAATAAAGATACGGCAAAAAGTCGTATTGCTCGGCACGACGGTGGTGCAGGAACTTTTCGGCGATGTCAATCCGGTAGGAGAAACAGTAAAGATAAATCTTATAAATTTTAAAGTCGCGGGTGTCCTCCCGGCCAAGGGCGCAAATTCATTTCACGACCAGGACGACGTTGTTCTTGTGCCTGTTACTACGGCCATGTACAGATTGTTCGGGAAGGACTATGTAGATACTATTTATGTGGAAGCAAATAGCCCCGATGCCGTAGGGCCCGTCATGGACGCCATAACAAAATTGATTATAAAAGAGCGCCATCTTACAACTAAGGACGAGCAAGATTCTTTTCAGATACGCGACATGTCCGATATAAAAAAGACACTTGAGGCTACGACTAAGACGATGTCTCTTTTATTGGGAGCTATTGCGGCCATTTCTCTTCTTGTAGGCGGCATAGGGATAATGAATATCATGCTTGTTTCTGTGACCGAGCGCACGCGTGAAATAGGCCTTCGTAAAGCCATAGGAGCGAATGATTACGATATCATGATACAATTTCTGATAGAAGCGGTGCTCATGTCGCTCTTGGGAGGCATAGGCGGTGTTATGCTGGGAAGCGGCATATCCGTACTGATCAGCTTCTTTGCCGGTTGGACGGT
>JAZDNG010000039.1:0-63507 GCA_043800065.1 Candidatus Omnitrophota bacterium
CCGTGAATCCGGCTGGGGAACAATGCCAGACGGGCAGTTTGACTGGGGCGGTTACCTCCTAAATTGTAACGGAGGTGTTCAAAGGTTTCCTCAGTGCGGTCGGCAATCGCACGTAGAGCGTAAAGGTATAAGGAAGCTTAACTGCGAGACCTACAAGTCGAGCAGATACGAAAGTAGGACTTAGTGATCCGGCGGTAGAATGTGGAATCGCCGTCGCTCAACGGATAAAAGGTACTCCGGGGATAACAGGCTTATCTTCTCCAAGAGTTCATATCGACGAGAAGGTTTGGCACCTCGATGTCGGCTCATCACATCCTGGGGCTGAAGAAGGTCCCAAGGGTCCGGCTGTTCGCCGGTTAAAGTGGTACGTGAGCTGGGTTCAGAACGTCGCAAGACAGTAAGTAAAATGACCGTTTGCTGTCTTTAAAATTGGCCATATGCTGGAAAATCCGAGGATTACTCACTACTTGACAACCGAAATGAATAGAGATATAATATCTCTATCATGTCAAGTGACAATGTGCAGTATGCGGACAATCAGCAGGTAAGCGGGAATAATAGAATCTCCGATGAATACTTTGCCGGCTTTGTTGATGGTGAAGGATGTTTCTACGTGGGATTCAGTAAGCGAATAGATTTGCCTCTAAAGTGGCAAGTTATTACTGAATTTCACCTGAGTCAAAATCCAGGTGGTAAAAATATTCTCGAAGGGTTTCAAGAGAGGTTAGGTTGTGGATATATAAAACCAAACCATCCTAAGAATCCAAGAGATAAATCGTGGGTTTTGATTGTGAAAGACAGAAAAGATTTGTGCGAGAAACTCGTGCCTTTCCTTAAGAAGCATCCAGTTCATTCTGCTAAAGCAGGCGACTTTCGCATTTTTAGTCAAGTGCTCGAGATTATAAATAAAGGAGAGCATTTGAAGCGCGAAGGTTTCAACAAAGTGGTAGAATTGGTATTTAAATCATCCAAAGCAAAGTTTAAGCGATATTCAAAAGAGATTCTTATAAATTCCTGAAACCTCAGAGACTATACGCCAATCATCTGAAAAAGATGAAGATATAGTCCGAGCTGCGTAGCGATACGCAGAGATTGGCAGAAATGTCCAATCCTCCCGCCAGTAGCGGGAAGTAACAAAGCTGTCGGTCTCTATCTGCCATGGGCGCAGGAAATCTGCGAGGATACTTCCTCAGTACGAGAGGACCAGGAAGTACGTGCCACTGGTGCTCCAGTTATCGCGCCAGCGGTAAAAGCTGGGTAGCTATGCACGGAAAGGATAAGCGCTGAAGGCATATAAGCGCCAAGCCCCCCTCAAGACTAGATTTCCCTCCCCGCAAGGGGACTAAGACACCTTGAAGACTACAAGGTTGATAGGCCAGATGTGTAAGACCCGCGAGGGTTTGAGCTTACTGGTACTAATCTGTCGAAAGGCTTGACCACTTGTTATAATAGATAGAAGTACTCGATTTACTTCAATATATATTGTTAATTTTTGGATAAACAAAAATATTGTCGGTGCTCATAGCGAAGGGGTCACACCCGTTCCCATCCCGAATACGGTAGTTAAGCCCTTCAGCGCCAATGGTACTTCAGTCGGAAGGCTGCGGGAGAGTAGGTTAGTGCCGGCTTAAATTTGCCCCGCTGCATAAAGCAGCGGGGCATTTTTTTATTCTATATTCTTATCCTTGACAATTTTCTGCAATTACTATACTATAAACCATATATTGATATAATCGATCCTATTACGATTTGAAAAAAAGGAGCTGATCGTGGCGGAATATGACGCGAAAAATATACGGAATATAGCAATACTCGGTCATTCCGGGGCGGGAAAAACATCGGCGGCGGAACACCTTTTAAGCGAAGGAGGCGCCATACCGAAGCCCGGAAGTATTAACGAAGGCAGTACTGTCAGCGATTATAACAAAGACGAGATAGAGCGGAAGATTTCAATAAATTCATCGGTACTCCACGTTGCCCGCGATGGTGTTAAGGTAAATATTATAGACACGCCCGGATATTCGGACTTTGTGGGCGAGGTCATATCGGCCATTTCGGTAGTAGAGGGGGCGGTTATAGTAGTGAATGCGGTGCACGGCATAGAGACGGGGACCAATCAGGCATTTAAATTCATACAGAGTAAAAATATTCCGGCAGTAGTTTTCATAAATAAGATGGATAAAGAGAACGCCGATTTCAATAAATGTGTAGAAGCGCTGCAGAATAAATTTGGCAAAAAATGCGTAGTTACCGGTTACCCCATAGGAAAAGAATCGTCCTTTAAGGGCGTGGCTAACCTTCTGACAAAAGAAGGGGTAGATTCTCTCAGCGGGACAAATAAAGACGACGCAAAGAAGGAAAGCGATATGCTGGTGGAGAGCGTTGCCGAATCTGACGATGCCCTTTTAGAGAAATACCTGGATAAAGGAGAGCTTTCGGCCGATGAAATCAAGGGCGCCTTCCGAAAAGGTGTAGTACAGGGCAAGGTTATACCTATCATTGCCGGCTCAGCGGCAACTCATTTGGGCATAAAGGAGCTTTTAAATGCCGTAATAAATTATCTTCCTTCACCGGCGGATGTTGCGGCTCGTGAGGGCATTAATCTCAAAGACAATAGTTCCGCAAAGATAGAGATCGAGAAAGACGCGCCTTTCTCGGCATGCGTATTTAAGACGATATCAGATCCGTATGTAGGGCAGATAACCATCTTTAAGGTATTTTCCGGATCCATCGCGGCAAATGCGACATTGTACAATGTGACTAAAAGGGCAAGAGAAAAAATAAGCCAGCTTTCCGTAATGCAGGGAAAGCAATTAAAAGGTGTTGACGCGCTATCGGCCGGGGATATCGGGTGCGTCATGAAACTTAAAGATACCGGAACTAACGATTCTTTAGGCGATGAGAAAAATCCTATACAATTTCCGCCGATAAGTTTTCCGGAACCGGCAATGTCATTTTCCATAAAACCAAAGACGCAGGCGGACGAAGACAAAATATCAAGCGCCCTACATCGCCTTGTTGCAGAAGATACGACCCTTAAAGCGGTGAGGGATGCCCAGACAAAAGAAGAAATAATATCAGGAATGGGAGACCTCCATTTAAACATAGTCATAAACCGCCTCAAGGATAGGTTTGGGGTGAGTGTTGATATCGGGACGCCCAAAGTGGCCTATAAAGAGACGATTATAACAAAGGGCGACGCACAATACAGGCACAAAAAGCAGTCAGGCGGCGCAGGGCAATTTGCCGAGGTTTGGCTGAGGGTAGAACCGCTCCAACGGGGCGAGGGATTCCAATTTGTCAGCGAGGTCGTAGGCGGCTCCATTCCGGCGCCGTTTATAGTGAGTTGCGAAAAAGGCGTGAAGACCGCGCTCGATAACGGCAGTTTGGCCGGCTATCCGGTGGTTGATGTGAAGGTTGTGGTGTACGACGGAAAGACGCATCCTGTCGACTCAAAGGATATTGCGTTTCAGGTGGCTGCCAGGCAGGCATTTCGCGAGGCCTTTTTGAAAGCAAAGCCGATTCTCTTAGAGCCGATAATGGATGTAGACGTGACAGTGCCGGATGAATATATGGGGAGCATTACAGGGAGCCTCAATTCAAGACGCGGCAGGATTCTCGGCATGGAGCCGGGCGAGGGCGCGCAGACTATTAAGGCAAAAGTGCCGCTCGAGGAGATGTATAAATACGTAAATGAATTGAAGTCTATTACTGCAGGCAGAGGAACATATACCATGAAGTTCTCCCATCATGAACAGGTGCCGCCTAATGTAGCCCAGAATATTATCCAGAAGGCACAGGCGGCAAAGGTGGAGGAGAAGGAAGAGTGATTTACAAGGTGCTATTTACGTGGTATAATTTAATTGTATAGCGATTAGCGTCTGGCGTATAGTAAAACTAAACGCTAAACCCTATACGCTAAACGCTAAAGCAATTCTATCAGGGGTGCTAAATGTCCGGACATTCGAAGTGGGCTACGATAAAACATAAAAAAGCTGCAACAGACTCCAAAAGAGGCAAGCTTTTTACCAAGTTGATAAAGATGCTTACTGTCGCGGCGAAAAACGGAGGCGGTAGTCCCGATACAAACCCTTCTTTACGTTTGGCTATAGATAAAGCCAAAGAAGCAAATATGCCGCAGGATAACATAGAAAGGGCGATAAAAAAGGGCACGGGAGAATTGCCCGGCGTTTCATACGAATCGGTATCTTACGAAGGCTACGGCCCGGGCGGTGTCGCTTTTTACGTAGATGTGCTTACGGATAATAAAAATAGAGTGACCGCCGAAATAAGGACCATATTTTCAAAAATCGGCGGCAACCTGGCCGGCGCGGGCGCAGTAAGCTGGCTTTTCGAGAAAAAAGGGCTTTTTATAGTAAACAAAAAAGACGCGTCCGAAGATAAATTGATGTCCATAGTGTTGGATGCGGGCGCAGAAGATATGTCGGATGAGAGCGAGACATATGAGATTAAATGCCAGCCGGTGGATTACGAAAAGATAAAAAAGGCGCTTGATACCGCTAAGATCAAAGTGGAATCTTCTGAAGTCACTTTTCTCCCGAAGAATACCGTTAAGGTGTCCGGCGATCAGGCAAAGCAGGTTCTGAATCTGGTAGAGCAGCTAGAGGATAACGACGATGTGCAGAACGTCTATGCCAACTTCGATATACCGGATGATATCCTGAATGCGTAGTTCCGGATAACCGGATTCAGCCAAAGGCTGATCCGCCTCAGGCGGAAACCGGATATCCGGATATCCGGAGCGAATAATACATGAAAATTCTTGGTGTTGACCCGGGACTGGGTATTACGGGCTATGGCCTGGTGGATGATACTGCCCGAGGCGCTAAGCTTATAGAAGCGGGCGTCATAAGGACATCCGCCGAAAAAGGCATAATGGCGCGGCTCCTCAAAATATACGATGGCCTTTCCGAGATAATAGAAGAATACCGGCCCGAAGTTATAGTAATAGAAAAGATCTATTCTCATTATAAACATCCGCGAACCGCAATTCTAATGAGCCACGCCCGCGGTATCGTATGCCTTCTTGCGGGAAAATATAATCTCGAACTTATTAATTACGCCTCCACTCACGTAAAGAAAACCATAGCCGGACGGGGGCACGCGAGTAAAAATCAGGTTGCGGGTATGGTAAAGACGCTTCTTTCTTTAAAAGAAGTGCCGAAACCCGAAGACGTTACCGATGCCCTGGCATTGGCTATGAGCCATTTGGACTTCATAAAAGTAAAGAGGCGGTATAAATGATATCCCAGATATCCGGAAAACTGAAGCAGAAGAAGAATAATGCCGTATGGATAGACGTAAACGGCATTTCTTACGAAGTCCTCCTGCCGGGTGTTGTGATGAAGAAGGTAGAGTCCGCCATAGATGAAAACGGCTGTATAACATTAATCACTTATCATTATTTCCAATCGGACCCATCGCGCTCTATCCCCGTGCTTATAGGTTTCTTGAGCGAAATAGAAAAAGAATTTTTTGAAAGGTTCATAACTGTTTCGGGCGTCGGCCCTAAAGCGGCCTGTAAGGCCATGGAATTGCCTTTTTCTGCAATAGCGGATGCCATAGACAAGGGCGACATAGCCATACTTAAAAGCTTGCCGGGCATAGGTGAACAACGGGCGAGGGAAATAATAGCAAAACTGCAGGGCAAAATAGGCAAATATGGCCTCATACAGGATAAGGCAGCTTCAGGTGAGATATCAATAGAGGAAGATATTAAAAAAGAGGCCCTCGATGTACTTACTCAGCTTCAGTACGCGAAATCGGAAGCAAAAACCATGATAGATGACGCGCTTGGCAGAAATCCAAAAGCCTCATCTTGCGAGGAGCTGCTCAATGAAATATATAAGCAAAAGCAGAAGCAGAAAAAAGAGGACATAAAGTATGCCGAAAGATAATGAATCTCCGAAAAGAGAGAGATTAATAGGCCTGGAAGAGGCAGAGGAAGATGTCCTCAGTTTATCCCTGCGTCCAAGCTCTCTTTCGGATTTTGTAGGGCAGAAGAGCGTAGTTGATAACCTCATCGTCGCCATAAAAGCCGCAAAGAAGAGGAGCGAGCCGCTTGAGCACGTGCTCTTTTCGGGCCCTCCGGGCCTTGGTAAGACTACCTTAGCGTACATAATCGCTCACGAAATGGGCACCAAGATGACTTCTACGAGCGGGCCGGCAATCGAACGGCCGGGAGATCTTATAGGAATATTGACCAATCTTTCAGAGGGGGATGTCCTGTTTATAGACGAAATCCACAGGATGTCAAAGGTTGTGGAAGAATTTTTATATCCCGCGATGGAGAATTTTCAGATAGATTTTATAATAGATAAAGGGCCTTATGCCAAAACGATAAAATTTAATCTTAAACATTTTACTCTTATAGGCGCTACCACGAGATCCGGGCTTTTGAGCGCGGCCCTGCGCGGCAGATTCGGGATGTTTTATCATATGGATTTCTATGAACCCGGCGAGCTTGTTAGTATAATAAAGCGCTCAGCTTCTATTCTTGGTATACATATTGATTCGGACGGAGCTCTTGAGGTCGCCAAAAGAGCGCGCGGGACTCCAAGGATAGCAAACCGGCTTTTGCGCAGGGTCAGGGACTGGACGGAAGTGAAAGCCGACGGCACCATTACAAAGGCGATAGCCGAAAAGGCGCTTAATGATCAGGGCATAGATACTCTGGGGCTTGATTCGGTAGACAGAAAGGTGATAAAAGCCATAATGGATTTTTATAAAGGCGGGCCCGTAGGCATAGAGTCGCTTGCCGCTACGTTAAACGAGGAAGAAGATACGATAGTGGATGTAGTCGAGCCATTTTTGCTCAAGATAGGATTTTTGAAGCGGACGCCGCGCGGCCGCGAATTAACGAGCCTCGCGTACGAGCACATGGGTGTTCTTGTAAGCCGCTCGTCTCAAAAAGAGCTTCTATAATGCGGGTACTGCTGCATGTCTGCTGCGCACCATGCTCCATCCATCCTTTACGGGAACTATTAAAATATAAATCCGGGCATATTACCGGGTTTTTTTATAATCCGAACATACATCCCGCCGGAGAATACGAAAAGAGGCGCACTGCCCTCATAGAATATTCTAAAGATGCTCATTTTGATGTTGTTTTCGGCAAATACGAGCCGGAAGTTTTTTTCAGTAAAATCAGTACGCGCACTCAAGCGCCGGAGCGCTGTAAGCTTTGTTGGCAGATGAGACTTGAAAAAACAGCCGAAAGTGCCAAAACCGGAGGATTTGACGCCTTTACCAGCACGCTTTTGGTAAGCCCCTACCAAGACCAGGAAGAGATTATAAGAATAGGTTCAGAATTCGGAAAGAGATTCGGCGTTGAGTTTATATCTCGCAATTTCCGCGGCGGTTTCAGAGAGGCGCAGGAAGAAGCGAAAACCCGCGCCTTATACAGACAGAAATATTGCGGTTGTGTATTCAGCGAAAAAGAGAGATCAGAGAAAAGATGCCGGAAATAAGAAACCTTACTCGTATAATTTATTGTTTGGCGCTTCTTCTTGCCGCATATTCCTGCGTATGCGATAGGCTTTTTGCTGCCCCAGCTTCCCCGGGCGGAAGCTCATACGTGGTAAGAGTGGCGGTAATAAATGATGCGTCCGAAGTGGAATTGAGAGTTAAGGGGCGCTACAGTATACGCGCTCTTCCCCTGCTTGAGATACTGCGAGAAGACTCTAATTTGAAAAAATGCCGTATAGTTCCTACCACGGGCGGCCTTTTGATGGGTACTGAACCTTTTGATATTTACGGGATCAGGATAAAACCTATCGGTGCGGCAACCATATATGTAAACGGACGGAAATTCAGAGGCGATATAGATGTAATAAGGACCGAGAAGATGAAGCTTCTGGTGATAAACCACGTTGACATAGAGGATTATGTGAGCGGGGTTTTGTATCACGAAGTATCGCACCTCTGGCCGATGGAGGCGCTTAAGGTGCAGGCGATATCCTCGCGGACTTTTGCTGTTTATAAGACTATAGAGTCGCTCGGACGCGATTATGATTTGACAAACGATATATATTCGCAGGTTTACGGCGGCAGGACATCCGAGAAGTATAGGACGAGCAAGGCGGTGAGAGAGACAAAGGGTAAGATATTGATATACAAGAACAAAGTTCTGCCGGCTTATTTTCATGCCACGTGCGGGGGCCATACAGAAGACGCATCTTTGTTATGGAATGTCAAAATACCGTCGTTAAAGGGGGTGCCGTGTCCGTATTGCCAAAAATCGCCGCACTTTAAATGGACAGCGACTATTTCCCTTGCCGATATAGAAGGAGGTCTAAATAGGGCCGGTTACAAAGTGGGCGATATAAAAGATATAAAAGTATTATCCAGGGATAATTCGGGCAGGGTCGTCAAGGTAGACATTTCCAATGCTCTCGGCGAAGAAAAAATACCCGCCAATAAATTCAGATTGGCTGTGGGGCCCAATATTTTGCGGAGCGCCAATTTTGACGTGGCACTAAGAGGAAAGTCTGCACTTTTTACCGGAAGGGGCTGGGGGCATGGTGTAGGAATGTGCCAATGGGGCGCTTATTATATGTCTCGAGACGGATTTTCCGCAGAGGAGATATTAAAGTTTTATTATCCGGGGGCCAGCATAGCGAATATGAAGTATTTGTTAGAAGAGACCAATGAATAAGCTTAGCGATTTTGACTACGACCTTCCTAAGGAACTTATAGCGCAGTATCCCGCCGAATCAAGAGATTCCTCCCGAATGCTTGTGCTTGACCGAAGAAGCGGCAAAATCACGCACAAGACATTTTTGGATTTTCCCGGTTACGTTAAAAAAGATGACATATTGGTGCTCAATAATACCAAGGTTATGAATGTGAGATTGGTAGGCCGCAGGTTGACAGGCGGTCGCACCGAAATATTTCTTACAGAAAAAATTGAAAACAGAATATTCAAAGCGCTGCTTAAGCCGTCTTCCAGGATCAGAGAAAGAGACGAAGTAATATTTGAGGGTTCGAAATTAAAGGCGCGGATACTCGCAAAGAAGGAAGCTAATAACGTAGTGGAATTCATATATCCCGGCGGAAATATTGACGAAGAATTGGCGCGGATCGGCAGCGTGCCGCTGCCGCCTTACGTTAAAAGAAGCGCTGAGGAGATAGATAAGGAGAGATATCAAACCGTTTACGCCAGAGAAGAAGGGGCTCGGGCTGCACCGACGGCCGGTCTGCATTTTACAGAATGTACGCTTAAGGAAATATCTTCCAAAGGCGCTAAATTGGCCTATGTTACGCTTCATGTAAACTATGGTACATTTGCGCCTGTAAAGACGGAGGATGTTACAAAACATAAGATGCACATCGAAGAATTTCGGCTGGGAGGTAAAGAGGCCGATGATATAAACACTGTCAAAAAAAGCGGTGGCAGGGTGTTTGCCGTTGGAACGACCTCGGTTCGCGTGCTGGAGGCATGTGCCAGGGGCAATCAAGTTGAGCCGCAAAGCGGGAAAACGGACATATTTATCTACCCGCCGTATGAGTTTAAAATAGTCGATGCGCTTCTGACAAATTTCCATTTTCCGAAATCAACTCTTCTGATGCTGGTAAGTGCATTTGTGGGCCGGGAATTGATTCTGAAAGCGTACAAGGAGGCAATCCGCGAGCGGTACCGATTTTTTTCCTATGGCGACTGCATGCTTATTATATAGCGGAAAAAAAAGGGGACGTTTCCCTTTGACGTAACTAGTTACAAATGAAAGAATTACAACAAGCCATTTTCCAAAATTATATTCAATGAGCGACGAAAAAGGTGGAAAATGCAGGCTTGTAACTTATTGTAAATAAAAGAGTTGTAGCAAAGGGAAACGTCCCCTAATGGGTGATATGTTTAGAATTGTAACAAAAGACAAAAACACTAGAGCACGAGCGGGCGAACTGGCAACACCACACGGTACGCTCAAAACGCCGCTATTTTTTCCTGTGGCGACGCAGGCGAGCGTAAAAACACTTTCTAACGAAGACGTAAAATCTTGCAATGCGCAGGCGATCCTTTCCAATACTTACCACTTGTATCTACGCCCCGGCATAGATATTTTAAAGAAAGCCGGCGGGCTCCATAAATTTATGGGCTGGGACATGCCGATATTGACGGATAGCGGCGGATATCAGGTATTTAGCCTTGCCACGCTGATGAAGGTGAAGGAAGAGGGAGTAGAGTTTCAATCGCACCTGGACGGCTCAAAGCATTTTTTGAGCCCGGAAGATGTTGTAGAGCTTCAGTTCGGATTCGGCAGCGATATTATAATGCCGCTTGATGAGTGCGTTCATTATCCGGCGGAAAAAGATTATGCCCGCTCGTCGCTAACGCTTACGACGGACTGGGCAGTGCGGTCTAAAAAGAAATTTACGGATACCCGGTTACCCGGATATCCGGATATCCGGAACACAGCGAGGCCGCTGCTATTCGGCATAGCGCAAGGCGCGACATACCTTGATTTACGCAAAGAAGCGGTCGAACGGCTTGTCGACATAGGGTTTGACGGCTACGCCGTCGGAGGGGTCAGCGTGGGAGAACCGGATGAACTTGTGGGAGAAATTGGTAACTATACTTTGGGGCTCCTTCCGGAAAAATTCCCTCATTATTTGATGGGCGTAGGCACGCCTGCCGATATTATAGAAGCAGTTTCGAATGGCGCCGATATGTTTGACTGCGTCATGCCTACCCGAAACGGCAGGAACGGAAGTGCTTTTACAAAAAAGGGCAAGCTTGTACTGCGAAACGCCGTTCATGTTGACGATTTTAGCGTCATAGAAGAAGGATGCGGCTGCCTTACATGCAAAGGGGGCTATACCAGGGCCTACATAAGGCACCTTGTAGGGGCCCATGAAATCCTGGGCCTCCGGCTAGTTTCGTTGCATAATGTCTATTTTTATGTTAAACTTATGGAAGATATGAGAAGCGCTATCATAAACGGCAATTTCGGCAAGTTTAAGGACGGATTCTTAAAGAATTATAAATAGCGGTCGCGATGACTCAAAAAATGACTAAACCAGGAAAGGAGCAAAAATGACACCTCAACAGCCCACGCTTGGCCCTTTTATAGTAATGGGCCTAATATTTTTCATATTCTATTTTCTCATAATAAAACCACAGAGGCAAAAGGAAGCGGATCATCAGAAAACGCTGAAAGCGCTCAATAAAAACGATGAAGTAGTTACTATAGGCGGGATCTACGGCACTGTTATAAACGTAAAGGATACGAGCGTAGTCCTGCGCATAGCCGATAACATAAAGATAGAAGTGCAGAAGAATGCTATAGCAGGCCTGCAAAAGACAACAACAGACGTAGCGATCGAACCGAAATAGTTTTAACAAAAGTAGGGGAGGTTTAAACCTCCCCTACTTAGAGAGTATATAGTTATGCCGCAGAAGATATGGCAAATACTGGAAGGCAATAAGGTATTACGCGAGAAGCTTGCGGAGGAGTGTGGTATCTCACCTGTTACCGCCCAGATTTTGATAAATCGCGGCATGAAAGAATCCTCCGAAGTAGACAGTTTCCTAAAGGCCGACATAAGCGGCCTTCACGACCCTTTTCTCATGAAAGATATGGAAAAGGCCGTTCTCCGCATAAAGAAGGCTGTATCCAAGGGCGAAAAGGTGATGGTCTACGGAGATTACGATGTCGACGGCATAAGCGCCGTTGCTATTCTCAAAAGAGTTTTGCGCGACATCGGCTGTAATGTAATATCATATATCCCCCACAGGGTGGAAGAAGGTTACGGTCTTAACAATGAGGCCGTTAAAATGGCCCACAACCGCGAAATATCACTTCTTATAACGGTTGACTGCGGCGTAAGCGGCAAAAAGGAAGTAGAATATCTTAATAAGCTGGGCATAACCACAATAATAACCGACCATCATAAGATAGTGGAAGAATTTTTTCCATATAGCGCCTATGCCGTTATTAACCCACTCCAAAAAGACTGCAGCTATCCTTTTAAATATCTATCCGGTGTGGCGGTCGCTTATAAACTTGCCCAAGCCCTGACGCGTGATTATGGCTATAACATAGAGCAGCACCTTGACCTTGTGGCGCTGGGGACTATTCAGGATATGGTGCCGCAATTGGGGGAAAACAGAATTCTTACCAGGCACGGTCTCGCGCGCATAAATGAGAGCAAAAAAAAGGGAATACACGCACTAATAGCGATAGCGGGCCTGAAAGGCAAGACGATATCCACAAGGCAGATAGGGTATATGCTGGGGCCGCGCATAAATGCTGTAGGCAGAGTCAGCTCTGCTGATCTGGCATTGCGGCTCTTAGTTACAGAAGACGAGGAAGAGGCCGGTAACCTGGCCGACGTTCTGGATTCCGAAAATCGCAACCGCCAGAAGATAGAGAGCACCATCCTGACGGAAGCCGTAAACAGGGTGGAGAACGAAATAAATTTTAAAGACGATAAAGTAATCGTCTTGGAAAGCGATGATTGGCATCCGGGCGTCATAGGCATAGTTGCCTCAAGGATAGCCGAGCGTTTTTCGAGGCCTACTGTGATGATATCGTTTAACAAGAATGAAGGCAAGGGTTCGGGCCGCTCAGTAAGGAATTTTCATCTTTTCGAGGCGCTTAACGAATGCCGCGATTTCCTTTCCGGTTTCGGCGGGCATGCCGATGCATGCGGCCTGAAGATCGCGCGTAAAAATCTGGACGAATTCAGATTAAAATTTAATACCGTTGCTTCCAAGATGCTGGAAAAAAGCGATTTTATGCCACACCTTGCTATAGATATGGAAATGCCACTAAATTTACTGAAGGAGAACGTGGTCCAGGAAATAGAAAGCCTCGCGCCGTACGGTCCGGGTAATCGCAGGCCCGTTCTTTTGTCGCGTAAGCTCAGGTTGAAAAGTAGGCCCATATTTCTGCGTCGTGAGGGCATAAAGATGTGGGTGACAGACAGCAACACGACATGCGAGGCAATAGGTTTCAGGCTTGGGGAGGCGACGGATGAAATAATGGAAAGTTCCAGCCTGGATATTGCGTATACGCCGTCTTTGAATATGTGGAAGGATGCTATTACTTTGCAGCTTGAAATCGCAGACTTAAAGGTAAACCCCGTTAGAGAACGTATTCTCTAACGGGGTAAATTTAATTTAAACGAGGTGTTAAACGGCTTTTTTTACCTTGCCGGCTTTCAAGCATTTGGTGCAGACCTTGACTCTCTTTATTTTACCTTTAATTAATGCCCTGACCATTTTAAGGTTGGGCAGGAAACGTCTTCGGCTTATACCAGTGATACGCTGGCCTACGCCGCCCTTCTTTTTGGCCAAGCCTCTTCGTTTTATCGTGCGCCCGGCCACAGGCCCTTTGCCGCATATTTCACAAAATCTTGACATTTTAAAAACTCCTTTTTTAGATCTTAAACAGGGATAGATATTACCATAGTCGTCGGATATATGCAAGAAAAAAAAGAATTGAAAGAGAAGAAAGTTCAATACCTAAAAGGGGTTGGGCCTAAGCGGGCCGAGCAGCTTGCAAGGCTTGGCATACATACCGTATCTGACCTTTTATATTACCTGCCGCGGCGTTACGAAGACAGACGCGAGATAATTTCAATAAAGGACGTTCAGCCGGACAGGCTTCATACGATAAAAGGCAGGATAAAACGCCACGGTGTATGGAAGAGCAAAAAGGGTATGCTGATATATGAGATGGTGGTAGAAGACCAGACAGCCAATATCCACGCAGTCTGGTATAACCAGCCCTATCTGAAAAAATATTTTAAGCCGGGTGATGAGATAATACTTTACGGGAAAGTAGAAAAGTTCAAGTATTTACAGATCACTCATCCGGATTATGAAGTCCTTAAGAGAGACGAAGAATCGCCCGATATCATAAATATGGGAAGGATAGTCCCTATCTACCCTCTAACGCAGGATGTCTCGCAGAAATACCTGCGCTTACTTATCGACTATGCACTTGGGAGCAATATAAGTCTTATTAGTGACGCCATACCTACGCAGGTGAGAGCACGATGCCGGCTGGCGGATGTAAAGTTCGCCGTCAAAAATATGCATTTTCCGGTCAATTTTGAAAGCTTGAAGATGGCCGAGCGCCGCATTATTTTCGAAGAATTCTTCATGCTGGGGACGGCACTTGCCTTAATAAAGAAAGAAAGGGAAAAACGGGGCGAGGGCTTGGCTCACGAAGTAAAGGACGGACTATTTGGTGATTTTAAAAATATGCTTCCTTTCGAGTTGACCAAGGAACAAGAGGCCGCTATAAAAAACATAGAAGCCGATATGATATCGCCCAGGCCGATGAACAGGCTTCTTGAGGGCGAAGTAGGAAGCGGCAAAACAGTCGTGGCTATGTACGCGCTCCTTTTGACCATAAAGAACGGTTTTCAAGGAGCTGTTATGGTGCCTACGGAGATATTGGCTCAGCAGCATTATCTGACTTTGAGCGAATTTTTTGTTTCTTTGGGCATAAACGTGCGTCTCTTGACAGGCAGTACTCCGGACGACGAGAAAGAGGCGATAAAAGATGAGATGAAAAGGGGTAAAGCCAATATAATTATCGGTACGCACAGCCTGATACAAGAAGGCGTATCTTTTGAAAAAATCGGCCTTCTGGTCATAGACGAACAGCATAAATTCGGGGTTTCCGAAAGAGCGCTCTTGAGGAAAAAGGGCATTAATGCGGATGTTTTGATCATGACCGCTACGCCGATACCGCGCACCCTGGCCCTGACAGTTTACGGTGACCTCGATATATCGGAAATAAGAGAACTGCCGGAAGGAAGAGAGGCTATTTCCACATATTGGGTGGAGGAAGAGAGGAAGGACAAAGTATATAAATTTGTTAGAGAAGAGATTGTATCGGGCCGCCAGGCGTATATAGTCTGCCCGCGCATAGAAGAAAGCAAAAATAGCGATCTTGTGTCCGCAAAAAAGGTGTATGGTGAGCTTGCCGAAAAGATATTTCCGGAATTTAAGACAGCGCTTATACACGGCAGGATGAAATCCGTAGAAAAAGAAAAAATAATGAAGGATTTCAAAAAGAATAAGATAAATATTCTTGTTTCAACGACAGTGATAGAAGTGGGCATAGATATCCCGAACGCGACCGTTATGATTATAGAAAATGCTGACCGCTTCGGCCTAGCCCAACTTCATCAGCTGCGCGGGAGAATCGGGCGGGGCGGCCACAAATCCTATTGTATCCTTATTTCGAACCCTGAAAACGAAGATGCGAAAAAGCGGCTTCAGGCATTTGAACAGATGCAGAGCGGTTTTGATCTCGCGGAAGAGGATTTTTCAATAAGAGGGCCGGGCCAGATGTTCGGTACAAGGCAGCATGGCCTTCCGGAAATAAGATTCGGCGACTTAAAAGAGGATAAGGCCATTCTTGAGCTTGCGCGGAAAGAGGCATTTGGGTTGGTAGCCAAAGATAGTGGCCTGCGCGACGAGCGTAACCGCAATCTCCGCGACGCCGTCATCGAGCGGTATAAAGGCAAGATGCAGTTTCTGAGTGTAGGATAGTAATATTGATACTTCCCTCGCTCCAAGCGAAATTCTTAACGCTTCTCACTTTGTCAAAAAGTGCCCTTCGGGCACTCCCCCTTACGCGGAATAACCTGAGGGGCGGGGACGAAATAACTCGGGGGCATTGCCATGCCCCCTCATCCGGCACCATAGGTGCCGGACCGCTCCGCGGACATATTTCGTCCTTTTATAAACCGCTTTTTGACTTGCTCGAAGCTAAATTTCGCAGTCGCTCGGGAAGGTATTAATATTACTTATTACCTGTAACAGATCAAGGTATGGTATAATCGAACTTGGTGTTCCAGCGAGCGAATTAAAATTTTAGCCTTGAGCAAGCCGAAAATCGGTTTCTAAAAGGGCGGGCGCTGTCCGCTATCATATTAGAAGGTCTGCGGCCCCGACAAGGCGCCTTATTGCATAGTAGTCGGGGTGAGGCGGCACGGCAGTGCCAGCCGAGTTCGGCCGCCCCCGATTTTCGGCGCCAGCGAGAGGCGTTAAAAAATTTTACCTGAGCGAGCGGAACACCAAGTTCGACAAGGATAATATGCGAATCATAGCCGGAAAATACAGATCGAGATTGATAAGGAGCCCGAGGGTGGAAGGCGTCAGGCCGACCAAGGACCGCATAAGAGAAGCGCTTTTTAATATAATACGCGAATACATCGAAGGCCGGGATGTGCTTGACCTTTTTGCGGGATCGGGCGCATTCGGCATAGAAGCTATATCGAGAGGAGCGAATAAAGCCGTTTTTGTAGATAGCCAAAGAGAATGCATCAAGGCTATAGAAGGTAATCTGAATATGCTCGAGGTAGAAAAGGATAGATTTGGCATAATAAAAATGGATGTCTTCAAGGCCGTAGACAGTCTTATTGGCGCGGGAAAAAAGTTCGATATAATCCTAATGGACCCCCCTTATTACAAAGAGATGGCAAAAAAATGCTTGATTAAGCTGAGTGAGCGTGATATACTAAACCCTCGTTGCGTAATTATGGCCGAACATCACAAAAAAGATATTTTGCCGCAGGAGATAGGCGGTATAACTTCTTATCGTAGCGCGTGTTACGGCGATATTTGTCTTACATTTTACAAATCGAAAGAGTGACATCGCATGAAAAGGATAGCAGTATACGCAGGAAGCTTTGACCCCATAACATATGGCCATATAGATATCATAGAGCGCGCCGGCCGCATATTTGATCGCGTTATAGTAGCAGTGGCGCATAATACCGAGAAGAAGCCGCTTTTTACGGTAAGCGAACGCGTCGCCATGTTAAAGAAGGCCGTCCGGCATATGCCCAATATAGAAATAGACGATTTTACGGGCCTCGCCGTTGATTATGTGGTGCATAAGAAAGCCAATGTGCTTATAAGGGGAATTCGCATGCTGTCCGATTTTGAATATGAATTTCAGATGGCCCTTACGAACCGCAAGATAAACGGCAGTGTGGAGACGATATTTTTAATGCCGCATGAGTCGTATTCGTATCTTTCGAGCACCCTGATAAAAGAGGCCGCGTTATTGGGCGCCGATTTAAAGAGTTTTGTTCCGGATTTTATAGAAAAGGAACTTAAGAAGAAGCTCAGGAAAAGATAATAAAGATGGATCCGATAAAGTTCATAAGAGATAAGGCAAAAAAAGATTTAAAGACGATAGTCTTATCCGAGCCTGGCGACGCCAGAGTTTTAGAGGCTGCCGTTACGGTAGCTAAAGAAAAAATTGCGAAAATAATTTTTCTGGGCGATATAGAGAATACGAGAAAAGGTCTGCGGAAATTCGGCGAGTATGACGAGGGTATGATAAAAATAATCGACCCGAAAACATCCGACATGATTAATAAACTGGCAAAAGACCTGTCCCAAAAGCGCCACAACAGGTACCCTGACGAACAATACGCAAAGAAGATATTGTTGGATAACTATGTATTTTTTGGGGCAATGATGACAGCAGATAACCTGGCGGACGGATTTGTAGCCGGAGCCAGCCATACGACGAGCGACGTGGCAAGAGCGGCTATTCACTGCCTTGAAGTCGACGAGTCTATCGGCGTAGCCTCAGGTTCTTTTGTCATGTACATAGAAAACTCTCATTATGGCGACAACGGACTCTTCGTCTTTGCCGATTGCGGGTTATTACCGGACCCGAACCCGCGCCAATTAGCGGGAATAGCGGTATCCTCAGCAGAATTATACCGCCGGCTGTTTGACAAAGAGCCTTACGTAGCCATGCTCAGTTATTCCACAAAATCGAGCGCCCAGGGGCAGCTCGTAGATAAGGTGAAGAAGGGCGTAGAAGAGGCAAGAGTGCTGGCCCCGGATATTTTAATCGACGGTGAATTCCAGGCAGACAGTGCCCTTGACTACGAAGTGGCGAAGATAAAAACAAGCATGAAGGATAGCAAGGTGGCGGGAAAAGCGAATGTACTGATATTTCCGAATCTTGACAGCGGGAATATAAGTTATAAACTGGTACAAAGACTGACCAATGCAAGGGCTGTAGGCCCCATCCTGCAGGGGCTGAAGAAACCGGCGAGCGATCTTTCAAGGGGATGTATAATAGACGATATCATAGATGCTGTCGCTATCACAGCGGTAAGAGCGCAGAATTAGCGATTAGCGGCTAGCGATTAGCGTCTAGTAGTATGCTAGACGCTAGACCCTAGACGCTAGACGCTGAACAGAAGGAAAAATAACAAATGCCAAATCCAAAACGGAGACATTCAAAAGCAAGAGGTAGATGGAGAAGGACGCATTATAAAGCGGATATACCGAACCCCTCTACCTGTCCAAACTGTAAAAAATCGAAGCTACCTCACCGAATATGCCCTAATTGCGGATATTATAACGGCAGGCCGGTTGTACAGATTAAGCAGAAAGAAAAGAAAAAGAAAAAATAATCATTTTTCGTATTGCGTCGTGCGTATTGAGTATTGCGTAACAGCGTGAACGCGATACACAATACGCGATACACAATACGGCATATGAAATAGGAGTAAATGGATGAGAATAGCTATTGACGGCATGGGTGGTGACCGAGCCCCACAGGTCGTAGTAGACGGCGTGGTGGCGGCGGCAAGAGAATACGATTATGACATGGTCCTTGTCGGCGATAAGACCATATTGCGAAGAGAGCTTTCCAGGTATAAAAGGTATCCGGATAATATATTCATAGAGCACGCCCCGGAAGTTGTCTTAATGGACGAACCTCCTGCAATATCGGTAAGAAAAAAGAGAAATTCATCGATAGCTATTGGCATAGATCTTCTGAAAAACGGGGAAGCCGATGCCTTTGTATGCGCAGGTAATACCGGAGCGGTAGTCTGCTCCGCCACTTTGGGGCTTGGGCTTCTGCCCGGGATAGAGCGGCCGGGAATATCCATAGTGTTTCCTACTTTTAAAGGCGTTTCAATGATGATAGACGTAGGCGCCAATATAGACCCGAAGCCGTTGCACCTCTTGCATTACGGCATAATGGGCGATGCGTACAGCAAATATATATTAAATAAATCGAAACCGATGATCGGCCTTCTTAGTATAGGCGAAGAGGCCACAAAAGGGACCGATTTTATCAAGGAGACCCACAAGCTTCTGGATGACAGCAGATTGAATTTTATAGGCAATGTTGAAGGCCGCGACGTGTTTACCGGAAGGTGCGACGTTGTCCTTTGCGACGGTTTCGTCGGAAACGTCGTATTAAAAGTTGCCGAGGGCATAGGAGGAGCGATTACAAAACTTCTTAAAAGTCAGATAAAAAACAGCGTTCTTGCTAAAATAGGCGCTTTAATGAGTAAGCCCGCCTTTCTAAGGCTTTGGAAAGACCTCGATTATTCCGAGTACGGAGGCGCGCCGCTTCTCGGCGTAGCCGGCCATGTGATCATAAGCCACGGGTCCTCAAGCGCAAAGGCGATAAAGAATGCCATAAGGAGAGGCGCGGAATATAAGGAGAATGAATTAAACAAGCGTATAGTGGAAGAGCTGGAGAGCTACTAACCAAGCATAACTTATCCACAGGGTAGCGGACGTTTAAACGTCCGCTACTAATATCAAATGAAAAAAAGAAAAGCGGCAAAAAATCAGAGAGTCGGTATAATAGGAGTTGGAAAATTTGTCCCCACCAGAGTCCTGACAAATGCCGACATCGAAAAAATGGTGGAGACCTCGAATGAGTGGATAATTACGCGAACGGGCATAAAAGAACGGCGGATCGCCGGAGAGGGTATTGCCGCGGCTTTTATGGGTTCCGAGGCCGCAAAGGAAGCGATCGAGAATGCCCACTTAAGCGCCGAAAATATAGACCTGATAATAACAGCTACAATAACCCCCGATATGCAGTTTCCTTCTACGGCATGCCTCATACAGAACAGGCTCGGCGCGGTAAACGCCACGTGTTTTGACATAAGCGCCGCCTGCGCAGGATATGTTTATGGCATAGCCATAGCCGAGCAATTTATAAAATCCGGCATGTACCGTAATGCGCTTGTCATAGGTTCCGAGAAGATGTCGTCTGTTACGGATTGGAAGGACAGAAATACCTGCGTTTTATTGGGAGATGGCGCTGGCGCGTGTGTTATGAGTAAAGTAAAGACAGGAGGCATACTGTCGGTTTATTTGGGTTCGGACGGCAGAAACGCGCCTCTCTTAGAAATGCCGGCCGGCGGTTCACTCAGGCCGGCTACCCACGAAACAATAGATGAGAGATTGCACTATATGAAGATGAGCGGTGGGGAGCTGTTCAAGGAGGCCGTAAAGATAATGGCAGATGCCGGCAATAAGGCCATGGCCTTAAGCGGCATTAAATGCGGCGAAGTGGACCTTGTCATTCCGCACCAGGCAAATATGAGGATATTGATGGCGGTCGCGAAGAGGATGAACCTGCCGCCGTCAAAAGTATACTTAAATATAGAGCGATACGGTAATATGTCAAGCGCATCAACCGCGGTTGCGCTCACCGAGGCTGTTCAGGAAGGCAGGATTAAAAAAGGCAATAAGATAGTCTTAGATGCATTCGGCGCAGGCCTTGTCTGGGGCGCCATCGTAATAGAGTGGTGACAATGTCCAAAGTAGCGTTTATATTTCCGGGCCAGGGCGCTCAGTATGTAGGGATGGGCAAAGATCTTTACGATTCATTTCCCGCCGCTAAAGAAATATTCCTTAAAGCTAATGATGTACTAGGTTTTAACATAGCGAAATTGTGCTTTGAAGGCCCCGCCGAAGAATTAACCACTACCAAAAACAGCCAGCCGGCTATACTTGTGATGAGCATAGCGGCTTTGCGCGCATTTCAATCATCCAAGGGAAAAGATATAACACCTTCGGTATGCGCCGGCCTGAGCCTGGGAGAATACTCCGCGCTTGTGGCGGCAGGATGCATATCTTTTAAAGACGCAGTCGGGCTTGTCAGGCGAAGAGGCGAGCTTATGGAAGAAGCGGCATTGGAAAATCCCGGAAAGATGGCCGCCATTATAGGCCCTGAACTAGGAGCAGTTGAGGATGTAACTAAAAATGCCGGATGCGAGATCGCCAACCTAAACTGTCCCGGACAGGTTATTATATCAGGCACGATAGAAGCAGTCGATAATGCGATGGAAGTTGCCAAGGCGTCTCTTCAGGCAAAATGCATACCACTCGCCGTAAGCGGGGCATTTCACTCTTCGCTTATGACTAAAGCGAGTGATAAATTGAAAGAAGAACTCGCAAAAATCAAATTTACTAAACCGCAGGTTCCATTTATCAGCAATGTTACAGCTGCCTACCTGAGCGACCCCGGCTCCATAAAAGAAAATTTGGCACTCCAGGTCAATCACCGCACATTATGGGAACGCTCTATCCGCCTTATGATAAGGGATTGCATTAATGACTTTTATGAGATCGGACCGGGTAAAGTATTAAAAGGCCTCCTAAAAAAAATTGATAAAGATCTCAATAGTCACAACATAGAAACAGCCACTGACTTATCGGCTTAATGTAATGATGCGAAAAAGAAGCGGCCTCGCTAAGTAGTTATGTATAAGGGGTCGGGAATCGAATAGTGAGCATTTATAAGCCTCCCCACAGCTCTATTATGAATATCTCATTGCGGTTAATAATAATAAGCCTTATCCTGTGGTCCGTAGTATCGGTGTATATTATGCTTCCTCAGGAAGGGCAATTTATGAAGTCCGCTGATGAAGGATATTATTTTAAATATGCAAGTCTGATTTTAAAGAATGGCATAACAGAATTTCCTTCTCTGATAGAATGGTATACTGGAAACGAAGAAGCGCAGTTGCATCCAAACCCTTCAAGGGTCGGTTATATTTTGTTTATCGCTTTGTCCTTTAAGATATTCGGTATCAGCTTTACATCGTTAGCTCAAGTTTCTTTTTTGTCATTTTTTTTATTTTTAGTCGTATCTTTTTATTTCAGCAATAAACATTTTGGCAAAAATACGGCTTTAATATATACCTTATTTTTATCATCCTCTCCTTTGATAATGGCTATGGCCAGGCGGGCATTATCGGACAGTTGCGGAAATCTATTTTATGCGCTAACCATATGGTTATTTTTTGACTTTTTAACGCAGAATAATAAAATAAAATACAGCATTTTTTTACTGGCATACGCTTTATGTATAATGGTAAGAGAATCTTCTTTAGTGTTGTTGCCATTTTTTGCCGGCTTTTTTTGTTTATATAAATACGCATATAAAAGAAAAATTTCGCATCTTTATTTATGGGGCATTATGCTGATCCCCGTTTCAATCGTCGGTATATGTTATTTAATATTGTTCGCCGGTTTTAAAAATATGGCCCTTTTTATAGAAACATTATTTGGAATCCATTTCGGCGTCCAGGACAGTCAGTATGCTATTTTATTCTGTGGCGGCCCCTGGTATAGATATATTGTGGATTATATGGTGCTCGAACCTTTGACAATGTGTCTTTTTATTGGATATTTTATATATATTTTGCTAATAAAGAAATTCGATTTTAAAACCATGTTCTTTGTTATATATTTTACTATAGTATTTCTGATTATGGGGAATCTACAGTATACAAAAGTATTGCGTCTCGTAATAAATTTAGATATGGTCATCAATCTTTTTGCAGTATGGGCAATTTACGAATTGTTCAAACAGAAAAACAAAAATTATCAAAATTACTTTGTTTTTATATTTTCCATGATAATTTTTATCGCAAATTACCTTACTTTTTTAGATCTCTTTATATGTAAAGAAATCTACGACCCAGTTAGTTATTGGCTATTAAAAGCAAGAGGATTTATACCATGAGAGTTACTTTTGCGCATACTCGCATTGAATGAAATAAAAGGCATAAAATCTATACTGTCTCCGGCCTCAAATAAATAGGATACCGGTATTTGAGAAAATACATTCTTATTATAATTCTGCTAAGCATTGCCGTATACGCCAATTCCGCTTTTAACGGTTTCGTATGGGATGACGAATTTCTTATTACTAAGAATCCCTCCATAATGTCCTGGAATTACGCGTGGATACATTTCGTATTGGACCTGTATCATTCTTTCTCTAATTATTACCGGCCCGCACAGATGATAACCTATATGGTAGATTTCTCTTTTTGGCGGCTGGATCCTTTTGGGTATCACTGTACCAATATATTGCTTCATGCCATTTTATCGGTATTATTTTTTCTGTTTTTATTTTTAATATCCAAAGACAAGAGGATAGCGTTTGTAGGCGCTCTTTTTTATGCCGTCCATCCGGCGAATACGGGCGCAGTTGCATACATAGCGGGAAGGGCCGACATCCTTGCGGCTATTTTTATGCTCGTATCATTTATCTTTTTTGACGCGCATTTTAAAGCCGCAAATCCCGGAAAAGCAGTGCGTTATTATTTTGCGTCGCTATTTTTTTTCCTTTTAGCGCTCTTATCGAAGGAAGCGGCGGTGATCATTCCCGCGCTCATATTCTTATATAGGATATTTTTTATAAGTGACGCCGAAACGGAAAAAAGCAGAAGGATTATAAAATTCCATTATATATCGTGGTTTTTAATAATAACAGGCGTATATCTCATCCTGCGCTCGTACGCCTTGAATTTTCAGGAACTCGGCCTTTTCGAAAGTAAATATACGCTATATTCCAGATCGCTGACGTTTATCGAATCGCTCATGATATATATCGGCATAATATTTTTTCCCGTCGGGCTTCACATGGAGCGGAGCATAGATTACGCCGCGTCTTTTTGGGATAAAGGGGTTTTACTTTCGCTCATCGGGTTTCTACTTTTGATCTGGGCGGCGATGCGGATAAAAAAAATCTCCAAGGAAGCATGCTTCGGATTAATATTTTTCTTTGTATCGCTCCTGCCCGTCAGCAATATATTTCCCATGAATAGCAACGTGGCCGAACATTGGCTTTATATGCCGCTTATGGGGATGGCAATATCGGTCTCCTTCCTCGGCATCTATCTGTGGGATAATAAGGCAGCTTTGCGGCCGTTACTTGCGTTTTTCTTTGTAGGCTATCTTATTTTCTTTTCCTACCAGACGGTCGACCGGAATTTCGACTGGAAGGATAACTTTACTATCTACAGCCACACTTTAAGATATTCGCCCGACAGCATAAAGATGCTTAATAATATAGGTAATCTATACCACGCTAAAAGGGATTTTAAAAAGTCGCTTGAATTTCACAAGAAAGCAGTGGCCGCAAACCCACACGAACATAGGACGCGCGTGAACCTCGGTATAACCTACGAAGATATGGGAGATACCGACGAGGCCCTCAGGCAATACCAGATAAGCATAGATTTCAGGCCGGATTACGCGCTGGCTTATCTGCATATAGGAAACATATATTTAAAGAAAGAGGATATCAAAAAGGCCGCGCTGTTTTTTAAGATAGCGGTAAAATACGACGAGTTTAATATAGATGCGCGCAATAAACTCGGTAACATATATTTTGACGAAGGATTCTACGAAAAGGCCATGGGAGCTTATAATAAGATATTGGAGATAGATCCTTATGCTCCCGGCGCGCACAATAATCTGGCAAATGCGCTTAGCAGGCTGGGGGAGAAGGATAAGGCTATCGAAGAATACAAAAAAGCAATAGAATTGGATCCCGAGAACCCGGAATATTTCTTTAACCTGGGGACAGAATACGGCAAGGAAGGGATGTACGACGAAGCGATGGAGGCGTTAAAAGATGCGCACCGGCTAAACCCGAGATATGTGCCTGCTTTGCTAAATCTAGGCACAGCTTATTTCCAAAAAGGTGAATTTGTTTCTGCCAAAAAAGAATGGAAGAAGGTCCTGATCATAGATCCCCAGAATACCCTCGCACAAGATTATTTGAAGAAGATTGAAGCAGAAGTCGAGTAGCGGAGGTTTAAACCTCCGCTACTCCAGCTCGGATCCTCGGCTTACGCCTCGGGATCAAGTCAAAATATGCAAAAAGCAGATTTTGACTTGACAAACCGTATAAAACCATTATACTTTATATTACTGAAAAGCAATAAAATGCATTTTAGTTAATTATATGCATTTTAAGAGTAAGTAGTGTAAAAATACATAAAACGGTATAAAACAAGATAAATCTATAATAATCGCCCCTCGACGCACTTGGTTCGACTGTGCTCACCACAAGTCGTTTGCTCGGGGCGATACTGAGCGGTTCTGCCTTAGCGGAACCGTCGAATGTATCGCAAAGCAGGGAACATGGAAAAGACATTCTTCACAGTTCAAGAATTGGCCGAATATCTCAGGATGAAGCCGATTACTATATATAAGCATGCTTCCCGCGGAGACCTGCCGGGGTTTAAGGTGGGCGCGACGTGGAGATTTAAGAAATCTTCTATAGACAAATGGATTGACGAACAGGAGAGAAACATAACTAAAAACAGCGCAAATTAAATCATAAGATGCCGAGCATAAAAGATACCCTAAAGGGACTTATGGATAAGTTGTATCCGCCTCGTAAATTTTCGAAAAGGCATGCTGACGTAGTGCAAAAAGAGAAGATGGCCTTTTTAGAGATGCTCGCCTCGGCAATTAATCATGAAATAGCCAATCCCCTTAGCATAGCAAGAGGCCAGTGCGAGGCATTTGTTTTAAGCTGGAAAGAGGGGCTGTATAAGGATAAATCTAAAGAAGAGGTTATAGAAAATAGTATCCGCATAATGGAGAGGGTTATACAAGAGGCCGACCGCATATCGGACATAACCAAGAGACTGACGGATTTTGTAAAATCCGGAAAAGCTACAAAGCCCCAGCCGGTTTATGTTATTGAGGAGATTGACGAAGTACTTACCTTCCTAAATGCGGAGATAAAGCTTTCCGACATTCAGATTATAAAAGATATACCGCCAGGTTTACCACCCATAAGAGCCGACAAAAAACATATCCAGCAGATATTCTTTAATATAATAAAAAACGCAGCGCAGGCGCTTGGGGATACGCGCAGGATAGAGATGAGAGGATGGCGTGACGGCGCGGGGCTGTTTTTTGAGATTAAAGATACGGGTTCGGGCATAAAAGAAGAGGATTTAGATAAGATATTCATTCCTTTTTTTACTACAAAACCAAACGGAACGGGACTGGGGCTTTTTATAGTCAAGCAACTGACGGAGATAAACAAAGGCAGTGTGAGCATTGATAGTAAAGCCGGAACGGGCACTTCTTTCGTATTGCGTTTTCCGGCAGGCGGAGAGTAATATGACCAGGATACTGCTTGTCGACGACGAATGGGACGTTTGCGATTTCATGATGAGGTTTTTTGCGGAGAGGAATTTCCAAGTATTTACCGCCACAAGCGGCAGTGATGCGATATTGATGGCCGAACGAGACAAGCCGCACATCGTCCTTCTGGATATCAGAATGAAGGATATAAGCGGCATAGAGGTACTTAAGAAGATAAGGCGCATAAGCAAAGATCCGAAGGTTGTGATGGTTACATGCGTCAGCGACCTTGATGCCATGAAAGAGGCGAAATCACTCGGCGCAACGGCCTACATAACGAAACCGCTTGTCTTGGCGAACCTCATGGAAGTTGTGATGTCGAACCTCGGCAGGCGCAGAAATTTCTTTAATTTCGGGAGGCATATCAACTGATGCACTCGGCGAACCAGGATTATAATAACTGGAGGGAGATAGAGGACCTGTTTTTTAATAAAGTCCTAAAAGAAGATACGGATAAAATATCCCCTAACACAACCGCTTATATCCGGGACAAATATGCCGCAAAGCACGCCGGGCTTCATCAAGAGTTGAAGTTGGGCAGGGATTGTCAGGAGGTGCTATTCAGCGCCTCCAGGAGCATGATAAGGTTCAAAAAACCTCAGCATCTCATAAGGATGATAAGCAAGATAATAAACGAAAAGATCGGCCTTATACATCTGGCAGTGTTCCTTTACGATAACGACAGACATTCTTATATTCTTGTAGACTCAAGGGGCGAAAAGGGCCTTAAGATGCCCGTAGGATATATACGACTTGACCCAAACAGCCCCATCATCGGCCTTTTTAGCGAAAGAAAGAATAAGTTTATTTCTGACAGCGGAACCGTCAGCTTCAAAGAGCTCAAATGGATACTGGAGAGTGGCCAGCTTCTTACAAAAGACGCGTCGTTCCATAATAAACTGAGATTGGTACTCAGGGAAATGGAATTATTGGATGCGGAGTTGTGCGTGCCATGCTTCTTCAAGAACGAACTCCTCGGTATATTGATCCTGGGCAAAAAGTCCTCCGGCAAGGATTTTCTTCGCGAAGAAATGAATCTATTCGCCACTTTAGCGAATGATGCGGCAATGGCAATAGCAAACGCAAGGCTCATAGATAACTTGCGCAGGAAGGTAGATGAGGTAGAGCATTTATACGAGAGAGAGCACACTTTATTCATAAATACTGCCATTGCTTTGGCCAGGGCCATAGATGCCCGCGATGCTTATACGCACGGCCATGCGGAACGCGTGACAAAGTATTGTATGGCGATAACCGAAGAATTGGGCGGCGTGCCGGAAATGCGCGCGAACGGTAGATTTAAAGAGATGCTGCGTATCACTGCGCTTCTGCACGATATAGGAAAGATCGGCATACCCGATTCTATCCTTAATAAGAAAGGAAAATTGAGCATTAAAGAGAAGGATATAGTAGAAAAGCACCCCGAAGTGGGGGCGTCTATCATATCGCCCATACCCGAGCTTAGCGAAGTATCGCGTTTTGTAAGGCTTCACCAGGAATGGTATAACGGCAATGGCTATCCGGACGGGTTAAAAAGAGACGAAATACCCATAGTAGCAAGGATTATAAGTGTGGCAGATGCCTTTGATGCTATTACTTCAGATAGGCCCTATAGAAAGCGAATAAGCAATAAAGCAGCTCTGGAAAAGATAAAAGAGCGCGCCGGCACGCAATTTGACCCCCACGTCGTAGAGGCATTCATAAGGGCATATGATGAGGGAAAGATTGATAGCGGAGAATAGCAGAAAAACTGTTTGACAAACCTTTATCTTTGTGTTAAATTTTTTGAATAAACATAATAAAAAGCTAAAGCCTCGTTAGGCCTTAAAAGGTCTAACGGGATAAAGAGGCATTAAGATGGTACTAAAAAGTAAAGTTGGGTTGATAACCGGCGGCGCAAGGGGGATCGGCAAAGAGATGGCTCTTCTTTTTGCTCGGGAAGGCGCCGATATCTGTATATGCGATATTAACGACGAATCTATTCAAGCGGTAGTAAAAGAGATAGAGTCGCTCGGCGTAAAGGCCTTGGGGGTAAAAGTAGACGTAACAAATTATTCCGAGGTTCTTGAGATGGCCGGAAAAGTGCTTGACAAATTTTCAAAAATAGATATACTAATCAACAATGCGGGGATAACCCGCGACAATCTTTTGCTCAGAATGAAAGAAGAAGATTGGGATAGCGTATTGAACGTGAATCTTAAGGGTACGTTCAATTGCACGAAGGCCGTTTCCAAAATAATGATAAAACAAAGATGCGGCAAAATCGTTAATATAGCGTCTATAATAGGAATAATAGGCAACGCCGGCCAGGCAAATTACGCCGCTTCAAAAGGCGGCATAATAAGTTTTACCAAGAGTGTGGCGAAGGAGCTTGCTTCGCGTAATATAAATGTTAACGCGATAGCGCCCGGTTTCATAAAGACGGATATGACCGCAAAGCTTTCCGAGGAGATTAAGGACGGCATGCTTAAGCTGATTCCGCTGGGCAGGCTGGGCGACCCCCTGGATGTGGCAAAGCTGGCGCTCTTTTTGGCCAGCGATAATTCCGGATACATAACCGGCGAAGTAATAAAAGTAGACGGCGGCATGGTAATGTAAGCGAGGTCATAACTTACGGAGTAATAGAATAATTTTCATGCAACGTAAGTTATAAGACCGAGCTTATCCTTGACAATTTGTAAACAGATTGTCAAGGGTTAATTCGCACTTATAACTTATGTCGCAATAAGAAGGAAGCAGGGCTCCATAAGTTATGTGCTCATTAAGGAGGTAGAGATGGCAGTTTCGGAGAAAGTAAAGTCGATTATAGCTGAGCAGTTGGGAGTAAAAAAAGAGGAAGTTACTGACGCGGCAAAATTTATAGATGATCTTGGGGCAGATTCTCTGGATACGGTAGAATTGGTAATGGCGCTTGAAGAGGAATTTGGCATAGAGATTCCCGATGAAGATGCCGAAAAGATGGCGACCGTAAGCGAAGCTATTAAGTATATTGAGCAAAAAGCCAGCAATTAAAGCGTCTATCGCGAATATAACTCTTTTTAACATATAATGAAACCAAGACGCGTCGTCATAACCGGTGTAGGTATCTTATCGCCTGTCGGAAACACAAAGGCAGACTTTCGGGATGCCGTATTTAACGGAAAGAGCGGAGCAGCAAAACTTACCTGCATCGATACTTCTTATTTTACGTCTCATATAGGCGCAGAGGTAAAGAATTTTAATCCCGCCTCATACGGTATAAACCCCAAAGAACTTAGGAGGATGGATAGGTTTGTGCAGTTTGCTGTCTCGGCTTCTAAGATGGCTGTTGAAGATTCAGGTCTGGACCTTAACAAAGAAGACAGAAACAGGATAGGCGTGTATGTAGGCTCAGGTATAGGCGGGCTTCATACTATTGAAGAACAGGTAACGGCTTACGCCGAGCGTGGTCCCGAAAAGGGCGCTTCCAAGATGTCGCCATTTTTAATCCCCATGCTCATAGTGAACATGGGCTCCGGTATGATATCCATTGCCTTAGGGTTGAAGGGCCCGAATTCCGCGGTAGCCACAGCCTGCGCTACCAGCAATAATGCCATAGGAGATGCATTCCGCCTGATTCAGAGGAATGACGCCGATATGATGGTGGCGGGCGGAGCGGAGGGCGCTCTTACCGCTATGGGATTCGGCGGTTTCTGCGCGTTACGGGCTTTATCGACACGGAACGACGAACCGGAAAAGGCATCCCGACCGTTCGATAAGGAACGGGACGGATTTGTCATGGGAGAGGGGTCGGGCGTAGTGGTATTGGAAGAGCTTGAACACGCAAGAAGCAGGAAGGCGAATATTTATGCGGAAATGATAGGATACGGCATGAGTGGGGATGCCTATCATATAACGGCACCGGATCCCGAGGGCGACGGCGCGGCAAGATGCATGAAAGCCGCCATAGATGACGCCGGGGTCAAGCCGGAAGAAGTCGATTATATAAATGCCCACGGGACCTCGACGCAGCTGAACGATAAGATCGAGACATTAGCCATTAAGAAGGTCTTCGGAAAGCATGCTTATAAGCTTGCAGTAAGCTCCACCAAATCGATGATCGGGCACTTACTTGGCGCTGCCGGTGGAGCGGAATTGATAGCCACTGTGTTAGGAATAAAAGAAGAAATTATTTGCCCTACAATAAATTATGAGTTCCCGGATCCCGAATGCGACTTAGATTATGTCCCGAATAAGGCGCGAAAGAAAGAGGTGAATGTGGCAATATCCAATTCACTCGGCTTCGGTGGCCATAATGCCACCTTGGTAGTACGGAAGTATTGATGTTAGGCGTGAAAAAAGCTTAATTTTCCTTCTTGAATTACTCTATATTGTGTGGTATACTTATATAGAGACTGGGAGGGACTTTTTTTTCTCTACTATTTTAGCTTATATTTAATGCATTTAGTAACTAAAAACGATAAACGCAATGACTTCCCCCCAAGGAGAAGATGAAGTGAGGACCTTAGACTGTAAATGGATAAAAACCGTCTTTATAGGCAGTGTTTTATTCGTATCTTTGTTCACATCCGCCTATGCCGCCGTATCTCCTAATATTCTACTTGTGGATGATTTTTCAGACTATCTAGCTGATCCATATTCGGAGCTGAATCGTATGAAATATTGGACAGGCGGCGGCGAGGCTGACGAAGAGGGGAACGGCGGACTGCTGATGGACGTTGACGTCTCCGATCCTGCAATTTGTAACCCGTATCCCGCCTGTCATAAAATAACTTATACTGAAGACAATCCGGACACCCCCGGCATAAATGAGGGCCTTTACCAATGGTGGGCAACCTGTTTTTGGGATGGTCTTCATCCCGATACAAAGACAAGCCTTCTTAGGTATACTCATATCGCATTTGAGGTTAAAGGCGTTTCAGGCGGCGAGGATTTCTACGTTGGTTTACAGGAAACCAATAAGAAAAAGTTCGACCTGCAAATTAAGGTAAGCGACTTTGTGCAAGACAGCGATATAAGCACGGATTGGAAAACAATCAGGATACCTCTGAATAAATTTATTGAGAAACTCGGAAACCCACCCGAACAACCGGGCGTAAATCTTAATTTAGTGCAGGCAATAGATTTTATGTTTTATGCGCCGGAGAGCCTATCAGGAACAATTTATTTTACAAATCTTAGATTAGAAGGCGCTAAAATAGATGATTTTGAAGATCCGATAGAGAGCGAAAACCTTTTACGCCATCCTTCTTCCACAGGATCCGGCAGGATGGACGAATCGAGTGACATGATTGATCCTTTTAATCCCGATAATGAGTGTCACAAGCTTACTTGGGGAGAGAATAGCAGCCCAGATTTGCCCGGATTTTGGTATACGAAAACTTATTTTGAGCCCTGGAACGTCGACGAGCCTACGGATATTTCGCTTTATACCCATTTGAATATCCGCGTCCGAGGCGAAACGGGGGGCGAGGCATTTAACATAGAATTCCAGGAAGCCGTTCAAGGCCAAGATCCTAATTTAATCTCTCTTCCGAGCACTAACTATATCAGCGTTACGGCAAGCTGGCAGGTTATGTCGATTCCTTTAGCTGATTTTGTAGCAGCCGGCGTAGGCGATAAAAATAATATGGCGGCCATAGCGCTTCTTTTTCCTGAAGCAGATTCAAATCAGAAAACGATATATATCGATGATATCTCTTTATCATATCAGAATCACCCGCCCGTAATCTACAATGCGTCGATGAGAACCCTGTATGCTAATTATCCGAATTCATATTACATCTTGGGGGTTGACCCCGAGGATGACCACCTTATATTCTCAGCCGAAAATCTTCCGCAGGGGGCCGTCCTGGATCCTACAAGCGGCCTGATTATGTGGAAGCCGGATGATACTCAAAAATATCTTCATGGCGGAATAAAATTAAGGGTTAGCGACGGATACGTACAGGCACAAAAGACCATATCTATAGATGTGGTTGATTTTCTCGGTTTTGAGAAACCGCAAAGCACCGGGCCTATCAGGCTAGAAAAGATCCAGCCTGCAGATCCACATGTTCCTGCGATCAGGAAGCTTTTTATAAACGGAAAAGAATTTAAGATAAGAGGAATTGGTTATGCGCCGGTACCCATAGGATATGACTCATCTACTGAAGACTGGGAATCTATGGTTGATCTTGAGGCCATTTATCAAAGAGACTTCCCTATTTTACGGGAGCTCCGTGTCAATACTATAAGGACATGGAATAGCGTCAATGAAACCCTGCTCGATTACGCAAATAGTTACGGCATTAAAGTGTGTGCTACCTTCCCCATTGATTCTGTCCAGAATTTTCAAGATCCATTAGTCCGCAGAACTCTTATCAATGACTTCAGGGCATATGTAAATACCCGCAAAAGTCATCCTGCAATCTTGATGTGGATTCTCGGTAATGAAGTAGATTTTTCTAACTTAGGCGATACCGATAACCTAATTGCATGGTACTCTCTCGCAAATGAAATGGCCAAAGCTGCGTACGAAATAGAAGGGCCGGCCTATCACCCCGTTGCCCTTTCTAGCGCTGTATTGAGGAATATCGGTAATGCTGATTTGGGTGCGCATGACGGCGGGCTGAACTACGTTGACTTATGGGCGATGAATGCCTACATGGGGTATTCCTTCGCGTATAAATACTTCATATTAGAAAATGTCCTGCCCAATAGTTACTTCGGGGATTTTGCAATGTTAAGCGATAAGCCTCTTTTTATAGCGGAATACGGCATCGATTCGTACATTTCGACTGTGTATAACTCATCCGGCCAACCGACGGATGGTTATGAAGACGCTGCGACACAGGCGGCGTGGCTTGTTAATAGCACCCACGACTTATCGTATGAAATGGCCGAAGGAATATGCATAGGCAGTTCTATTATGAATTATACCGACGAATGGTGGAAGGCGGGGGATAAATACCAGCAAGGCCTAGCCGGCTACAGTACCGTCGGCATGGGCAACGATATACATCCGGATGATTTTGCAAATGAAGAACATTGGGGTATTTTTGCCATAGCTCCTGACGGAGCCGATCCTGATAATCTTGACGACCTTATCAAAAAAGATGGCTATGATAGCGAAATGGTTCTCCGTTGCGCATACGATGACATCCGCGATCAATGTTTTAACGAAGCCCCTGTAATTGTCGAGCCGGAATCCGATTTGACATTCTATGCCGGAGAAAATAACGGATTTTATGTTATTGCCAAAGACAATAACGGCGATAAACTTGTGATGGACTGGGCTCCGCATGATATAGGCGACTTCCATCAGTGCGCTAACGCAAATTTCGGATATTTTACGTGGACGCCGGCCTCTCCTCAGGACATCGGGGATCACCAAGTAACATTTGTGGCTACGGAAGACTGGAATGTCTACGGCGAGGATATTAAATCATGCGATAAGACGATAACAATAACCGTGGTCGATCCAAGTCCGGATCCCGGTGATACCGAACCGCCTGTTGCCTCTGCCGGTAATGATATGACTGCATGCGAGGATACCTTTGTTGTATTTGACGGTTCAGCATCCACCGATAATGTCGGAATACTCAGCTATCAATGGGACTTTAGTTACGACGGCGTTACATTTAATGCAGAAGGCGAAGGCCCGATCGTGGTTAATAAGTTTGAGGAGCCGGGTATTTATATAATAGCCCTGCAGGTCAACGATGGGGCCGGTAACGGCCCTGTTATCGATACGCTGGAATTAACGGTAACCGAAGTCGAAGAGAGAATTAACGTAGTTAATGATTATAACAGCATACAAGAAGTGATAGATCAATCTTCCTACGGCGATACGATTTATGTGCACAACGGCGAATACACAGAAAATATTACTATGAGGGAAGGCGTCTCTTTAAGAGGAAATGCCTTTGAAGAGGTTGTAATAAAAGGGAATATTCTATTTAACGGCATACTTGCCAAGATAGATGAGGAGCCCGTTATTTTTATCGAACGCTTTACAATTAAATATCCGGAACAGGGCTATATCAATATACAAAATGACGAGTACCCCGCCCCCGGCTTGGACCTGCTTAACGCTGCGGGCGTAACGCTTATTAATTCTAACGTTGCCGTTAAGAGCTGCGTTATCGTACCCGATTTAGAAAACATAAATCCCGAGCTAGACTATTACGGCAACGGCATACAGATATTTAACTTGTACAAGATGGGCTATCTAGTCCCCAATATCCAAAATAATCTTATCCGTAATGCCGAGATCGGTATCTTTGAGTTCTCGCAGGCGATGGGCGGAGAAATTTGGGGCCCCGTACAGGATAACACTTTGGACAACAACATATATGGCATAGTAGAGCGCATGCATAAAGAAAATCCGGCAATAAGAAACAACATCATTACCGGAAGCAGCAAAGACGGAGTGCACCTTACCTATAAGGATTCTGCCGGCTTTCTCGCCGCCAGATTAGGCAATGTCCTTAATAGCTGTTTATGGGGCAACTTAAATAATGTCTGGTGCGATGAGACTCAATTACAAGAGACGCCCACCGGCGTCGGAAATATTTACGAAGATCCTCTATATATCGGTCCGCCTTTTGATTATACTCCCCTGAATCCGAATTGTAATGTAGAAGGCAATGAAATGGGATATAGGGCCGCAGATCCTCTACCGGTAGGCCCGCCGAAGATATTCGCGTTTGAGGAGAGTTTTGAGGACGACTGGGGGAGCTGGAGTCCGGATTATGAGGAAAACCCTTTAGTCTCCTATGGCGTAGATTTAAGTCAGGACCAGGCATATTATGACGGGATATATTCTGTTAAGGTATCGATCGACGTGAATGAGGACGGGCAAATAGGTGTGGCATGGATACAAAGAGAGGTAGCTTTATCTCCGCACACCTCATATATCGTGCACATGAGTTTCCAGGTATGGAGTCCTACAGACTCACCGATTACCTATTCATCCGTAATATCTTGCCTTAGCAAAAATGACCCTGAAGTGGCTGGTGATTTTGCAATTATAGGCCAGGCCGACTTAGTTGCGGGCTGGCGGGAATATAACTATTCAGCAGAAATAACCACCGATGCGACCGGTTCCGTTTATGCAGGTTGTGGTATAAGTACTCCATGGGAAGGAGTCGCTACCCATTATATAGATTCTATTAGTATCGATTTTGTCTCGTTTTAATAAGAGAACCCCCTCTTCTTTTTAGGCCAAAATTAATTGAAATTCTCTCCTTCTTGTGCTACACTTATTATTATAATACGGAAAATAAGATAATTATGGTATTTAAAAAAGAACTCTTATTAGGCCAGTTGCTTGTAGACAGAAAACTTATAACTGTTGAACAGCTGGACGAGGCCATAAAGGAGCAGAAAAAAACGGGCGGTTTCCTGGGAAACATCCTTCTCAGGAAGGGGTACGTTTTAGAGGATAAGCTCTTCCCGATCATTGCCGGACAGCTGGACGTTGAGTATGTCAAGCTGAAGAATATCGAGATAGAGCCGGAAGTCATCGAAAAAGTTCCGGCGAAATTTGCCAGTCATTACAAGTTGATCCCCACGGATTTCAGCGATAATATCCTTACCATAGCCGTTACGAACCCCCTTGATATCCATACCATAGACGATGTAAAACTCCTTTTAGGCTGCGAGACCAATATGGTTTTGGCAAGCGAAGAAGATATAATCGATGCCATAAGAAAATATTACGGCGTAGGCGCCGATACCCTTGAAAAGATGATGGCCGGCGAGGGGGCAAAAGAGGAGTTTTCCCCAAGCGCGCCGAAGACCGAAGATATAGAAGATATGGCGCAGGATGCCTCAATAATAAAATTTGTCAACCAGCTTTTTCTACAGGCTTATAAAGACAGGGCCACTGATATTCACATAGAGCCGTATGAAGATGAAATGAAGGTAAGGTTCAGAATAGACGGCGTGCTTTATGACACCGCTATACCACCCAACATAAAGCATTTCCAGTCCGCGATAATATCCAGAATAAAAATTATGTCAAACCTGAATATAGCGGAACGTCGCCTGCCGCAGGACGGCCGCATAAGAATAAAAGGCGCCAACTACGAATTGGACCTTAGAGTCTCTATTTTGCCTACTCCTTACGGAGAAAGCGTGGATATCAGGCTTCTCGGCACCAACTTAAAATTCAGCCTGGAAAACCTAGGGCTCTTGCCAAGAGATCTTAAGATAATGGAGGAGATGATAAAAAAACCGCACGGTATTATTTTTGTAACGGGCCCGACAGGAAGCGGAAAGACGACCACCCTCTATGCCTGTCTTAACAGGATCAATTCCGAAGAAAAGAAGATCATAACGATAGAAGATCCGATAGAATATCAGATAAAAAATGTGACTCAGATCCAGGTGCACCCCCGCATAGGGTTGACTTTTGCGCAGGGGTTGCGCAGTATGCTGCGCCACGACCCAGACATAATGATGGTCGGCGAGGTCAGGGACTTTGAGACGGCAGAGATAACGATAAGAGTGGCCCTTACGGGCCATCTTGTCTTCTCTACTTTACACACAAACGATGCCGCCGGCGGCATAACGCGATTGGTAGATATGGGTATTGAGCCGTTTCTTGCCGCATCAAGCGTGGAATGCTTCATAGCCCAGCGCCTGGTTCGGATCATATGCCCCTCATGTAAAAAAGAGATGAAACCGTCTACAGAAGTACTTAAAGAACTCGGAGTAGCAGATATAAAGGACATAGCGAAAGTCAAATTTTACGAAGGCGGAGGTTGTGACGAATGCAAATATACCGGATATAAAGACAGAACCGCTATATACGAAATTCTCGTCATAGATAGCGATATACGCGACCTCGTCATGGCCAGAAAATCGTCCGATATCATAAAAAAAATCGCCGTGCAGCACGGTATGCGCACCCTGCGCCAGGATGGATGGGAAAAGATAAAGATGGGCATAACTACGCCGTCGGAAGTGATGAGGGTAACCGAGGCCCAGGTAATAGAATAGGCAAACGCGATCAATGCCGAAATTTACATACGTAGCAAAAAGAGGCCCTAAAGAAGAAATAAAAGGCTCAATAGAAGCTGAGAATAAGAATGCAGCCCTTCACCGCCTGACGGCGATGGGATATTTTCCCGTTTCTATAGAGCAGGAAGACATAGACCGGCCCACTTCTTTTGTAGGTACCATACCGGGATTTAAAAGAGTCAATATTCATGACCTCAGCATCTTTACCCGCCAGCTGGCAGATCTCCTGGAAGCAGGGTTACCGCTTGTGAAATCTTTAACAGTGCTGGAAAAACAGACGGAGAACAAGTACCTGAAAAGCGTTATTGCCGACCTCAGGAATTTTGTTCAGGACGGAAATACTCTCTCGGCTTCGCTGAAACGCCATCCCAAGATATTCCCGGAACTTTATGTGAGCATGGTGAGGTCTGGAGAAGTGGGCGGCAGCATGGAAAATGTCTTGATGCGCATAGCCGAGTTCCAGGAATCGCAGGAGGAGCTTACTTCAAAGGTCAAATCAGCGATGATCTATCCGGCTCTTATGGCCTCTGTGGGGGTCGTTACGATATTAGTATTGATCACTTTTGTCATACCACGGATAGTATCCATGTTCAAAGACCTTAACCAGTCGCTTCCCATACCTACGGTGATATTACTTAGCATAAGCAATTTTATAAAGGACTTTTGGTTTATATTACTGGGAGCCATACTTGTTGCATCTTTAGCCTTTAAGCGATTGGCAGTTATCCATGAGGGGAAGATGGCTATGGATAGGTTTAAGCTGGGTGTTCCCGTGCTGGGGCGGCTTATTCTAAAGACGGAGATCGCCCGTTTTACAAAAACACTTGCGACTCTTTTGTCGAACGGCGTTCCTATTCTTGATGCCCTGGGCGTAGTAATGAATATTATGGAAAACGAAATCCTTAAGGAAGATATAAAAATTGCGCAGAAAGAGGTCAGAGAGGGCAGCGCATTGGCGGTGGGGCTTGCCAAAGGGGCCTATTTTCCAGTTTTTGTGAATAATATGATATCCGTAGGCGAAGAAAGCGGCGCGGTAGAAAAGGCACTTTTTAAGGTGGCGAGCGCTTACGAAAGAGAGGTTGACAGGGCTGTTAAGACGATGACCTCTTTATTAGAGCCGCTCATGATCTTGACGTTGGGGCTCGTAATAGGTTTTATTGTCATAGCGATGCTTTTGCCGATATTCGAGATTAGTTTTGTAGTGCGATAAGTGAGGCCATAACTTATGTCGCAAAAAGTAGATAAAGAGCTCCATAAGTTATGTGCTCATTTAATAAAGGGGGGGACGATGCTTAATAAAAAAGGTTTTACCTTAATCGAGCTCATGCTCGTAGTCATAATACTCGGCATTTTAGTTGCGATGGTTGTACCCCGCCTGGTAGGAAGAGGCGAGCAGGCCAGAAAATCAGCCGCCGAAGCGGATATCAGGTCTAATATAGCGCTTGCCCTGGATCTCTACGAACTGGATAACGGCTCCTATCCGGAGAAGCTGGAGGACCTGCTGAAAGATCCGGGAGAAAGCAAATCACCCAATTGGAACGGCCCGTATCTTAAGCGTAAACCCATAGATCCGTGGGGCCGCGAATATAATTATAAATGCCCCGGCCAATATTCAAAAGATTACGACTTATATTCATACGGATCCGACGGCGTTGAAGGCGGAGGCGACGATGTTAAGAACTGGGAAGACGAGACGCAGGGCGCCGAGTAGGGCTTTAGTAAAAGGGGACGTTTCACTTTAACATAACATCTTCATAGGCAATGAGTTACAATCTGGTGATTTCCAGTTATATTCGACGGTAAAAGCGAAAAATGCCTGTTTGTAACATATTGAAAAATAAAGGGTTGCAATAAAGTGAAACGTCCCCTTGTAATGAATAAGCGAGGGTTCACGCTTATCGAATTACTCATAGTCGCTTCTCTCATATTGGTTCTCGTGGTAGTGTCCACGCCACTTTTCAGGACTGCTTACAGCAACCTGGAACTCAAAGATTCTGCTTATAATATCGGAAAGATGATGAGGTATGCCGAGGTGAGTGCAGTGATGGAAGAAAGAGCGTACAAGATGGTGCTCAACTTTGAAAATAGGGCATATTGGCTGCTTCGGGAAAACCAAAAAGACTCTAAAGGAGACTTTGAAAAAGTAGAAGGCAGATTCGGCGAAAAGTTTTTTTTACCGAAAAATCTATCGCTTTCCGGAGATAAGAGCGAATTAATTTTTTTACCCAACGGCCGGTCTACTAAAGCGACCGTATCGGTTATTGATAAAACGAAAAAGAAGGGCTTTGATATAAAAACTACAGGCCGGTCCGGCCAGATCGAGATATCGGATGTCAGCGAAAAATGAAAAAACTTATAGCGGGTTTACCCCGTTAGAGATAAACCCTTATGGGACCGGTGGACGGTTGCCTAAAGGCAACCTATCTCTAACGGGGTTCATGCTTCTTGAGGTGATGCTGAGCGTTTTTGTCGTAACCGTCGGCGTAGTATTTGTAATAGGCTCTTTTACGACTTCCATAAAGGCGTCCAAGATGTCAAAAATATATGTTAACGCGCTTTATTTATTGGAAGAAAGCCTGTGGGAATACGAAGAAAAGGGAAAGATAGAGGACGGCCGCTATTCCGGTAAATTTGACGATTACAAAGGAGCCGAATGGGAGATAGAGGCAAAGGAATTAGAGGATATCCCCCTTCTGGAGACGGAAGCCGGAGTGGCCATAACAAAAGACGACCAAAAAAGATATTTTAAAATATCGACTTATTTTTTTAAGGAAGAGTAGAGTAGTAGGCACCACTTAAGTGGTGCCTACAATGAGAATTGTTTTCCGATGGATTAAGGATGAATAAAAAAGGTTTTACTCTCATAGAGCTTCTTATCGCCCTCAGCATATTTGCCGTAGTCGCCATTACCCTTTACTCTACATTTTTTGCGGGCATATCCGTGTGGAAACGCTCCGGAGATACAAGCAGCGCTTATCAGGACATAAGGGTGGTCTTTGATGATATAGCGCGAGATCTTAAGGACATGATTTATTTCACAAAAGACGGTGAATCGGCTTATGCCTTTATTGGCGCGTCGGATAAAGTTATCTTTATGGCGCTTGAAGAATACGCCAGTGCCCAGATGAAGCCGGCTAAGGAAGTGGCAAGGATTTCATATTATTTCGATGCGGAAAAAAACGAGTTTGTAAAAAAGCGCGCCGGAATCTTGCTTGGTTTCGATATCGAAAAAGCGGAAGAAGATGTACTCCTCGAAGGAGTTGAAGATTTTCAGTTTGAATATTGTTATTATTCGGGCGATGAAGAGGAGCCTTACCTGTGGCAGGATGAGTGGAAAGATGACGAAGCGCGTGTACCCCGAGGCATAAGGATAACCGCAGTTATGAATACCATAAAGTCCGGGGCCGATGCATCCAAGATCACGAGAGTGATATTTATACCGACCGGCGTGTTGGGCAAAGAAGAGCTATGAGGCATTCAGACAAAGGCGCAATATTAATAACGACACTGTGGATACTTACTCTCCTTACGCTTTTGGCAATGGGAATCGGTATACGCGTGGGCGTAGACATAAAGATAATAAGTTTCTTCGTAAATAGCCACAAGGCGCACTATATAGCCGAGGCGGGGATCAGAAATACTGTTTTTTTAATCGAAAAAGATGCCACCAAAACCGCCGATTCACTGAACGAAATATGGAGCTCTGGCTACGACAGCGTTAAAGAAGAGTTTGTGCTGAAAGATGTTAAGGTCGGCGAAGGCATATTCACGGTAGGATATGAAATTGAAAAGGATGAAACGGGCAATCCCGTATATTTGTATGGCGCTATTGACGAGGGCGGCAAGATAAACATCAATGAAGCAGGCGGCGACATACTTGCAAATCTGCCGGGTTTTTCTACCGATATAGCAGCAGCTGTGGCAGACTGGCGCGACGAAGATGACCTGTCAAATCCATCCGGCGCCGAAGGCGATTATTATGAAGGGTTGGATGCCCCTTACGAGTGTAAGGATGGCAGGTTTAGCGTTCCGGAAGAATTGATGCTGGTAAAAGGTGTTACAAGAGAAATCTATGATGGCGTCGAAGGCCTTGTGACGCCTTACGGCGGAGATAAAGCGGTAAATATAAATACGGCGCCAAAAGAAGTGCTGGCGGTTTTAATAGGGCCCGAGTTCGAAGACCTGCCGGGGAAGATAGTCAATTACAGAAGAGGCGCCGACGGGATCATCGGCACGCAGGACGACAATATATTTACGGACATAAATACGATCGGCGCTAAGCTTACGTCGGCACTAGCAATCAATCGGGTAGAGTTTAACCGCATAGAGGAATTAAAAAACGCGGGGTACTTTAAAGTAATGTCCGCATGTTTCAGGATACGCTCGCGCGGTGAGGTTAAAAACGGCAGGGTAAAAAAGACAATAGAAGCGGTTATAAGAAGGACCGACAAGGGCTCGGAATTTTTGTATTATTACGAGATTTAACAGTGGTATAATGGAGCCGTTATAAATTATGTTTTATAAATCCGAAAGACTGATAACCGGAATAGATATAACCGACGGCATTCTTAAGATACTCGCCATTTCCAAGAGTAAAAAGAATGGCGGCATCAGTGTCTTGGACTGCGTAAAATTGCCGTCCGAAGAAGATAAGGCGATAGCAAAAGAGATGCGTTCGCTTTTATTAAAAAATAAGATCTTGCATTCGCATTTTATAGCCGATTTTCCGCGGCATCTCGTCACCATAAAAAAGGTCAGGCTTCCCGCCACCCAGAATTCCGAAATAAAGAATATGGCCGAACTCCAGGCTATAAAGTATCTTCCTTATTCCCGGGAAGAGATAGTAGTAAGCTATAAGCTCATAAGTACGACGCCGGAAGGTTATTCGGACATATTGCTGGTCCTTGCGCAAAGAAAACTTGTCGATAAATATGTCAACATATTCAAGATGGCGGGAGTAGGTGTTGACAAAATAGGACTCAGTTCCGAAGGCATACACAATTGGTATCTCGGGCGGGATCCGGCCGGCGACGGCTCAGTCGCGATAATAGATGCGGATAGATACCACACGCACATACAGATAGCCAAAGAGAGGGCCCTTTTGTTTAGCCGGTCCATATCTTTTGACGCCGGCGCCGTGAAACCCGAGAAAAGCGCGCTTTTAAAAGAGATAAGGATGTCATTCGAGACGTATTTTAAGGAAAGGAACGAAGGGGTATCAAAGATCATCGTCTCCGGAGGAGAAGATTATGCTAAGGGCATATTTGACCTTCTGTGCAGTAATATCGCCACCCCCTGCGAGATCATTTTGCAAGAAGATTATGTAAAAGGGGAAAGATTCGGCGAGCAAGTCTTAATGCGGCTTAAGGAGTATTCTTATACCTCTTTGCTTGGGCTGGCGTCACACCCTGAATTTGCCGAGATAAATCTTATGCCCGAAGAGATCGCCGCAAAGAAAAAAGAAGAGACGGCAAAAAGAGAATTGGCCAAAAGCGTCATATTGATCCTATGTATTCTTGTGGCGTTTTTCGCAATTCTGGAAAAGAAGATGCTTGAAAAGAGATTTTACCTTCAAAAATTGGACGAAAAACTGAAAGCTATCGGCCCGGAGGTAGAGCGATTATTGCGCTTTAAAGAAGGCACCGAGATCATAGACAATCAGCTTATGTTTAAAGGATCCTCCATAGATGTTATGCGCGAGATTTACAGCATACTCCCCAATGACTTATCTCTTACTTTGCTGGAATTTGATGACAGAGACAGGATCTTGCTTCGCGGAACCGCAAAAGAACTAAGCAGTGTATTCAACTTTCTGCCGGTGTTGGAAAAATCGCCTTATTTTGAAAATGCGAAAATAAATTATGCCACTAAAAGGATTTTTAGGAAAGCGGAATTTGCGGATTTTGAAATAGTATGCCAGATGACAAAGTTCTAAAGGAGACGACGAATGTTTCGTAATATCACAAAAAGAGAGAGATTCCTAGCTCTCGCTACCATATCAGCAGCCCTAGCAGCCCTCGTATACAATTTTGTTATCGAACCGATTGCCGGCCAGTGGAGCGAATTAGACCGGAAAATAAGGGACAAAGAAGTCGTCTTGAGAAAATACTCCAGGATCTTGCGCGATAAAGATAATATAGAAAAGCAGAGAACCGAATATGCAAAGTATTTTAAGTCTCAAAAACTGACTCCCGAGGAAGAGAGCGCTGTTGCATTAAGCCGGATAGAGCGCTCGGCGCACGCTGCCAAAGTTCGGATAACGAATATAAAACCGCTATCGTATAAATCATTTGAATATTACAATGAATCTACGTTTAGAGTGGCAACGGAATCCACGCTCGCCGAACTTACCAAATTTATTTACGACCTTCAATCATCCGACCAATTGCTCAAAGTTGAGAGGATGGTATTGAGGGCAAAGGAGAACGAGCCCGCCGTAGTTAAATCAATCCTTAATATTACCAGAATATCCGTTTTTTGACCTTCCACGCGTTTATTCGATAAAATCCTGCAATATATTGACAAATAAGCGGGGTATAGTGTATACTCTCTACTAGGAGAGTTGGCAGATAGCCAATCACTCTCTATATGGAGAGCACTTGAATAACATATATCTATTGAAAGATGTTTCAAAAATTTCAGGCCATTCGGTCTATACCCTGAAGTACTATCTCAAACTCGGCATAATTAAAGAAATAGGCCGCTCTCCAGACACCAACTTCAGATTTTTTGACGATTCTACCGTAGATGCCCTTTCCAAGATCAGGGAAATGAGGCTCAAAAAAATAAGCCTTAAAGAAATAAAGAATCTATTGACGTGGGAAGGTAAGGTATGAGCTATTACGAAGTGCTCAATATACATAAGGAGCCCTTTTCCACAAGCCCGGATCCGTACTTTTTTTACCGTTCCTCTGCCCACGAGACGGCTATGAGCCGGCTTGAGATAGCGGTGCGCTTGAGACGCGGCCTTAGCCTGATAATAGGCGATGTCGGCACCGGTAAGACGACACTTGGCAGGACGCTGCTTCAGAATTTTAATCAAGAAGACACCTTTGTATTCCATATGATACTGGATCCCACATACAAGTCGGAGTTCCAATTTCTTTCAAGCCTGGCCAAGATGTTCGGCGTGCCGCCCCACCTTAAGTCGACATTGGATTACAGGGACGCTATAGAAAAATATCTTTTCCAGAAAGGAGTCGATGAAAATAAGACGATAATACTTTTAATAGACGAAGGGCAAAAGCTTACCCCGACATTTCTTGAGATATTGAGGACACTGCTTAATTACGAGACGAATGAATATAAGCTGCTTCAATTGATCATATTGGCGCAGATGGAGATCATGCCGAAGGTCAAAAAGATAAAGAATTTTTTTGATAGGATCACCCTGAAATATATAATAAACCCCCTCGACGAAGAAGAGACAAAAGATATGATAGAATTCCGCTTAAGGCAGGCCGGATATAACGGCCCGGAAGGTTTTTTTTCAGACGGGGCAGTGAACCTTATACATGAACATACCATGGGCTATCCCAGAAAGATAGCGGTACTATGCCATAATGCGCTGGAGGTCGCCGTGATGAAGGACAAAAGGATTATAGACGAACCGATAATATTGGATATCATACGAAATGAGGTAATATAGAATGAAGAAAGATTTTTCACCCGAAGAGAAGCTTTTACGATTAATAAAGGGCTCCGCCCGCAAAGATGCCGAAAGAGAAAAGATTGATATAAAATCCGCAATGGCGTATAATGGCGCTGCCCCATCTTCCTCCTATAAAGGAAACGGCCGGCCGGCGCAAAAATCGGCTTCCATGGCTTTGGCGTTTGATATTAGGGCCATCAGCACAAAAAACGTCAATCCTGTCCTTGTGGTTATTTTAATCGGTCTATTGATATATTTTTTGGCGGATATGATACATAATCCTTATCGCGGAAAAGAAGATGCGGTTGAATCTGCCGTGGCGCGGGAAACGCTCGGGGTTAAAGAAAAAGCCGATTCTTCCCAACTGTATTCTTATTACGCCGCCGGCACGGGCGGCAGAAATATATTCTTGCCGCAGGAGAGCGACACACCGGCGGTGCCAGAAGGCCCGTCAGTTGAAGAGATAGGCGCCAATTTATCTCTCATAGGTATAATAGCCGGGGATAAGCCTCAGGCGATTATCGAAGATAAGAAGGCCGGGAAGTCATATTTTCTATATAAAGGGGGTTCAGCCGGCCAGGCAAAGATAGTGGAAATAATGGAAGACAGGGTATTAATGGAATATAGAAACGAGACATTTGAACTCGTGCTTTAATCGGGGGGATATAATAATGATAAATAAAAGGGCCGGACTCATAGCGTGTTTTTTATTGATTTCTTTAATCTTATTTCTTGGCACATATACATTTTCCGAAGACGGGGATGATCCGCCTCAGGATAGTATGTCGGAGGTCGAGACCTTGGAGGAGATGCTTAAAGATGACACCATACCGCCCGAAATGAGACAGGAGATAGAAAGGATTATTAAAGATGGGCCCCCTGAGGAGGCGGCCGGGGATACGGACCTATTTTCTGACGAAATAATGCTGCCTGCCGAAGATGTAGAATCGGATATGTCCGAAGAAGACTTGTCCGCTCAGGATGAACCTCTCCGCAGTGTAGGCACAGTACCAATCCCTGCGTCAAAAGCGCCTAAGCAAGAAGTCTCTTCATTGGCAAAGAACAAGATATCTCTGGACCTAAAAGGGGTCGATATAATAGATGTTCTTAAGATGCTTTCGGCAAGGAGCAATTTGAATATTGTCGCCGGTAAAAACGTAAGAGGCAAGGTTACGCTGTTTCTGAAAGATGTGGATATATGGGATGCCTTTGAAATAATACTCGCATCCAATGACCTCGCGTACGAAAAGCGCGAAGATATAATCAATGTGATGACTGAAAGAGATTATGAACAGTTATACGGCGAAAGGTATTCCGATAAGAAAAAAGTAAAGATTTTCAGGCTTGAATACGCGAAAGTGGCAGACGTAGCGAAGGCGCTTAATCAGACAAAGTCGAAGATAGGAAAAATAGTGGTGGATGAGCCTTCCAATACGATCGTGATTATAGATGCCCCCCAGCCCATCAAACAGATGGAAAAGATAATAGCGAAGATGGATATGCCGACAGAGACTAAGATATTCAGCCTAAATTATGCCAAGGCAGAAGACATCAAGACAAAGATAACCGATATTCTGACAAAAGGCGTAGGCGCGATACAGGTCGATGAAAGGACAAATAAAATAGTAGTGACCGACCTGGTAATAAAGATGCCGGATATAGTAAATGTTATCGCCGCCATGGACGAAAAGCACAAGGTAGTTCTTATAGAGGCAAAGATAATCGAAATAGAACTGACCGACGAGTTTAGGTACGGCGTTGATTGGGGCAGATTCTTCAAAAATATCGCTAATACAAGTTTAGATTTTAATTTCGCGGACTTAGGGGATGTGTCGACCGGCCTAGTTACGGGAAGTTCTATCACGATTGGAAAATTAGCGCACGCGTCGTTAGACGGTGCAATTAGAGCACTGACTACAGTCGGGAAGACCAATGTCATATCAAGCCCAAGGATTACAGTGCTGAATAACGAAGAGGCGAAGGTATTGATAGGAACAAACCAGCCTTATGTGACATCGACTACGACAGTTCCGTCTGCCGGGAGCCCCGTAACATCCGAATCGGTTACTTATATAGATGTAGGTATAACCTTAAGAGTTACGCCGACAATAAATAATGACGGATTTGTCACTATGAAGATAAAACCGGAAATCAGTTCGCTGGGTACGCCCATCGAGACTGCTCATGCAGCAGGCGCTACAGGCAATCAAATACCGGTAGTCTCTAAATCGGAAACCGATACTACGGTAATGGTGAAGGATGGCACGACCATACTTATAGCGGGCCTGATACAAGACAGGGACATAGAGACTATAGATAAAGTTCCCATACTTGGCGATATTCCAATTATAGGATATGCCTTCAAAAGCCAGAGCAAAGGTTCCACCAGCAGTACTTCAAACCAGCCGGAAAAGAAAGAGATCGTAATTTTTCTGACGCCTTACATCATGGATGGTACCGAATCCTTCCCTGAAGCAGCTAATACCTTCTACGGCGATAGAGTGACGCAGCGCAAGCTCATGGAAGAGCAGATTACTCATGCGGTTGAGGGCATTAAACGCCAACAACTCGTAGGAGACATGCCGGAGGAAAAGAAAATAGATACCAATACCCATATCTCTAAAGACTTAAACTGGTTCGGGAAAAGGGGCGAAGGGATAGGAGTTGAGGAGAAACCGAAAAAAGAGCCGGCTTTCAAGCAAAAAGAAGAGGGCAAAAAGGGAGATACGGTCATACCGCCTACCAATCTCATTATGCCCATGATGGGCGGCTACTACAGTTATTACGAAAATTTGAGGAATAAGATATTCTGGATGGCAAAGGATAATTATCCCGAAGTCCCCGAAAAAGGGGAGAAAGACGTCAGGTTATTATTTACCTTGACGGATAACGGTAAATTGAAGGGCGAGCCGCAGGTCCTGAATGAAGTGGATGCGAAACTGGCCGCGGCCGCAAAAGAAGCGGTGAAAAACGCTTCTCCGTTTCCGCCGTTTCCAAGGACAATGGAAAAGCGAGAGGCGGCATTCAGGGTTACGATCAGTTACGAATAAGAATAAACCCGTTCGGCTGCGCTCAGGGTTTATGATGAGGGGCGCAATATTGCTTTTATCACAAATTGCGCCATCGAACCATAAAACCGTTGACATTGCCTAAATGCTAGGATAAAATATTTTTTTCGCAAACAGCACAAAAATACCGGAGGAGATATGGTAGATTACCTGTTGAATGAAAATCAGATTATGATACGGGATCTTGCGCGCCAGATCGCGGAGGAGAAGATACGTCCCGTAGCCGCCCATTATGATGAGACAGAAGAATTCGCCTGGCCTATCGTCAAAGTGCTGGCCGAAAGCGATATGTGCGGTATATATATTCCTGAGGAGTACGGAGGTACGGGCGGCGGAGTAATGGAATTGTGCGTAGCGACAGAAGAGCTGTCGAAGGCATGCGGCGGTATCGCGCTCGCGTTCGCGGCAACCGCGCTCGGGACATATCCTATAATACTTTACGGAAATGACGAACAGAAGAAAAAATATCTACCTGATATAGCAAAAGGTAAAAAGCTGGCGGCATTCGCCATTACCGAAGCAGAGGCGGGTTCGGACGCCGGCAGCATAAAGACTACTGCAAAGAAAGACGGCGATCATTATATATTGAACGGGACGAAACAATGGATAACGAACGCCGGAGAGGCAGAGACCTACACGGTTATAGCCATGACGGATAAGACGAAAGGCGCGCGCGGCGCAAGCGCGATTATAGTCGAAAAGGATACGCCCGGATTTACTTTCGGAAAGAAAGAGAAGAAGATGGGGATACGCGCCTCCGCCACAAGAGAACTCATCTTTCAGGACTGCAAGGTGCCTAAAGAGAATATCCTTGCGAGAGAAGGCATGGGCTTCATAGTCGCGATGAAGACATTCGATAATTCCCGGCCCGGGGTCGCGGCGCAGGCAGTAGGCATAGCGCAGGGCGCTTTTGACCTTACGCTAAAATATGTGCATGAAAGACAGCAATTCGGGCAATCCATCAGCAGTTTTCAAGGCGTTCAGTTTATGCTGGCCGACATGGCCACGCAAATAGAAGCAGCGAGGGCGCTGGTACTTTCCTCGGCAAGGATGATAGACTCAGGCGCTAAAGACGTTGCCACGGCTTCTGCTATGGCAAAGATGTACGCGAGCGACGTCGCGATGAAAGTTACTACCGATTGTGTGCAGTTATACGGCGGTTACGGCTATATGAGGGATTATCCCGTAGAAAAATATATGCGCGACGCAAAGATAACCCAGATATACGAAGGTACAAACCAGATACAGCGCAGCGTTATCGCTAATGCGCTGATAAAAGGATTGGTTAAGAAGCGATAGGCGATGGCATGAATATAATTGTTTGCATAAAACAGGTACCGGATACCACCGACGTAAAAATAGATCCCGCTACCAATACTCTTATACGCGAAGGCGTGGCTTCTATCATAAATCCTTTCGATACTTATGCCATAGAAGAAGCCGTCAGGCTTAAAGAGAAATTCGGCGGGAAGGTCATAGTTCTTACTATGGGGCCGCCGCAGGCCCAGCAGGCGCTTCGCGAGGCGATTTCACTAGGCGCCGACGAAGCCATACTTCTTTCCGATAGGGCCTTTGCCGGCAGCGATACCCTTGCTACGAGCTATGCCCTTGCCAGCGGTATCAAAAAGATAGGCAGTTTTGATATAATACTCTGCGGCAAGCAGGCATCCGATGGTGACACGGCGCAGGTGGGGACCGGCATATCCACTCATCTCGATATACCGCAAGTTACCTATGTAAAAAAGATAGAAGAGATAACGAACGGCAAGGCCAGAGTCGAGCGGATGGTCGAGGAAGGTTATGAGATAATAGAAATACCGCTACCCTGCCTCATGACCGTGGTAAAAGAGATAAATGAACCGCGGCTTCCCTCACTGAAGGGCAAGATGAAGGCCAATAAGGCAGAGATAACCACATGGACATCTCAAGATCTGGGGCTCGAGCCTTCACGGGTGGGATTAAACGGCTCACCGACAAAGGTCGTTAAGATATTTACGCCTCCGGCGCGCGCAGGGGGGCAGATGTTGGATGGCGAGCCGAACGAAGTAGCAAATAAATTGGTAGAATTGCTAAAAAATGATGTGATATAAGAGATCTTTCTAAATGAATTCACGCGACAGGATGAAGAAAACCCTGAGTTTTGAAGTGCCGGACACGCTCGGCATTGCGGATGATTTTACCGAAGCCACGATAAAAAAGTGGCGTGATCGCGGCAAACTGCCAAAGGATGCTAAGGCGGAAGAATATTTCGGTTTTGACATACGCCTTTTCGGTTTCAACCAGGATTTTGACCCTGCTGCCAAGAATAAGATAACGACGGAACGCTTTGCGAGGCCGAGCACGGGCGAGGCCCTGGCAGATACTTATGCGGAGGCCGAATCCGGCGAGAGATTTCTGGCACTATCCTGCGTTGAGCCGTTTGAGCATATATCCGGCATACTTGGAAGGGAAAAAGTGCTGACCATGATGGCGGAAGATGCCGGTAAGGCCTCCGGTGTGTTTGCAAAATCCGCCGAGTTCACACTTAAGCTATGTCAGCTGGTGCTGGATAGGGGCTACAAATTTGACGGCGCATGGCTGTGGGGGGACATGGGGTGTAAAGCAGGCCTTATTTTTTCTACGGATTATTATAATGCTTTTCTCTTTGATTTGCATAAGGAGTTCTGCGATTTTTTCGCCAAAAAGAACCTGCCCGTAATTTTTCATTCTGACGGAAACATAGGCAAACTTATACCCCGCCTCATAGAAGCGGGCGTGCGGGCGTTGGAGCCGCTTGAAAGCGATGTAGATATGGATATCTTCCGGCTTAAAACTGAATATGGCAGGGATTTGGTTCTTTTTGGCGGCATAGATGAAAAGGCTTTTATCAGCGCGGATAACGTGGAAGACGAAATCAGGACTAAATTGAACGGCCTTATGAAAGGCGGCGGATATATATACCACGCCGATAGCCCCATTACGGAAGATATAAGTTTTGAGAATTATAAGAAAGCGCTGGAATTAGTTAGAAAGTACGGCAGTTATGTTTAGAAATACACAACAAGCGATTGTGATGGCCCAAAAGACTAAAGATTGCGGTAAAGACGAGAGGGGGACATTTTCCGACATGTAGTAGCCGACACTTAAGTGTCGGCTACGGTAAAGGAAAGTGTCCCCGACAAAGGAAAGATGCCAATAAGAGTAATACTAGACAAATGCACCGGTTGTAAACTCTGCGTAAGGGCGTGTCTGTTTGGCGCTATAGAGATAAAACCCGTTAGAGAACTATGCTCTCCAACAGTCGACGTCGACGACAGCATTTCCGTCAAAGGAGGAGCCCATTCGGGGAAAAAACCGTCGTCGACTTTCTCTAACGGGTTAAAAGAAAAAAAGGCCATAATAGATCTCAATAAATGTAATCTCTGCGGCGCCTGCGTCGATCCGTGCAAATTTAAGGCGATAGAATTAAAAAAAGACACCGCCCAAGTCCGGCCGGTATCCGGCAAGCCGAGTAAGGATGTGTGGGTATTCTGCGAGCAGAAGAAGAGCGTTATACAAACTGTCTCGTGGGAGCTCCTGGGGAAGGGGAGAGAGCTGGCGGATAAGTTAGGGATGAAATTATGCGGCGTACTTTTAGGGAATAATATAAAAGATAAAGCCGGTGAGATCTTCGAAAGAGGCGCGGACAAGGTTTACCTGGTAGATTCCCCGAAACTGGGCGCCTATCAGGACGAACCGTATACGGAAGCGATCGTCAAATTAATAGAAAAATATTCCCCTGAAATACTTTTATGCGGCGCGACGACGATGGGAAGAAGCCTCATATCAAGAATAGCCGTAAGGATAGGCACCGGACTTACTGCGGATTGTACGGGGCTTGATATAGACCCCAAAGATAAGCTTCTTTTGCAAACGAGGCCTGCTTTCGGCGGAAATATAATGGCGACCATCATTACCCCCCACCACAAGCCGCAGATGGCGACCGTGCGGCATAAGGTGATGAAAGAAGCCCAGGCCGCAGCGGGAAAAAAAGGCGAGTTGATAGAAGAGAAGATAGACGATTCGCTTTTATCATCAAAGACAAAACTGCTGGATATCGTGGAAGAGATAGAGTCTACGGTCAACCTCTCGGAAGCCGACATAATAGTTTCCGGCGGCCGCGGAATAGGGGCCCCGGAGAATTTTAAAATTATAAAAGAGTTGGCATTGACGATAGGAGGAGCGGTAGGTGCCTCGCGCGCAGCCGTTGACTCCGGCTGGATACCGTACTCTCACCAGGTAGGGCAGACCGGAAAGACCGTATGCCCGAAAATTTATATTGCCTGCGGAATAAGCGGCCAAATACAACATTTGATAGGTATGCAATCAGCAAAAATAATCATAGCTATAAACAAGGACCCCGACGCGCCCATTTTTAAAATCGCCACTTACGGCATTTGCGACGATATCTTTAAGGTCGTCCCGGAGCTCACGAAGGCATTTAAAAAAATCACAGGAAAATAACCCGTCTTGACTTTTACGTCGGGATGGTATATATTAGTTATGTCATGTATTTTAAAAAATTAGAAATAGTAGGATTTAAATCTTTTGCCGAAAAGACGAAGCTTTATTTCGAGCCCGGCATAACTACGGTAGTAGGCCCGAACGGCTGCGGCAAAAGCAATATTATTGACGCCATAAAATGGGTATTAGGCGAGCAGTCCGTCAAGTCTTTGCGCGGTTCCACAATGGAAGATGTCATATTTAACGGGACCGACGACAGAGAGCCGATAAATATGGCCGAGGTCTCGCTTACCTTATCAAATAAAGATAGAAACCTTTCGATCGATGTCGATGAAGTCGTAGTATCCCGCCGATTATTCCGCTCAGGAGAGAGTGAATATCTTATAAACAAGGCCCCCGTCCGGCTCAAGGACGTCAACGAACTATTTATGGGTACGGGCATAGGGGCCGAGGCATATTCCATCATAGAGCAGGGCAAGATAGACCTCATAATAAGCAGCCGTCCCGAGGACAGGCGTTTTATTTTTGAAGAGGCCAGCGGGATAACCAAGTACAAATCCAAGAGAAGGGAAGCGATAAGAAAGCTGGAAGATACCGACAATAACCTTCTCAGGGTAAATGATATAGTTACAGAGGTAAAGCGCCAGATAGATTCAATAACGAGGCAGGCGAGGAAAGCGGAGCGCTATAAAGAGCGTTTTGACCGCCTTAAGGACCTGGAATCTAAAACGGCATTTTATGAATATGAGATCCTTAAGCGCGAAAGAGAAGAAAAGGAATCCGAGGCATCCGAAATAAAAGATGAGATCACCAGGATATCCCGCGACATAGAAGACCTCTCATCAAATCTTGATTCGGAAAGGATATCCTTTGCCGGTATAGACGCGAAGTTTGCCCAACTGCAGAATTCCAAATTCTCCAAGGAGTCGTTAATAGAGCAGAATAAGAATAGGATAATCGTAGACAAAGAGCGGATTGCCGAGCTCTCGGCAAGGATCGAAAGCCTAAAAGCCGAAATAATTTCTATAGAATCGAGGCACCTCTCTGCACAAAAACTTATAGAAGCGCTTGAAAACGAATTTGCCGTAATTTCCGATTCCGAAGGCGCAAAAGTGCGTGTTTTGGAGGATGAAGAAAAGCGGCTTTTGGAGATGGAAGCGGAAATAAGGACGAGTGAAAAGAATGTGATAGATGGCCGTAAAAACCTCGTCAACTATATGGCAGAGCGGTCAAAATCCAAAAATGAGATTATAAAACTTACGAGCGATATACAGAATAGATCTGTGCGTTTAAGGCGTCTTAGCATGGAAGCGGAAAAGGTGGATGAGGAGACAAGGGCCGCAAAAGAGAAGCTGGCGGAGGCCGATAGGGACTTTAAGGATACGGAAAACCGGCTTAACAATATCCGCGCGGAAAAAGATAGGATACTTGGCGAAAAAGAAGCGCTTCTTACGTCTGTCAAGGCCTCGGAAGATGAGCTGCAGAAAGAACGGGACGCGCTTATTACGCTTGAATCCAAAAAATCTTTTTTGGAAGATCTCATAAAGAAACATGAAGGATTTATAGGCGGCACAAAAGCGCTTTTAGAATCGCTTGATAAGGGCGATTTAAAGATAGAAGGCATAGAGGGCGTTTTGGGCAATATGGTCGAGGCAAAGAGAGGGTTTGAAAGGGCAGCCGAGGCAGCGCTCGGCGATTATATCCAGTGTGTAGTGGCAAAAGACAGAGAGAGCGCTTTAAAGGCGGCCGAATACCTGGAGACGACTAAAAAAGGACGCGCAACTTTCATAGTATCCAATGAGATAACAGATTCGAACGAGGCCGCGGCATCTCATCTTTTAAAAGACGATATCGTAGGCAGGTTAAGCGACTTTATTACAGCTAAAGACAGCCTTAAAAAGGTAGTGGCAGGGCTTCTCGGCAATACTTATCTTGTTGAAAGTGTAGACAAGGCCGAAAAGATACTACATTATATTTCCCCGGATTCCTCAGCTAACGTAAGGCTGGTGACCAAAAAGGGCGAGGTTCTAGCGCGAGGTTTTATAGCGGGGGGGTCGGGAGCATTCGGAGAGGACGAGGGTATTATCGGCAGAGAATTGCGCCTGAAAGAGGCCTCCTTCGCCATAGAATCTACGAGGGATATTATCGGCAAAATGGAAGCGGCGAAAGGGGATTTAAGCGCAAAACTTTTAAGCCTTGAAGAAAAGATCGTCTCCTTGGAAAGTATCCTCAGGGAAGAAGAGACGGAATATCACAGTAAAAAGAGCCGCCTATTATCGGTCGGAGAAGAGGATGAGAGGCTCTCCGAAGAATTATCGCTCCTTAATCTCGAAAGGGGAGAAATACAGGACGAAGTGAACGACATTTCCTCCAAGAAGAATGACCTGGAAAAGTGCTTGGTGGAGATCGAGACGGAGGAGAATAATACCCATAATCTTCTTGTCAATTCCGAAGAGGCAATAAAAAATATTTCCAGAGAGCGTGAAGAGATAGTAATACTGATAACAAAGGTCAAAACAGAGATTCAGGCTATTTCCAAAGAAAAGGCCACGCTTTCACAGAACATAGAAGCCCAAAGAGAGTCCTTTAATACTTACAGTCTGTCTCTCGCGCAGAAAAAAGACGAGATAGAGTCTTCCATGAGACGGGCGGATGAGCTTTCTTCGGAGATAGAAGAGCTGGGAGCGGAGATAGTCGAACTATCTAACGAAATAAGGACAATAACCGAAGAGATCGCGCGAATAAGTGCCAACAAAGAGAAAAATTCTTCGGCTATAGAAATGATAGAAAAGCGCCTGGCCGAGCTATACAAGTTGTCAAACGAAGATAAAGATAAAGACCACAACTTGAATATGAAAAGTTCCGAGATATCTTTTAAGGCAGAGACGCTTAGGAATAGAATGGCCCAACTTTACAAGGTCGATATAGACCATGATAAGGTGGAATACGACCCGTCTTCGGACTGGGAATCATTCCGAGGAGAAATAGAAGAGCTTAAGCGCAAGCTCGAGTCAATGGGGACCGTAAATTTGGTAGCGATAGAAGAGCATAAAGAGCTGGAAGACAGGTTTAACTTTTTGAGCCAACAGCGCGAAGATCTTGTAAAAGCAAAAGAATCGCTCAAGGAAGCTATATCCAAGATAAACAAGACGACACGCAAGCTCTTCATGGAGACATTTGAAAAGATACAATTCGAGTTTAAAAATTATTTCCGGTATCTCTTCGGAGGCGGGCAGGCTGAGGTATTTCTTTTGGATGAACACGATGTCCTTGAATCGGGTATAGAAATAGCTGTCAGGCCGCCCGGAAAGAGACTGCAAAGTATCACCCTTCTTTCAGGCGGAGAAAAGGCGCTTACGGCGATATCGCTGATATTCGCAATATTTAAAGTAAATCCGAGTCCGTTCTGCCTTTTAGACGAGGTCGATGCCCCCTTAGACGAATCTAATGTGGAGCGTTTTACCAAAGCGATAAGGGAATTTACCAAGACATCGCAGTTTATCGTAGTTACCCATAACAAGCGCACTATCACGATGGCCGATGTTATGTACGGCATCACAATGGAGAAATCCGGTATATCCAAAATAGTTTCGGTAAAATTCCACGATGAAGCGAGAGCGCAGGCCGTGGCTTCGGAAGAGAAAGAGAAGGAACCCGTTCGACAAGCTCAGGGTTCGTCCCGAGTAGAGTCGGGGGACGAAGAGAAGAAAACGGCCGAGTCAGAGAAACTCCTCACCTAAACGAAGGATCCCCCTTTACATAGCCGGTTCGTGCATTATTATCAGGTCTTTTCCCGCCTTTTTCGCCTTGTAAAGGGCGGCGTCAGCGGTTTTTATCAACGCGTCTTTATCCGCAACATCCTTAGGAAAAGTAGATATGCCGCAGCTGAAGGTAAATACCTTTTTAGGCTGGTATTCCTGGTTCGGGAAAAAATACTGTTGGACTTTTTCTCTTAACCTATGAGCTATGTGGTTGGCATCGTCTTTTGTGGTTTGAGGTAGAATGATGGCGAATTCCTCGCCGCCGTAGCGACAGACGCAATCTTTTTTACGGGATGCCTCGACCATAACTTTCGCCATCTCCTTTATTATAAAATCTCCGGCGACATGGCCGAAACGGTCATTATAGTTTTTAAAATCGTCGATATCCATCATGAGGAGGCTCAATGGCATATCGGTTTCACGGGCCTTCTTTATCTCATTTGTCAGGGCAACTTGGAAATGACCGTGATTCCATAATTTTGTAAGCCAATCGGTATTCGATAAGTATACGGTCTCTTCGTAAAGCCGCGAATTTTCTATAGCCAGTCCTGCGTGGTTGGCAAAAAGATTGAGCATGCGTACATCGGCTTTAGTAATAGGTTCTTGGGTAAATATATTGTCGGCCAATACTACTCCCACAACCTTGTCCTTTGCTTTTAAGGGCGCCGTAACAAAGTATTTTGTTCCGAGCATCTGCAAGTATCTATCTTCGGATTGCAAGCGCACTTCTTCCGCCAGGATTTCAAAAGACATGCCTTCCAGTGCGGTCAGGGCGATTATACCCTGGTTTTTGGTCATCGTGATTATGCCCTGTCCTTCGCTGAGCGGAATCCTTACGCTTTTTATAAGATTATGAAGCTGCGAATTCGAATCGCGCCTGAAGTTATCATAAGCATTTATCAGGTCTTCAAGAGCCATCTTTTTATCTTCTATACCCTTCCATATTCTTGTGGCCTCTTCGATGCTATGGGGGCCTATGCCCATTTTACCATCAAGTGTCTTGTCTTTTTCATTTAGCAGAAAGAGCATAGCCCTGTTAAATCCGAGCCCTTCGTGGGAAGTAACGGCCGTCAATATGATGTATAATATCTGTTCCAGCTCAAGAGTGGTCCGCATGGCATTAGAGACTTCGTAGAGAAGCGATAGCTCTGCCTTGACTCTTTCGAGCTCTTCCTTCAGCAGGGCGACTTGATCTTTGTCGCCTTTTCCCGTATTTTTCAGTTTCTCGCCTTCGCCGTTCATATGGACTATCTAATATACCCCAATAAGCAGGGAATGTCAATAGCGGCAGAAATGACGTAACCTTAATGTTATTTTATTTGACATGCGGGAGATGGTAAGGTATAATACCACCGATCTTCGGGGTGAGGTGACCCGCCTTCGCCGTAGTAGAAACTTCATAGATGATATGCTTCGGCGGACAGGGAATTCCTCGACCGGTAGTGAAAGCCTACGAGCCTTGCAATAGCGGGGCAGACCCGGCGCGATTCCGGGGCCGATAGTAAAGTCTAGATGGAAGAAGATTAAAAACATGTGATTTTCGACTATTTTGCCATGCCCCGGAGAAATGTCTACGGGGCATTGTTTTTTTAATGAGCACATAACTTATGGAGCATTATTAGGCAATGGAGCGACATAAGTTATAGGTGCGAATTAATCCCGCCGAGTGCGGGGTTGTCTGAGAAATATAATTCTTACGAGGCGGGATAAGGATTGACATGAAAGCCAATAACATGCAGGATATCATACGGGATCTAAAAGCCGGCAAAATGGTAATCGTCATGGATGACGAAAAGAGAGAGAACGAAGGCGATCTTGTCATGGCTGCGCCCAAAGTCCGGGCTGAGGATATAAATTTTATGGTCAGATACGGCCGGGGGCTTGTTTGCGTGCCCATGGAAGGGGCTATGCTGGATAGGCTGGGTATTTACTCAATGGTAGGGTCTCCGGGAGATCCTTTTAAGACTGCGTGGGCGGTATCTGTTGACGCAAAAAAAGGCGTTACTACGGGTATATCCGCAAAAGATAGGGCCCGTACCATACGGCTTTTAGGCAGTAAAAATACAAAGCCCGCAGACCTCGTAAAACCCGGTCATGTATTTCCATTAAGGGCGCGGGAAGGCGGCGTTCTTGTGAGAGCCGGCCATACGGAGGCGTGCGTTGACCTTATGAGGGTATCTTCGCTTTATCCTGCCGGAGTAATATGCGAAATCTTAAATGAAGACGGTACAATGGCGCGCAGCCACCATTTGGATAAATTTGCCTTGAAATACGGCCTTAAGATATGCACTATAGCCGAGATCATAGAATACAGAAGAAAGCGCGAGAAGTTAGTGGAGAAATTGACAGAGACCCACATACCGACAGATGCCGGCAAATTCAAACTGGCAGTTTACGAATCCAAGATCGACAAATCGCACCACCTTGCGCTGATAAAAGGAGAATGCGGGAAAAAACCTGTATTGGTCCGCGTGCACTCAGAATGCCTTACAGGTGACGTGTTCGGCTCGCACCGCTGTGATTGCGGGGAACAGCTTAAGCGCGCATTGAGGATTATCAGCAAGAATGGGAAAGGCGTCTTTCTGTATATGAGGCAGGAGGGAAGAGGTATAGGCCTTGCCAATAAGCTTAAGGCGTACGCCCTTCAGGATGGCGGGCTTGACACGGTAGAAGCAAATGCCGCGCTTGGTTTTGATGCTGATCTTAGGGATTATGGCATAGGCGCACAGATTTTGGCGGATCTGGGACTCAAAGAGATAATGCTTATCACGAACAATCCGAAAAAGATAATAGGATTGGAGGGTTACGGCCTGAAAGTGGTAGAGCGCGTACCGCTTGTGGTATCGCCAAATAAGGCCAATAAGAGATATCTGGAGACAAAAAAAGAAAAATTAGGACATTATTTAACAGTGCAAAAATAGATAGGTAGCCCCTCGACGCGCTCGCATGCGTAAAAGCGAGCTCGCTTGCTCGGGGCGAATTTTTGCACGCAAAAATTCGGAGGCCAATATGGGAAATGTGGTGAAGGTCAATCTGATAGCAAAGGATAAGAAGTTCGGCGTAGTCGTTTCGCGCTTTAACGAGTTTCTTAGCTCAAAGCTCGTTGAGGGCGCGCTCGATACGCTTAAGCAGCATGGCGCCGATGATAAGTCAATAGACGTAATCTGGGTGCCGGGTTCTTTTGAAATTCCCATCGTGGCGCAGAAAATAGCTAAGTCAAAGAAATATGACGCGGTTATATGCCTTGGGGCGGTAATCCGCGGCGATACTCCGCATTTTGACTATATAGCAGGCGAAGTAGCCAAAGGAGTAGCCAAGGTTTCACTTGATACCGGCATACCCTGCATTTTCGGTGTGATAACTGCCGATAATCTGGAACAGGCGATAGAGAGGACAGGGGCGAAACAGGGCAATAAAGCGAGAGACGCAGCGCTCAGCGCTATTGAGATGGCGAATCTCCTTGAAAAAATCTAAACGGAGCCTATAACATGAGAAAAAGGACAAAAGCGCGCGAATACGCCCTAAAGGTTCTTTACCAGATAGAGATGACAAAGGACGGCTATGCGGATGCTTTGAAATCTTTCTGGGAAAGGGAATCTGAAAAAGAAGATTCTATCGGTGAATTCGCAGGCCAGCTTGTAAAAGGCGTGGTCGAAAACATGAAAGAGATAGACGCGACCATAACAAAATACGCAACCAACTGGCAGATAGACAGGATGGCAGTCGTAGATAGAAATATACTCAGAATAGCTGCTTTTGAGATACTTCATCTTGACGATATCCCTCCGAAGGTCTCCATAAATGAGGCCGTAGATATAGCAAAAAAGTACGGGGACAAGGATTCGGGCAAATTTGTTAACGGCGTACTCGACAAGATAAACAAAATGAAAGAAAAGAAATGAAGAAGTTCGCAGATTTGCACGTCCATACCTTTCATTCTGATGGTACTTTTACTCCGGAGGAGGTCGTGAAAGTTGCTCATAAAAAGGGGCTATCGGCAATAGCGATTACCGACCACGACTCGGTAGACGGGATAACGCCTTCCATGGCAGCGGCTAAAGAATATGGCATGGAGATAATACCCGGCGTAGAATTGACGGCCGAGGAAGAGAATCTCGAGATACACATACTCGGTTATTTTATCGATTGGAAAGCCGAGTGGTTTGAAGATAAACTAAAAAAGATACGCCAGGCGCGGCTCGAGCGTATTTACGCCATGGTGGATAAACTAAAAAGCGCAGGAGTGGACATAGACGCTGAAAAGGTTTTCAAGGTGAGCGGGCCGGGCGCGGTAGGAAGACTGCATTTAGCGATGGCCTTATACAATGAAGGTATTACGGCGTCAATAAGCGAAGCGTTCAGAAAATACATAGGAAATAAGTCGCCCCATTACGTTAGAAAATATAAGCTTACGCCCAAAGAGGCAGCAGATATGATAATAAAATTGGGCGGTGTCCCCGTATTGGCGCATCCGCGCGTATTGGCGAGAGATGACCTTATAGCGCGTTTTGTCGAAGACGGTATTCGCGGCATAGAAGTATACCATACCGAGCATGTCCCAAATGTTATGACGCGTTACGAAGAGATGGCATCGCAGCACGGTTTGCTGATCACCGGCGGTTCCGATTGTCACGGTACCGGCAAAGGCGAGGTCCTTTTGGGTAAGGTCAAGATACCTTATTCGTTCGTGGAGGCCCTGAAAAAGGAAGCGGATAATATAAAAATGCAAAATGAAAATATTCCACCCGCGAGATAGAAAATATATGGCAATAGCCCTCTCTTTGGCCGAAAAGGGCACCGGCATGACTGCGCCGAATCCCGTCGTGGGCGCAGTTTTGGTGAAAAACGGCAGGATAGTAGCGGCTGATTACCACAGGAAAGCAGGCGCGGGGCACGCAGAAGCCCTAGCAATAAAGCGGGCCGGCAAGGATGCGCGAGGCGCCACCTTGTATTGCACGCTCGAAGCATGCGCGCATTATGGGAAAACACCGCCGTGCGCTGATCTGGTAATAAAAAGCGGCATAAAAAGAGCGGTCTTTGCGATGAAAGACCCCAACCCGCTAAACGATGGAAAAGGCCTGACTTGCCTAAAAAAAGCCGGCATAAAGACAGAATGCGGCCTATTGGAGGATGAGGCGAGGAGCCTCAACCGTCCTTTTATAAAATTTATGAAAAAGCGCCTGCCGTACGTGACATTAAAGATTGCGCAAAGCCTGGACGGTAAGATAGCGGACAAAGAGGGACGCTCAAAATGGATCAGTTCGGAGGAATCGCGGCACCTTGTCCATAAATTACGCGCGCTAAATGACGCTGTTATGGTGGGCGTAAACACATTGATGAAAGACGACCCTCTTTTGAATAACAGGCATTGCCCCGCTTTTAAGAAACAGCCTTTACGGATAATTTTAGATACCGATCTTCGCACTCCCAAGGCAAGCCGCATATTAAAAAACTCAAAAGGAGACGGCGCCATTTTAATAGCCTGCGGCAGGGGAGCTTCTTTAAAGAAGAAGAGGTCGCTGGAAAATAAGGGCGCAGAGGTTGTTCTTTTGCCGCGTGAAAATGGGCGCGTAAAGCTGATATCGCTTTTGAGATATCTATATGCTAGGGGAATTGTATCTCTTTTGTGCGAAGGCGGAAGCGAGTTATGCGCATCGCTGGTAAATAATCGGCTGGCCGACGAGGTATATTTTTTTATATCACCAAAAATAATAGGCGGTAGATCCGCCCCCACAGCCTGCGGCGGGTCCGGTAGTTCCATAAAAGATGCGGCAGGGCTCAAAGATGTCAGAGTCGAGACGTGCGGGCCGGATATTGTAATAAGAGGAGAGTTTTGATGTTTTCAGGCATAGTGGAAGAGAGAGCGTTAGTCGAGAGGGTGGCAAGGAATATGTCCGGTGTAAAACTTTACCTGAAGGCCGAACGTTTATCCCATGGCGCGAAAGTAGGCGACAGTATAGCCATAAACGGCATCTGCCTTACCATTGCTTCAATCGACAGGGACATTCTGCAATTTGATATTATGGCCGAAACATTAGAGGCGACGACGCTTTCCGATATAAAAGACCGCGATATAGTCAATGCCGAACGGTCGTTAAAGGTGGGCGATAGGATATCCGGACATTTTGTTACGGGCCACATAGATTGCGTGGGTGTTATAGGCGCAGTAAAAAAAGAGACAAACAATTATAAAGTTGAAATACGAGTCCCTGAAGACAAGGTGAGATACATTGTTCCTAAGGGGTCCGTTTCGGTTGACGGCGTAAGCCTTACGGTCACAGAAATCGCGCAGAGGTCTTTCAAAATAGCGCTCATACCTCTCACTTTGAAAGAGACATCGCTAAGCTCCAAGAAATCAGGAGATAGGGTCAATATAGAGTGCGATATTCTTGCCAAATATGCGCACGCCGGCATCGGAAGGGCCTCAGGCGATATAGATGCCGAGTTTCTGAAAAAGCACGGCCTCTTTTAATACTTCCTATCCTCTTGACATTTGGGGAAATTAGATTATACTATAGATATAGTCGAGTAATTGCAAGGGTGTACTTTTAAAACGGAGGAGATAATGGGAAAAAAGATGGTAGTCATAGTAGTATCTGTGGTTCTTATAGGCCTATTTTCTATACAATCCACATGTTTTGCCCAGAACATGTTGAGAAAACTTGGCCGCGGATTGGCCAATGTTGCCACGGGCGCCATTGAGATTCCCAAAGCAATTCAGGATACCTTTTATGATGAGGGGCCGGTTGCTGCCGGAAGCTGGGGGCTAATAGACGGAATTTACAAATTTTTTGCAAGGACCCTGGTAGGGGTTTATGAGGTAGTCACTTTTCCGATACCGTTCCCTGCCGATTATGCACCTATTGTAGAGCCTGAATTTTTGTTTTCTCCGCACGAACAATAGAATAGCCGCAATTTTGCTTATAGGGCCAGATCCTAAAAACGTAGTTAACATAACTAGGGTCTGACCCTCTTTTTTGGTTGACTGCGCCCTACATAAATACTATAATTTTCTATTACGGTACGATTATATAATGTAGTCCCTCGGTTGCTCTTACTCATCGCAACCTCGGGATCAAATTTTGCTTGACGAAGTCTATAGGCAAAATTTGGTGGCGGAGAGGCAGGGATTTGAACCCTGGATACAGGTTTGACCCCGTATAGCGGTTTAGCAAACCGCCGCCCTCGACCACTAGGCGACCTCTCCGATTTACTATAGTCTAACTCTGGTAAATCGTCCCGATCCGCCGAAGGCGGAGAGGGACTTTTGTTATTTTTTACGTTTCTTTTTAAAAAATTCTTTCATGACAAAGGCGC